>VSNQ01000005.1 GCA_009774395.1 Lachnospiraceae bacterium
GATATACGAATTACATCAGCATTATTGTAGGTAATATTGATGTATGAATGAGAGGGATTCCGTAGTAGTCGGCATTGTTGGTAATGTGTATAACTGGCTGTCTTATGGAATTGTGGGTAACTCTGTTTGCAGGACGTGGGAAAGCTGCACTTTAGCTTTTCCATGTGCTGTGAATAGAGTTATCCATGATTCCATAGCCTGTTATGCACATTTCCACAATGCGCCTTTTGTTTTTCAGTCCTTATGCGCTTCGTTCTGCTTCCTGTTTTTTCATGTGGTATGCTTCCCTCCTTGCGGCAAGGTAATTCTCATAGCGTTCCACCGCTTCCGGGTTTCCAGTGGCAGCTTCCTCATACATTTTCTGCCGGGATTTCTTGGTGGCTTCGGATTGATACGCCCGTTTCTTTGCCAGTTCTGCCGCCGCTGCCGGGTCGGTTTTGGCTTGCTGTATTAGTTTCTCCCTTGCGATTTTCTTTCGGCTTCGGTGGGCTTCCAGTCGTGCTGATTCCTCCGGTGTTAAGGATTCCCCCTCTTTTTGGGCGGCGGCAAGCTCTTTGAGTGTCCTTGTCTTTGGCTGTCCGGCTTTCTGCCTTTCGCGCCACGCCTTATGCTGTTCGGCTTTTTTCCGGCGGTGTTCCACAAGCCGTTCCGTTTCCTCCGGCGTAAGTTCTGCCCCATTTTTTTCAATCTCCATAAGCTCCTTTATGGATTTCTTCTTAGGCGGCTTGGGCGGTTCTGTGGCTTTGCGTTTCTCCCGCCATTCCTTTTGCCACTCCCGGTTATGTGCAAGCCGCTTTTCCTCAGCTTCCTGTTCCTCCGGCGTGAGAAGCCCCGCTTTCTTCCTTGCGGTAAATGCCCGTTTCTCTGCCTTGCGCTTCTCATACCGCGCCTTTTCCAGCTCCTTTGAACGTGCTTCCTTTGCCGCCTGTTCCTCCTGCTGGCGGCGTTGTTCCTCCACCTCTGCCGGGGTGACGATATGGGCGGGCACTTCAAAAGCCCCGATAAAGTTTAAATAAATGTCTATCCGCTGGCGGCGGTCATTCCCCCGCCCCTCGCCCTCATGCACAATCACTTTCTCGATAAACTCGTTGAGCATGGGTGTTGTGAGTTCGGAGAAGTCGGTATAGCGTTTCACAAGCTGGATAAACTGGTCTGTTTTCAGCTTGTCGGCGTTCCAGCTCTCTATCTGCCTTTGCCATTCCGCTATGGACGTTTCCAGCCCGGTCTGTTCCTCGTCATACTCGGCAAGTAGCCGGGTAAAGTGCTTGTCGGGTATCTTGCCCGTGGCGTTGCCCTCGTACAGCTTTTTCACAAGCCCGTCCAGCTCTTTGTGCCGCTTCTGTGCCTTGTTGATTTTCTGCTTGCACTCTTTGACGGTTTTTTCTTGGTTCTGGTCGGACGCTTCCCGGACACGCTCGGCAAACTCTTTTTCATTGTGCCGCACATACCAGCTCACCCGCTGGATAACGGCAAGAATGGCGGCTTCAATCTTTGCCGTGGGGATATGGTGCATGGTGCAGTCATGGATTAAATGGCGGTAGCCGGAGCAGATGAAAGCGTCCTCAATCCATTTCCCTTGTACAAGGTTGTAGCGGTGTGTGAGTTTTGAACCGCAGTCGGCGCAGTAGAGAAGCCCGGTCAAGCGGTTAGGGGCGTTCTGCCGTTTAGGTGCGCGGCGTACCGTTTCCCGTATCTTCTGTACGGTCTGCCACGTTTCCACGTCCACAATGGCGGGGATTGCGCCCTCAAAAATATACTGTTCCTCCGGCGCGGTCTTGCGGCTGCTCTTGGTCTTGTAGTTCTCGCATACAGTTTTCCCTAATACCTTGCGCCCTGTGTATTCCGGGCGTTTCAGTATGTAGCCGATAGTGGTCGCTGACCATGCGTAGGGGTCTGTGTATTTTGCCGCCCGGACTGGCTCGCCTGTCCGTTTCCAATGCTCGGACGGGATAGGGATTTTCTCGGTGCGGAGTGCCTTTGCTATGCTGGCTATGGTTTCCCCGGCAAGGACGCTCTGGAAGATACGGCGCACAACGGCGGCGGCTTCCTCGTCAATCACCCACTCGCCTTTTTCCTCTTTGGAAGCGCGGTAGCCATAGCAGACACTGCCCGAACAGCGCAAGCCCTTTTCCATTCTGGACTTGAAAACAGCCTTGATTTTGCGGCTGGTGTCGGCAACGTACCACTCGTTTATCACGTCACGGAAGATAGACATAATATCAAAGCCGTTGGCGGTGTCAAGGTTGTCATTTGCGGCGATAAAACGCACATGGTACTCGTCAAAGGTGCGCTTTAATAGCCCCACTTCAACCACGTCACGCCCGATTCGGCTCTGGTCTTTGATGATAACAGTCGCCACGTTCCCCGCCCGGATTTCCTCTAACATAGCGTCCAGCCCCGGACGCTTGAACGTAGTTCCACGGATTCCGTCATCTGTAAAGTGCCGGATATTGGAAAAGCCGTTTTTCCTTGCGTAGTCCTCCAAAATCCGCTTTTGGTTCTCAATGCTTACGGATTCGCCTGCCCGCTCGTCGTCATGGGAAAGTCTTTCGTATAGGGCGGTGAGTTTGTCTTTCTCTGCCTGCTTCTTCATGGTGTGTAACCTCCTTTCGTTGAGGGTGCGCGCTTCCCTATAACCCTATTATACTTATCTGTTTGGGTCTGTGACAACATAGCTGCTGTGCATCTGCATCAGGTTTGGCTTAACAAAAAAGCGTGTCTTGCCGGAACCGGAACCGCCAATGACAAGGATATTTTTATTCCTTGCGTACTTTGGCTGTTTTGGTCTGCCAGACATCATCAGCCTCTCCGTCTGCGTCAACAGGATATTGTTCTCAAATTCAGCGTCCATGTAAGGCTCTATGTCCTTTGCATTGCCCCACCTTGCGGAACCGTACTCCATGCCGTGCCGGAACTTCTTGGCGTTTTTTGCTTTGAAATACACCACAAGGCGGAGCGCAATGCCGCACCCTGCGCCTATCAGCAGATCCTTTGGGTAGAAACTCGGTAACGGGTTGGAAAATAAGCCCTCCATCCCCGCCATGACCGCCATCATCTTTGCGGAAGCGTCCTGCCCCGGCGATACCCGCCACAGACACGCTATCTTATCACAGAAATATCCGGAAAGCACATAGGGCAGATTCATCAGGACAAGTTTCTTTTTGTCAATATTCCCGGTTTTTGCCTTGAGTTTTTCAGGGATTGATTTTAAATCTTTGGCTATGCCGTTTATAATCTTGCTCATAGGCTCTGCCCCCTGTCCTTTTTCTTCTCCCGGCTGCGTTCCCGGTTCTTGTCCTGCGATACTGCGTCCTTGAAATGCTTCAGCTTCTCCCGCAGGGAAACCCTGCCTTTCTTTTTCTCGTTGCCATAAACAAATTCCTTGAATGCCTGTGCCACCGCATCGGCATCCCTGCCCTTGAAAAAGACTAGATATTTCGGCGGTTCGGTTGTCTTGTCCTTCTTTATGGCAAAATCAACATTGTACTTTTTTGCGACACGCTCAAAAGATTTGATGTTGCCGTCCGTGACTTCAATCGACGATACCCCCACGCCATTGCCAATGAGCTTTTTCACAGAGGTTTTCCCATGCGTTTTCTGTGCCTTCTGCTTATGGTGGTTTAAGTACATCCTCATTGCAGCTTTCAGCACACCGGCATCTAATTTTGCGGTCTTAACCACAAGGGCGATTGTTTTCTGTGTGACTTCCTCCTGCATTAAGCACCTCCCTGTTATGTTCCTGTGAAAGTCCATGCACTAAGGCGGAATCCCCCGACAGATAATGTAATAAATAATTTTCTCCTTTAAATACACTTATTTCTCCTTTCCACTTCTGGACATTGTGTCCAGAAGCAGTCTAAAATTTTTTAATCCTCTTTTTTTCCTTCATTTCTGTTCCCATAAGAACCCCGCCGTACTGTTTCATCGTTGCCGCTGTCATTGCGGTTCCTGTACCCTCCATCATCATTTTTATGCCCCCAGCATTTCCCTCCATCATTTCCACATATCCGCTTATGAAAGTAAAAATACCCCGCACGGACATAAGGCTGCATAAAATACGCCAGAATATCCCCTGCCTGTTTTCCGTACTCTCTGCCCGTAGCCTGTTCATTTTCCGAAGCATAAAGTAAAACCGGGCAGACACCCATACTGCCTCAAAATAACTTCTCAATCTGCTTATCTTTTTATGAACCTGCATATATTCCCTTTTCACTTCAAATCCTTCTGCAACGCAGAAGGATTGACATTATGTCCAGAAGTTCATCCTTTTTCATTTAAACAGTAGATTGTGTGGAGATTGGCAGACAGTCCGCTGCCGCTGTATTCCACATCATCAAGCAGTAGCGCCTGAAACAGTACATCCCACACTCCGTCAAGCAGCACAATTTTCTGTTCCGGTTCTGCAAGGTGTCCATATTCCACCCCGTCCGCAGAAGCCGATTTCCTTGCTGCTTCACAATAAGTAAACAGACCGAGGATATATTTGTTTGACATGATAAAGGCATAGGTTTCCTGCCCGTTGTGGGTCAGCTGGTATTTCTCCGCCTCCCCCTCCGGGAGCGTGAAGATGCACCGCACTGTTTCCAGACAAAGCCCCCTGTCATAATCCGGCTGTAACCGCTTTTTATACCGCTGTACCCTTGCATAAATCCCCTCCCTGTCCATGACGGAACGGGTACGCTTAAACTGCGGTTTTTTGCAGAGCATATCCAAGTCCATATATACGTTGTTGATTATGGTCTTTTCCGCATACTGCCGGAAAGTCTTTATCCTTAACATCCATGCAAGCACTTCGTCCAGCTTTTCCTCTGACGTAATCGGCTGGAAAGGCTTGCTGCCAAACTCCAGCCTGTCAAACATAAGCGGACAGCTCCCTTTCTTTGCCTCACGCTCCATTGCCCTCTTTACATCCCGTAATGATTCCAATACAATCCCTCACTTCCCGTTTCCTGATATACTGCCCGGAAACAATAAAAAGGACGGCTACAAATCTGCTGACTCATAACCGCCCTTACGCTGTTCCCAATTTATCATTTTTTTAAGACAGAGGGCTTCACCCTCCGTACCTCCTGAAACCTTGCAGGAAGTGTGATTGAAAAGATAATCACACTTCCTGCAAGGCTTGAAAATGCCACCCGCCGCACTTTGGCAGGCTCATACTGTTTCTATTCCCACTGTTTTTATGAAACACTGCTTCCCACCCACAGGTTCAGCCTGCTTTTTCTCCGTCTGCCAGTACGCCAATCCTTGAAAGCCTTTCCATAAGGGCATCTTCCGGCTCAAACTCCTGTAGCTGGGAACTGTCAGCTAAAATAAACCTCTCTTTATAACGGTTCATCATATCCATCAGCATCAGGTAACATTCCTGATGATAGAGGAAACTGGCAAGGCAGAGCAGCTCGCTGTCGCTTAATTCGCCTATCTTGAAGTAATTTTCAAAATCATAATTGTCAGCAAATTTGCAGAAAGCCAGCTTTTCCAATAACAGCTCCCTGCCCATGCCGTCCTGTTCCTCATACTTTTTTTGCAGTTCTTTTTTGTCCATATCCCTTTACTCCTTTTCTTTTAATCTCCGATTTTGGTAACTATAGCCATCTCCATTATAGGAGCATAATTATACATATTCAAAGACAAACAGAAAGGAAATACCGCATATTATGATTAAATTCGACAAACTTTTCCAGACCTTAAAGGAGAACGGAATCAGCCAGTACAGCCTCTATACCCATTACGGTGTGAGCCGTTCACAGATACAGCGGCTGAAAACCAACCAGTCCGTCACCACCCACACGCTGAACATGATACTGAATATCTTAGGCGAAGGCTTTTCCCTGAATGACATCGCCGAATTTTCACCGGACACAGGGCAGAAAAAAGATTGAACTGCCCTGTTTTTTGTTAAGTAATCCCTTTCTCTGCCCACCCTCCGCCATACATATCATGCTGCACCTCCTGCTGGTAATAATGGCTCATGGTTGAGGGGGCATTGTAAAGCGCAGTGATCAGGTATGCCCTGATATTTGTTATCTTCGTAACCGTTCCCTTCATACAGCCCATCACATATCCCACATGGCTGCTGTTCAGCTTCAGGAAACGGGATTTTACAAGCTCATAAGGGTAATCCTCCCCGTTGATGCGGATTGTTTTCCGCTTCACGCATACCACGTCACAGACAGTTTCGTAGATTTCTTCATACATCTCCTTATCGCCGTACTGGTCATATTTCATGTGGTGTTCATATTCCAGATTTTTACGGATCAGTGCCATATATGCGTCTGTTTCATCTATCGCATCAATCTCATCAATCCTGTTATCTTTTTCCTGTGTGCCTTTGCTATCCATGCTTCCCACAGATTGATTGATAGGATTGGTATCACTCATATCAGTATAATTATTGTTAGTCTGACTATTTTCAGTCTGGCTATAATCAGTATAATTATAATCAGTATAATTAGGGGAAACTTCTTTTACCTCTTGAAGTTCAACCTCTTTACTTGCAGAAGTAAAATCTTTTTCCCTCTGCAAGTCAGTTTCTTTTACTTCTTGAGGTAAAATTTCTTTACTTCTTGAAGTAAAAAGATTTTCTTCCTTTACCTCTTGAAGTTCATTTTCTTTACTTCCAGAAGTCAAATTCTTTTCCTCCTTGAAGTAAAAATTTTTTACTTCTGTGGAATTATCAGTGTTCCCACTTTCTTTTTCCTCTGCCGAAGCAAAATTTTTGACATAAATAATATCCGGTTTTCCAAGCCCCCTGCGTTTTTTCTCCATCAATCCGATGCCGTTCTCACTGTCCAGTTCCCTCATAATCTTAATGCACGTTGGCTTTGAACATCCTAAATCTTCCATGACGTTATCAACCGAGTAAATAATGTATGCCCTGTTTTCTTCATCAATCCAGCCATTCTTCATGGATAATGCCATACGGTCAAGCATCAATCCATACAGGAGCTTGGCATCGCTGCTAAGCCCCTTGAAACGCTCGTCCTTAATCAGCAGGCGGGGAACACGGTAAAAAGAAAACTGCTCTGCTTCTACGCCATAGTAATAATCAAACTTCAATGGCTCGCCCATTTTTACCGCCTCCTTTACTGCTTACTCAAGCCATTCATGGCGTTCCATTCCTCCAAAAGCTGGATAATGATGCCCTCTATGTCATCATTGGAATAGTCCTCCGAAAAATATCTGCTAATCTTATCGCCCTTAATTGTTACCTTTCTCTCTTTTGGCTTTTCCTCTGCCAGTATCAGCCTGACCATTGCCAGCGTCAGCTCGCCGCTTTTTCCATATTCTTTCAGCTTCGCCGCCTGTGCGTTGGAAACCGATGCACCCGTTTCCTGAAGAATGACTGTTACATACTGCTGCTGTTCTTCCGACAGGAAAGAAATGTCCACTCCCTGCGCTATCCCTATCTTTTTTGCGTCCACCATGCCAAGCAGCTCGTCCGAGAGCCTTGCAAGCCACACATACCTCTGTACCGTCTTTCCGCTTTCCCCGGCAGCTTCCCCCACTTCGTCAAGGGTGCTGCCGCCCTTGCTGCCCTGGTGCTTCATCGCTTCATACTTCATGGCATAAGCCCTTGCCTTCTCGCTGGGCAGAATATCCTCACGCTGGATATTGGAATCCACCATGATAATTGTTGCTTCATCGTCCGTATAATTCCTTACGATTACGGGCATTGTGTCTAACCCTGCCCTTTCAGAACCCCGTTTCCTGCGGTGTCCGGCTATGATCTCATAGCCGCCGCCCGCTCTTGGTCTGACAATTCCGGGTACTAACACCCCATACTTCCCAATGCTCTCCGTGGTTTCCTCCATTTTTTCATCATCAAGGACACGGAACGGGTGTCCCTTGAATGTATGCAGCTCCTCCAGCTTCGCATGGATAATCTGCTCCCCTGATGCGCTCTCTGCACCGCCAAATAAATCATCAAAGCTGTTCAGCCTGACTTTTGATGCGCTCCCTGCCTTACTGCCCATTGCCAAGCACCTCCTTTGTCAAAGACTGGTACGCCCCCGCAACCTTGCCTTTGGGGTCATGCTCATAGATGCTTATGCCCTCTGCGGACGTTTCCGCCGCCCTCACCGACATCGGTATGCTGTTCTCAAATATCCGCACCCTGCTTCCGTAAGTTTCGATAAGCAACGCCGTAATGTCCCTTGCATAGTTGGTACGGTTATCCACCATTGTCAGCAGAATGCCCTCAATCTCCAGTTTTGGGTTAATCTGCCGTTTTACCTTGCCTATGGTCTTAATAAGCTGTTCCAGTCCTTTTACGGGCAGGTATGCCGCCTGAACGGGAATGAGTATGCTGTCCGCACAGGCAAAGGCATTTATGGTAACCATGCCCAAAGATGGCATACAGTCAATCAGTATATAACTGTATCTGTCCCTCACCTGCTCTATGTAGGAACGAAGCACCAGCTCACGGCTCATGACATTCACAAGGGATACTTCCAAGCCTGACAGTTCAATGTTTCCCGGCATCAGGTCAATGCCCTCCCCATGCTTTAAGATACCGTAGCCCGGTTCCATTTCTTCATCGTTGATTACCTTCTCCAGTACATTTGCAAGGGTGACTTCCAGCTTGTCCGGTTCTGTGAATCCTAAACTTGCGGTCAGGCTTCCCTGTGCGTCCGCATCAATCACTAAGACTTTCTTTCCCTGTTTTGCCAGCCCAATCCCTAAGCTGCTTGTTGTGGTGGTCTTGCCCACTCCGCCCTTTTGGTTTGCTATTGCTATCACTTTACACATGGTCTTATTCCTCCGGTTTGTTTATTTTTCTTTTACATTCGCTTTCTGCACTTCCACATAAGCCCTGTAAAACCTGTTAGTCCCTTTGTTCCTGTATAGTTCGGAAAATTCCGTCACGACAACTTTCGGCTGTCTTTTCAGGATTTTCTCGAACCACTTAATATCATTCCTTGTTCCCATCAGTCGAATTTTCAGCACGTTTCCTCTCCATTTCTGCAAGGATTTCCTCTACAGACCTTTGTTCCCGGCAGTATTCCGGATAACGGAGCCGGATGCCCTGCCAGAAGTACAAGGCATAGCCGCAACAGAAAATACCGCTTACGGAATACCTCCTGCACTCGTCAGTCTGCTCGTCCCTGCGTTTATAGTCATCAACGCTTGGCGTACCGTCCGTGTAAAGGTTAAATGCAAGCCTTACCACCCTGACACTTCCGCTTGTCTGCCAGCCCTGATGCAGACACTCTGTTTTGATGTACCCGGACTTAATATCATAAATCTGGCTGAAATGATTCCTTGTATCCTCTGATATACCAAGAATGTAAATCAAAGCCTTGTGATAGCAGTCCTGATGCCTTGCCTGTTCCAATTTCTCATAATAAAACTTCTCATGTTCCTCGTTTGCAAAAACCATGTGTGTGTTGTTGGCGCTCTGCGCCCCTGCTCTTAACGCTGTGTTGTTCATGTGTGAACCTCCTTAATTTAATTTCTGATTTTTTAACCATAACAACAGAAAAAGGACACTCTCCGTATAATTGGAAAATGTCCCTTTAATAGCATTAACTATTAAGTTGTGAGTATACATCTATTCTCTGTTCACACCATATAAGTCCAAATATATCCACCAAAGACTATCAGTTTTGATGTCAAACTGATGTAAATTGAAATAAATATCTAAAATATAAGGCTGTAACCGTTGATTTTACGGCATTTCATATTTTGTCGGCAACAACCGTAGCCAATTTTTTTCCCATCCCTTTCCATATATCCATCCATTATAATTTTTGCTTTCAAATACAAAAATACCACTTCCGCAAATCAATAATACATCAATTTCTGTAGTTTTATTATTTCCTCTATCCAAATAGCAGTTAAAAAGGAATTTTCCCCCTGATTTTTCAAAGTTTCTCAGTTTTTCGTATATCATATATTCACCATATTTTCCATTATCATGCAGCATATCATAATAATGATTGTGCGTAATTTGATAATATGCCTGCTCATAGTACTTTTCTGCACTGGAAGGTTCTGGTTCTTCTTGTCCTGTTTCCTTATCTGTGACAACGCCAGTTTTGCGATGCAGCCTTATAAACAGCCAAAATGCACAGAAGGTCATAATTCCTGCAACTGGTGCTGATAAATACTGAATCGCTATATTATAAACGATTATTGCATCGAATGCCGAGCATAGAATAGAAAGGATACCTCTTACAATGGGAATGCAAAAGATGCATAACAAAGCAAAAAAGGCTGCTATCCCACACCATAAATTTTTGATTCGTAATCCAATCAAAGCGGCTATTATAACGCATTCCATTCCAACAAACCATTTGTTTATCATGGTAAAATTCCCTTTATTTTTCATAATGCTTTTCCTCCCAGTTCACCTCAAACTCGTATAATGCCATAGACCGACCATTGGGATAATCTATAATATCAACAATTTTATAGCCAGCATTTAGATAAATCTTTCTAACCATTTTTTCATCCAATGCAGTATCCAAACGGATGTATTGTATACCACGATTACGGCACTCTACACAAAGTGCTTCTGTAATAAGCTTCGTCATGCCCATCCCAGCGAATTTGCGCCGTACACAAAGTTTATGCAGATAGGCAGCTTCATACTTGGGTGCAGTGGGCCAATAATCGGAATCTGCCCACTGCAGAATAAAGGCACAGACAACTTCTCCCTCAATCAATCCAATACAGAAATTCTCTGGCTGAGCATTGGGCGTAATTAATGCTTCCTTTGTCAGCCATTCATCAAGCCAGATACGGATTCCCTGTTCCCGTCCCCATGCTGCAACCTCGCGCATCACAGAAATTGCAGTATCCATTCTATCAAACTGAATCTCAATGTTCTTGGTTTGCAACTTCGTTCACCTTCCAATTTTTAACCTGTTACTATGTTTCTTGTACGCAGAAAGACTATCCAAGCACAAGAGCATATACGCCTTGCGCCTGATAGTTCTGTTATCATATAATTCGTCTGACAACAAAAAACAGATTTATAAATATCTGTCTAATTATTACCCATTCTGGCATATCCTGTCAACCTGCTAGAGAAAAATTTCCTATATGATATCATCTTTACAGTCCGTTTCAACATCTGTCTATGACGTAGGAGGAGAAATAGTTATAATTCAGTTACAATTCACACCAACGCCAGATTTTGCAACAATTTACGAACATTCGGTGTGAATTATAACAGATTTTGCACACAAAATGCCCAAAATATAGATTATTCTAATTGTATCTCCCTGCCCTCAACATGGTGCTTTTCCATTTGGTGGCGAAGCTTGCGGTTTTCAACAGATTCAAACAGAATCGAAAAGTCATATCCTTCCGGATACAGTTCTTGTGCCGCTACTTGAAGCTTAATGCGTTTATGGTTAATCCAAATCTTTTTGTTTGGCAGTTGTACACGCAGAACACCTTTTTCATTCGCCGTTTCGCATACAATGCCCAGCTTCTTTTCTGGATAAACCATAACACTGTCACCGATTTGATATGGGATTATTTTTCTTTTGTGCTGCTTTTGCTTTTGTATTCTTGGAGCAGGTTCTTTCTTTATTGTTTGTGATTCATATAACTGATTTTTAATGGTTATATTATTATTCATTGCTTTTTTCATTTGTACTGCTTCTTGATTTTCTGCTGTTCCTTGGTTCTCTGCATTTCTTTGCTTTATCTCTGATGTTTTGTAGGCTGCTTTTATCGCAGTTTGGAGCATGGCATCCGGCATTCCAAGGCGTTTTGCGATATGAAACGCGCAGCTTTCTCCTGCTTCACCGATTACCAATTGGTATAACGGTTTTAGACTTTCTTTGTCAAACGTCATGCGTGCGTTGACAATCCCCTCTCTTTGCTGGGCATATTGTTTTACTTCGGGATAATGCGTTGTTACAAGGAACAATGCGCCGCTTTTTGACAGTTCCTCCAAAACAGCCACGGCAATCCCCATTCCCTCTGTGGGGTCTGTGCCAGATCCAAGCTCATCCATAATTACAAGGCTGTCTGGATTGACTTTACGCAAAATATCCAACACATTGGAAATATGCGCTGAAAATGTAGACAAATTTTCAGAAATATTCTGCCCGTCCCCAATATCACAAAGGAAATTGCTATTCATACATATGTCCGCCGCTTCTGCTGTTATATGAAGCCCACACTGTGCCATAATACAGTTCAGTGCAACGGTTTTCATTGCAACGGTTTTGCCGCCTGTGTTCGGCCCTGTTATAATCACGCCTTGATATCCGTCCCCAATGCGAAACTGCAATGGTACACATACTTCCTTCTCCATAAGCGGATGTCTGCCATTTTTTATTGTAATCCGCCGCTCGGTGTTAATCTTTGGTGCACAGGCATCACAATCTATACTTAGCTTTCCTTTAGAAAAAATAAAATCCAATTTCTCCAATAGTTTAATATCTTTTTCTAAATTATCCGAAGCGTCTGCTATCATTGCTGAAAGGGTATATAAAATACGGCGTTCCTCATTTTCCGCATCCAGACGCAGTTCCTGCAACTCCGAAAAATATTTACCAACTGCTGATGGTTCTATAAATAATGTACTTCCAGAGGAGGATTTATCCATAACGCTGCCACTTACTTTCAACTTATACTCCTTCTTAACTGGAACGCAGATATGCCCGCTTCGTATGGTACTAAAACTGTCTGACATATATTGTTTATTGTTTCGGATAATTAGATCCGCTTTCTCACGCATTTTATCTTCTGTCCGCACAATTGCACTGCGCAGATCTTTTAAAAGTGACGTTGCATTATCGTCCACTCTGCCATCACGGATTTGAAGATGAATTTCTTGCTCTAAATCCTCTGGCGTATTAAGATTTTCCGAATAATACGGAAGCGACAGCGAATATGCTTTTCCCCGATCTAAATAAGATTTCATCCGCCTTATTGACACGATTGTCATTTTTATTTGTTCTAACTGCAAAGCAGTCAGACATCCGCCTTTCTGTGCAATAATTAATAACTCACGGATGCCCTCCATTGCGCTAAGCGGCGGATTTCCACACTTTTCTAACAGTATTTTTGCTTCCGTAGTATCCCGCAGCATTTTTCGCAATTCTGCTTCTATAAGACGCGGAATGATATCCTCTATTTCTTTCTTCGCCTGCTTCGTTAAGGCAAGAAGTTTCCACTTCTCTTTGATTTTATGAAATTCTAATAGCGTTTCGAATTGATTTTTGTTATCTTCTAATACTGTATCGAATTGATTTCTATTATCCTGACTATTATTTGTTTGACTACTATTGGTTTGAGGGTTATAAATTTGATTTGTTTGATTTTGGTTTGCTTGGTTTTGCATTATTTGGTTTTGGTTTGCTTGATACATATTTTATCATTCCTTTCCTTTAATTCAACAGCCAGGAATTTTTATATTTATTCCCAACTTCCCCTATCTGCAATCGAGTAGAGAACATTTATCTCCCCCTATAAATAGAGATTCCTATTTATGCTGCACAACAAAAAAATCATGGGTATCCGCCTTACAATAAATAATACTGCGCAGGCAACTGTAGTATATTTAAAATATACTTTGCAGATACTCCATGATTTTATAGTGATAAAATATTATCAAGGCAATTACCTTCCCCACTATTCTCTGTGCGATCCGTTTGTTATTTTAGCGGCATAGTTTCTTTGCACGAATCTTGCCGCGCGCCCCATGCACCACTTTTGCGGCATAGTTCCTCTACATGGGGCTGCGCAATTGAGTAGGGGAATGTTCTTCTCCCCTACTCGCGTGCCAAGCACTCGTCAGCTATGCTGGCAATCTTCCTTGAGTGCCCGTGTGCATAAAAAAGCATGACCAAACAAGCCATGCTTCCATAAATGTCCATATAACAGTAGAATAGAGTTCACTATATAGATAATTATTTCTGTATGCTGCGCAGTTGTAAGACTGATATCAGAGGGCAGACTTCACCTGTAAAAAATACAGTCCTAAACCGAAGCTGCAGCCTCTTTTCAATTATTTTATTATATTTTCTTACAAGATAAACGCACTCATACACGATCTATATTATTGTATTACAACTAAACGGCAAAAGATTTACCGTTCTGTTCCATCAGCCGCACGCCGCAAAGCGGCAATTTCCCTTAGCGCGGCTGTATGCATATTGTTATACTGATACTCACGAACGATTAGATTTTCCTTTCTGCACAGCACGTATTGCCCACTTATGAAATATGGGCTGTGCTGAAATTGGAAAATCTTAACGGTCGTCCGTAGAGCATCCGTCTTTCCGACGCTTAGGAATTGTAGGGAAATAAGCGCTCAGATTGCGCAGGATATTTCTTCAAGATTGTAGGAGAAAAAACGTAGGCGTAGCGGGCTACGGCGAGGCTTTTTCTCCTGCAAGATTGAAGAAATAGACAAACAAGATGTGTCACTTATTTTTCTACAGTTCCTTAATACAATACGCTAAAAGTGCGTTTACATTTCCACACACAACATACAACATTCCTGCTATTAAAATTTTACAGAATAATCTTATAGCTTTTCCTTTTCTATTTTTGATAGGTCTTAATCACTTATATTTACTATTTCTAATTAAAGAACAAGCGTTTTGGTTTCTCCACATACTCTACTTCGTCGAGATCGGCAAACGCATCAATAAAATCTTCACGAACTGTGGCTATCGCGTAGCCGTTAATCAACGGTTCAATGTGAATCACTTCTGACTCCAGCTTTTCCAACGCACCATGATATTTTACAATTAATTCCCAAGTCCTTGTGGCAGGTGTATAGCCCGTCATAAGGATTTGGGATTTTTCCAATTCTTCTGTTGTTGCCGAAAGCGCAAGATTTAATAAATTTTCCAATTTCGCGTTTGCCATTGCCCCTACTCCGTTTCTGCTGCCATACCGTTATTATATGACAGCAAAACCGTCTTGGTTCACCCCGCAGCACGATATTTACAGAACGGCAAAAAGATTTGCCGTTTCGCTGCGTCAGCCGCACGACATTACATTGGCTTACGAACGTAATTACCTGGAACGATATGGAAAATTTATCGCTCATGCGTATAAAATTAGCGATATGCGATTGCGTTCCAGCGAAGTTCGTTCTTCAATGAACGGATATTTGTATTCTTGTCAATTACCACCGCTTCAATGCCCATTGCATCCGCCCAATCAACCATTTGGTCTACAGTTAAATCGTATGAGAAAGCTGTATGATGCGCACCGCCTGCCAAAATCCAAGCTTCTGCGCCAACCGCAAGACTTGGTTCTGGTGTCCAGAATGCTGTTGCAACGGGAAGTTTCGGCATTGGTTTCTCAACCTTCTTGCACTCAACCGCATTAATAATCAAACGGAAACGGTTGCCTAAATCAATTAAAGATGTTGCAACTGCCGGGCCTGTCTTTGATGTAAATACAAGTCTTGCCGGATCTTCACGGTTCCCCATTGAAAGCGGACATACTTTAATTGAAATCGGGCCATCTGCCACTGTCGGACATACTTCCAACATATGTGCCTGCAAAATTCCTTCCTTGCCAGCGACAAAATTATAAGTATAATCCTCCATAAACGAAGTACCCTTTGCATCTTTTACATTGGATGCCATAATCTTCATTAAGCGTACCATTGCCGCAGTTTTCCAATCACCTTCACCGCCGAAACCATAACCTTTTTCCATTAAACGCTGGATTGCAAGTCCTGGAAGCTGCTTTAAGCCGCCAAGCATCCCAAAATGCGTTACAATTGCGTGATAATCGCGCTCTTCAAGGAATTTCTCCATACCGATTTCAATAGCAGCCTGAACTTCTACGTGTCTGCGGAACTCTGCTTCGTCCCTGCCCTCAAGCAGGATCTGATATTTGCTGTAATACTCGTCTGTCAATGCGCTGACATCGCCTGCTGAAACAGCATTTACATATTCTACAAGGTCATTTACATTGTAATGATCGATTTCCCAGCCAAATTGAATCTGTGCCTCAACCTTATCCCCCTCTGTTACCGCAACATTGTTCATATTGTCGCCAAAACGGCATACACGGATATGAGAAGATTCCATAATACCAACTGCTGTTACCATCCACTGCGCAATCTGCTTGATTACTTCTGGATTCTGCCAATGACCTACTACAATTTTGCGCTCAATTCCCATGCGGCTGACAATATGACCATACTCGCGATCACCATGCGCTGACTGGTTTTCATTCATAAAATCCATATCAATTGTATCATACGGAATTTCCTCATTAAACTGCGTATGGAAATGCATTAACGGCTTTCTATATTCTTGTAGTCCCAGAATCCACGACTTTGCTGGTGAAAATGTATGCATCCATGTAATAACGCCTGCACACTCCTCATCTGCATTCGCTTCATTAAAAGTCTTGCGGATCACAGCATTTGTAATTAATGTTGGTTTCCAAACTACTTCATAAGGCAGCAATCCAGACTGATTCAGCCCGTCTACAATTTTTTTTGAATGTTCTGCTACATTTCTTAGACATTCGTCACCATACAAATCCTGTGAACCCGTTGCAAACCAAAACTTATAATTCTTTCCTGTCTTCATGCCAATCAACCCTTTCTTATTTTGTATCCTTCTACAAATTTCACAATACCGATACTATATTTGTATCATAAAAAGGGAAAATTTACAACAATTATTTTAATAAAAATTAAAATATTTTATTATACAATAAATTTCATTCGTTATTTTGATAAATCAGCGGCTTTTTATATATTGACTTGACCACATAGAATCAGTATAATATGGGTAAAATACGTTGCAGTTCGACCGTGCAGTATATTATACTGCTTAGGAACTGTAGAAAAATAAGTGACACATCTTGAAGAAATATCCTGCGCAATCTGAACACTTATTTTCCTACAATTCCTTAACAGCTAAAATTTCCGAGTAACCTGACTACATAATGCCAGCCATATCCGTTTAGCCAAGGCAGTACGATAAATTCTGGCATTATGTAGTATCATTTATGAAAATAAATACCGAAAGGAGACGCCTATAATGTATAATCTACAGTCCAACAGCGCTGATTTTTATATAAGGCGCACCCAAGAACTGCTCTCAAGCGGTTATCCTGTGGATATTGTTACTATCGACTATTCCACAGATAATGCAAATATCATATGCTGGCATAAGCATGATGAAATAGAATTTCAGTATATTTTGGAAGGACAAATTTCTATTTACTGTGACGAGGATACTATCTGTGCCAGCAAAGGCGATATTGTTTTCATTAATCAGGGGATTCGGCATTTTTCCTCGTCCGCCTGCTCACAACGGTGCCTGACTCGCTCCATCATTGCTAATCCCACATTTATATTCGGTTTTGGTCAATCGAATATGCACCGAAAGTTTATTTATCCAGTGATACATTGCAGCACGCTAAAAAGCCTGTTGATTACGCCCACTGGCAATCATTATACCTCCTGTTATTCCAATATGCAGGAAATTTTCCAGCTAAATCAGGACAAGCCTTCGGGATATGAACTGCTGACAAAGGCGCACTTGCTGCAGCTTTGGAAGCTTTTATATGACAATCTTCCAGCAAGTGACACTGCGCCACCACACATTTTTACGCAGGATGAGCAGCGTGTGAAAAGCGCTGTTTCCTATATTCATCAGCACTTTAGAGAACCAATTACGCTTGAGGATATCGCAAATTCCATACTTGTCAGCAAAAGTGAATGCTGCCGCTGCTTTAAGCGCGTTATGAATGCTACACCCTTTGAATACCTTTTGAAATACCGCATTCTGGAAACTGCCAGGCAAATGCACCAAAAAACAAACGCATCAATTTCTGAAATTGCGGGTTCCGCAGGTTTTAACAACACAAGTTATTACAACAAAATCTTTAAAAAACTAATGGGCTGCACACCAACGCAGTACCGCCAGTCCGTACAATGATCTTCCTTAATATTTTATAATATAAAACAGTTCTAAATTATTAAAATCCATTTATCATCCCAATATACTGGCGAGTTCTAAAATTTGCCAATAACATCGACTCACGAGCGATAAGCTTTGCCGTTGACACATAGTATTCATGCGCTCGTGAGTCCGGTTAATTGGTAAATCTTAGTGATTGTAATGAACTGTAAATAAATAACTTGTTAATTTGACGCCATATATAGTAAACGCATTTTGTATTTGCGTTTTGACTTTTTGTATCTGCTGTGTATTCAATTAGATTTGGATGCAAAACGCAAAGGTATAATTCGTTTACTATAAATGTCCATCTGCGGCATCAGATAATCGCAGGCGTAGTGGGCTACGTCAAGATTATCTGATGCCGCAGATGGACATTTATACAAGTCAATTTGATGAGTTATTTATTGACAGTTCCTAATG
Organism: Lachnospiraceae bacterium; assembly: GCA_009774395.1. GTDB lineage: Bacteria > Bacillota > Clostridia > Lachnospirales > Lachnospiraceae > COE1. The sequence continues at coordinate 18,339 of VSNQ01000005.1, forward strand.
TATAGTTTTTATCTATAATCTAAACCTCTCTTGGTAAGTAAAGCCACAACCACAAGACAGTAGTAGTGGCTTTTCATTATTATGTAAGAACATTTAATGCGACCTTAAAGCATTTGCTTCCCAATGGGATTAGCAGTATTGTAATACTCAAAGTAAGGCCAAGGCATACGAGTAATATAGCAATCGGCAGTTTAATAAATATCCATATTGCAGCTGACAACAATGCTCCGGTAATGTGAAAACCCAGCCAAAACAAAAATGTCAGAATTGCCAAAGTAATAAGTATCTCCAACATATTGCTCCTTCCTTTTATTTCGATGTTTCAACGGACAGTTCTCTCCCATTTGACTTGACGATTATGTCACCATCACGATCTGTTCGGTATAACATTGGTTTCCATGTCTTACTGTCCAGCAAATCTAATGTTTCCTGATGTGGATGACCGTAGGGGTTTCCTGTACCTACTGAAATAATTGCATAATCCGGCATGAAAGTACGTAGGAAATTATACAAAGTTCCTGTATAAGAGCCGTGATGGGGCATCTTAATCAAATCAATTTTATATACTTCGTCAGATTCACTTTGGAACTTTTCTGCAATTCTGGCTTGTGCGGAATCTTCAATATCACCAGTAAACAAGAATTTCGTATCCCCATATGTAATTATTAGCACCAAGGAATCATTATCCTCTTCTGAACTTACATCAACAACTTCCACAATGGCACTACCTAACTCATACGCATCTCCATCTGCAGGTATCGTTATAGAAGCTCCATTTATACCAAGTTCATGCTCAAACATTCTGAAAGTTTCTGTCTTGCTGTAATCCGAATTGCATAACATAATGTCAATCGTCGATGCATATGTCAGGGCTTTCATCAGGCCACCATAATGATCGGTATGAAGATGTGATACTACCAATATATCAAGATGCTGGATACCATTTTCTTTAAGGACATTATACACTTTATCACCTGCAGATATATCACCGCCATCAATCAGCATATAGTGGTCGTCACACTCAACCAATGCTCCATCACCTTGACCAACATCAATGAACTGGATGCTGAATGTTGAGTTTCTATCTTGCTTTGAGCAGGAACAAAGGCATAAAAATATTGCAATTAACAGTATAAACGCCAATATTTTTTTCTTCATTCTCCAAACACCACCTTATCTGAAAAAATCCAATTCTCCTTAAATTCCACTACTTTGAATTGGAATAAGAGTGGATCATTTTCATCATCGTTGATGATTTTGACCGTAACTTTTGAATTTGCTGTCCATTTGTAATCATCCATAGACTTGCTAGAAACATGGGACAGGAAGTTATCAAAATCATTTCCTCTTTCTACCTTTGTTACGATGCAGTCATCGAAAGTTATGGACTTGCCACCCTCTTTAGCGACAACAACAATCTCAGAATCCGCAGTCAGCAGATACGCTGGAATGATTATTTCGTTCTTGTTGAAATCAATGCTATAATTGGACACTTCGGCAGAGAAGGAGTATCGATCATTGATTGGTTTCACGAGGAATACACCGTTGCTGTCAGTTTGCAGAATAGCTTCAATTTTTTCTTGCTCCTTGCTACTGATGTTCATTTCATCAGCAAGAGTAAACAAAAGGTCACAATTCAAAATCAGTGGCTCATAAAGGACAGGCAGTTCAGATTTTCTGTCTTTCTGCAATTTTTTGTTATAAGCTTTCAGTCGTTTCAACTCTGCTTTGTATTCTATTTCAGCGTCTTTTTTCTCGTCCTCCGGCATAAAACGATAGTCTGGTTCTTCGATAGTCAGTTCCTTTACGTTAGAAAGATATGTTTCATTCAGAGAACACTGCTCATCCAAAAGAATCGTGACATTATCGTAGGCGATATTATACGCAGTTTCCAGATGCTCACGGTTACTTGTTTTTGCATAGAGGTCAAGATATACCTGCGCTGCAAAATAGCGAACAGACCATTCCTCAGTAGTTGTATTTTCGATGATGGAATCAGCAAATGCTTCTATGTTGGTAACATAGTCATCACCGGAATAGACTTCCTGAGCAGCTACGATGACCTTAGGAAGAATCTGCACGTAGTTGTAGTCCTTACGGTAGATGCCAGTAGCCAACTCATTATAGCGATCTACGCAGTCCAAGCATTCCTGGTACTGCGAAGTTTCGTAATAACAAGCTGCAAGTTCAAGCCAATAATTGCCAAGCAGTTTATATGTACTTTCCTCAGATTCCAAACGACGAATTTTTTGCTGGACAGATTCTATTGCACAGATTTCGGCAAAGTTTTCTATAGCTTTCTCGTTTAGCGTCAGCTTTCCGTCCAAACCATATTCCTGAACAATGTCAACCATGTAATCAAAGGCTCTTTCACGGTTTTTCTGAATAGCCGCCATTTCTTCGTCATCCAGTTCCCATCCGCTCATCAAAAATTCCTGATCTGTAGCTTCATTTGCACTCTTATAGTTGCTGTAAGAGTCCACCACTGTGTATACAACACTTGTAGCAAGCTTTTTCCAATTGAAAGAATTCGTCATCGACAGGATAGCAAGAGGATCTGGAACTGCACTTCTGATGGCAGCCGCTTTGTCCTGATTGTAGATATACTGCAAACGATCCCTCTTCACAGAAATGTTGATATAAGTATCAATAATATCTCTCAAGTTTTTCAAATGATCCTGGGTAATTTCATCAATGGCTCCAGGATTAATATCATTGAGTAATGAGGTATAAATATCATCTAAAATCAAGCGGTTATTTTTAGAGATACGAATCTCCTCGGCGGTAATGGCAAGATAATACAGCATAGAGAAAGAGTTTCTCTGCTGTTTAGTCAAACCATACTCATCTTTCTGTTCTTCCGGCGGAATTTCAGCCGTCGACTCAGTAGGTTCCTCCATTGGTTCTTTTGTTGGAGGCGTTGTATCTTCTGGTTCTGTTGCAACGGAAGTGTCGGTTAGTTCTTCTGCCGAAGTTGTCATGTTCTCTGATGGATCAGTTGTTTTCTGCTTAACAGAATGAACAACTTCATCCGTGGTTGCAGGCTTCGTGTTTGTACCACATCCGGCAAGGGACATAATAATTGATGTGGTAAGGATCATTGCCATGATACGCATTATTCTTGTTTGTTTCATTTTCTTCTCTTCCTCCTGAAAGGGGTAGTGTCAAACCTGCTACCAAATTTTTATATCCAAAACATCACAAACGAACACCGTCTTAAAGTGCCCGCGCAGATAAAAAGATTAACTTCCCTTACATTTCCTCCAAACACGTTTCCCACTCTTTGCAGACCTTTTCCGGTGCAAGCCTTTCTGCTATTTTAGAAGCATTTTCTGCAAGTTTATGGGCATATTCCTCATCTGCAAGAATCCTTCGGAATGCGTCGGACAACGCATAAGCGTCCCCAACCGGCACTAATATGCCGTTAACGCCGTCTTCTATCAGCTCAGCAGCGCCGCCGCATGGGCAGTCCGTTGATATCACGGGCAGTCCAAGTGCCATTGCTTCAATAACAGAATTGGGCATTCCCTCCGTATTGGAAGTGCAGGCAAATATCCTCGCTTTGCGAATCCGATCTGCGACATCCGTTACGCTGCCCGGCAGGGAAATCCTATCAGAAAGCCCTTTTTCCTCCACCAAGTTTTCGAGTTTGGAGCGCAGTTCTCCCTCTCCGTATATTATTAATTCTGTCGTTGGGTATTCCGCCGCAATCTTTGCAAACGCATGGATTAACATCGCATGGTTTTTATTTTCATCAAGACGCCCTGCCGCCACAATAACATCTTCGCGCACGCCAAGGTAGCGCTTATTTAAAAACTGTGGATTGATTGGATTGGGTAAAATTCTGCTTTTTTTCTGTACCGCTTTGGGGAAAAAATTCTGTGCCTGCTTTGTCTGCAAAATCACCCTATCCGCAAAGCGAAACAGAAACTTTGCTAACAGCCGCAATAGTCTTCCCGCATACTCCATTGTTGGTTCTCCGCGCACAGAAACTGCCACTTTTGCAGGCAAAAAAGCCGTTGTTACAATCGCCATTAAATTATTTTTGCCAAGGAACGAAAGCACCACATCCGGCTTATACGCCTTCCAAATCTCCCGCAGTTCTGTAAAACGTACGCAAAAATTATGAATCCGCCCGCCTTGTAACTGGGATTCGTCCGGTTCCGAATAAATGCGCCTGATTTCCGGTAAGAGGTCATATTCCTTCTCACGCTTGTATTGTGTTATAATAATTACATCATATCCCTGCCCATGAAAATATTCTGCTAAATTCAGCATTACCCGCTCTGAACCGCCTTTTTGCAGGGAATTGATAAACAATGCTATCCGTTTCACTGATATAACCTCCTTTCATTTCCATTTGTCGTTCCGTCCACGTATTTTGCACACGACCGCATAAGGAATTTAGCCGCTTTGCGGCATACTTTTTTATACGTTTTCCTTAATGTGACAGCCCCTTGACTATAACAGTGCTACATCCATAACTTATATTTATGCCATATACGTCCGATACCACTGCTGGAATACAAAGAATGCCCAGAACACTTTCGAAAAATTCTCGCCGGACGAAGGGCCTTTATCTCCTGTACGCAGATATTTTTGCAAAAAGGAATGTACATAATCCGCATCAAAGATTCCCTGCCGTTTTAAAAAATCCATATCGCACATATCGGTGAGCTGCTCTTTTAATGCACCACGCAGCCATTTATCAAGAGGCACACTAAAACCCACCTTGGGGCGATCCAACAGTTTCTGCGGAATATAATCATAGGCAATATCTTTTAAGATTCTTTTTTTCACTCCATCTGCATATTTATATTCATGGGGCAGACGATACGAAAACTCCATTACATTGACATCGAGAATCGGGCATCTTGTTTCTATAGAATATTTCATAGAAGCGCGGTCAACTTTGCAGAGAATATCCGCTGGAAGGTACGTTTCTTCGTCAAGCAGCATCCGTCTAGCCTGCCAGTCGTCCTCCTGGTATCTTGACTCTATGCGGTAGCGAAACGGAAGCCCCTCATCTGCAAGCATTTTGTCGATAACGCGGGTATATGCACTGCTTCCTAGCTGTGTCTTTGTTTCTATATCGTGGTTTCCTGCAATTGCCTGCACACGCAGCGGCAGCCGATCCAAAAGCCGAATCTGCTTTAATATCGGCAGATTACAGATTCCATATGCAATACGCCCCAGCATATCCAGTTTCTGTGCTTGTGCCACACGGTCATATACATTGTAGCCGCAGAAAAACTCATCCCCGCCATCCCCCGACAATACTACTGTGACATCTTTTGCCGCCAACTGACTCACCAGCATAGAGGGTATCTGTGAACTGTCCGCAAAAGGTTCATCATAATATTGGGGAATACTCTCCACCATTTGAAACATGGCATCTTCGTCAATATAAAGTTCTGTATGCTTTGTTCCCAGATACTTCGCCACTTTCTTCGCATAGCGCGCCTCATTGTAGCGTTCCTCCTGAAACCCGATAGAATATGTTCTGACAGGCTCAATACTTGCCTGCTGCGCCAATGCCGTCACCAACGAAGAATCATAGCCACCGCTTAAGAAAGTCCCCACAGGTACATCTGCAATCATCCGTTTTTCCACGCTGTCCTGCAAAATCCGCTTTAACGCCTCCTTTGCCTCCTGATAAGTGCCTGCCTTTTCCTGCTTTTTTTTATGATATATCGTCGCAATATCCCAATATTTCCATTTTTGGGTTTTACCGCCGCCGAACTTTACAATTTCTCCCGGCGCAACTTTGTATACATTTTCAAAAATCGTTTCTGGCGCGCCAATGCATTGTTGATATAGATATCTTCTTACCACTACCCTTTGAATCGTGCGCGGAAAATCCGGATACGCCATAATAGGTTTTAACTCTGAAGCAAATACAAGGTTTTCGCCATCCTGCCAGTAATACAGTGGCTTTTTACCAATTCTGTCACGCACAAGAAACAATTCATCCGTTTCCTTATCATATAGCGCAATGGCAAACATTCCCTGAAAATAGTCAATACAAGATATCCCCCATTTAAGATATGCCGCCAAAATCACTTCGGTGTCACAATTTGACTGAAAAGGATAATCATGCAGTTTCTGCCGCAGTTCTTGAAAGTTATAGATTTCACCATTAAAGGTAATCACAAGTCGATCGTTACTGGAATGCATTGGCTGATGTCCCAATATCGACAAATCCAATATTGATAAACGACGCTGCGCTAGTCCCACAAAATATCCCTGCCGTGCCGGAAAAATCTCCTCCCCACTGTCATTTGGTCCCCTATGGTACATGGTATCATTCATTTTTTTTAACTGCTCCTGCGTTATACATTTCTTGGAAACAAAACCGCATATTCCGCACATCGACTGCACCTCCCTCTATTCTGCTTTTCTCTTACTAAAACTGCTACACTGAGGAACTATTTAAAAGTTATTTCTTAACAACTCCTAAAGAATATTTTACGTTTTCTGCCTGCCGCAAATTTCCTCAATATATGCTTTCCACTCTAAGAAAATTGTATCTGCACTGGCAGTTTCGCCGATTTTTGCCGCCTCACGCCCCAGCTTTTCCGCAAAATCCCTGTCCTCAATCAGTCGATTTATCGCTGCTGCCAACGCATCGGGGTCTTTTATCGGAACCAAAAGCCCATTCTCTTCGGAACGAATCACCATTCTCGGGCCGCCGGGCGGGCAGTCCGTCGCAACTACGGGCAGACCAAGCGCCATTGCTTCTAACATTACATTCGGCATTCCCTCGTAATTGGAGGAGAATGCCGCTACCGCACCGCAGCGCAAATCTTTTTCCAACTGACTACTGCTGCCCATTAAGCAAATAAACTCCGCCGCCTGATTTTTCGCTATCAATTGTTCTAAGTGCTCTTTCGTACCATCCCCTGCATCCCCACCAAAAATTTTCAGGGTATAATCAGGGTGCTTTTGATGCACCTGCAAAAATGCTTCGATTAACATCCTCTGGTTTTTAAAGGCAACAAGCCTTCCGGAATGAACAACAGTTTTTTCTCGCTCTTGGGGTATTGGATTTCCAATAAATTTTTCATTAATCGGGTTTAAAATAATCCTTGATTTTGCCTGCAGCCCTTTAGGAAAGTAAGCCTTCTGCTCCGGCGTCTGGAATACACAGCCTGCGGCACGCCCAAACAGCAGCGCAATCTGTATCTTATCCGACCACGCATCATAATAGCCAATCGGGTTGTTGCGAATGGATATTACCACCGGAATTTTTGTACCGACTGCAGCGGTTAATGCCCTATAATTGGCACGTCTTGCAAACGCCAGTACGATATCGGGCTGCACTTCCTTTAAAAATTTTCTTAAATTTGTGATTCTGTCAAGGAACTGTTTCACACGACAATGTTTTTTCTGTGTTTCAGACAAGCCAACATGGACACGCTGGATGCGATTGTCTATTTCATACTCATCGGTTCCCTGCCACTCTGTCGCAATATAAACCTGATAACCATGTGCCGCAAACTGCCTAGACAGATTGGCAACCACGCGCTCTGCCCCGCCTCGTTCCAAGCAATTTAAGTGAAATACGATTTTCTTCATTTTCTTTTCCTATATTAAAGACTGGAACCGGGTGGCGCAACTGGACGGCAAATCTTTTGCCGTCCAGTATATATGAAGCGTCAAACACAATCCCACTCCAGTCCCATCACATTATTGTATCATATTTAACAGTTTCTGCAAATAGGTTTCCACGCTAAATGCTTCTGCACGCTCTGCCGCCATTTTACTGTACTTTTGGTACAGTTCTGTATTGGATAACAAGGCTTCCAACTGTTGCGCAAAAATATGTTCCTCCGCCGTAAAATGCTCTGGCGACAAATCTTTTGTACCAGTAAAAATCGGCGTTAATATCCCGTAATCCGCATAATATACTTGATCCTGACAACTGCACGCTTGATAATCCTTATGCAAAATTTCCGCAGGCCCCGTCTTGCAGTTTACACTGACACACGGCACATGACACGCCATTGCCTCAATTAACGCATTGGGAAAGCCCTCGCTGTCCGAAGTCAGCGCATACACATCAGAACGCACAAGAAACGGGAACGGATTTTTTTGTACCCCTGTAAATAAAATATCCTGATCGATACTAAGCTTCCTTGCAAGCTCCCGATATTCAATATAGCTGCCCTCGCCAATAATCATAAGCTTTAAATCTGGCAGTTTCTTTTTGACAAGGAAAAAGCTTTTGATTAAATGCCAAAATCCTTTGACATCGTCTTCCCTTCCCATTGACGCCACAACTTTGCCGGCACGGTCAAAAAATGCCTGAAATTCCTTTGGCAGTTCCTGCTTGGAAAGCATTCTAATTTCCTCTAAATCGCAGGGATTATACAGCGTTTCCTGACGCTTCGGCGAAAAGCGCGCCGCAATTTCCTGCTCTAGCACTTTTGTACAATTTACAATACAGTCTGCCCTTTTGCAGACTAGTTTCATAATTCCCTTATCTAACAGTGCTCCATAACCGCGGATTCCTGCCCATACGTTTTCGTGATGCTTTGAAAGAACATTAACAATATTTGCGCTTGGTCCAAAGCTGTAACAGATTTCAATCCCCAGCTTTTTCTTCAGCCTACGCACCCTCCTTGTACGTTTGAAAATATTTAAAATTTTCCCAACAATACCTGAAACAGCGTGCAGATTTAAGTCTATAAAATCCACACCGGACACATCATAAATCATATCCTGCGCGCTGAAAATCACCAAATGTACTTCATGGATATTATTCAGCAATTTTGCAGTCATTGCACAGATCCGTTCATGACCTCCCTGATACAACATTGGAACAATCAGCATTATTTTTTTCTTGTTGTGTTGCTGTATCGACAGATTTTTGCCTGACTGATAAAATTTTGTCATAGCCACTGCCTGCTGCCTGACATCAAAACCTTTTTTTGTAATTTCTGCACTGGTGTCCCTTCTGTCCATTGCATCCTTTGCGCTTTTCTGGATTTCCTGCGCCCAGAGAACAGCTGGTTCTTCAATGCTGCGGTAAACGGCTAAATCCGTAACTGCCGCCTCCCTTGTCACTTTATCCGATACCAGACAGTGCAGCCCACAAGCCTGCGCCTCCACCACGCTCCCCGGCAGTCCCTCAAAAATAGACGGGAACACAAAATAATCAAATGCTGGATAATACTGTTCTACATTGTAGCGATTTCCCAGAAACAACACACGATCCGCAATGCCAAGTTCTTCTGCCTGTCGGTGTACCGCCTGCTCTAACTCTCCGCTTCCGATCAGAATCAGTGCTGCATCCTGCCTCAGTTTGCACAATGCCGCAAATACCTCCAGCAAATAAGCATGATTTTTCATAAATCCAAAACGCCCTACATGGCCAATTACAAATTTATCGTCCAATTTTAACTCTCTGCGCACCGCATCCCGCACCGTCTGCCGAAAGCGAAAACGTGCCGTGTCAACCGCATTAGGAATTACTTGAACTTTTCCTTTCTCAACACACTTTCTACCAAACACAGCAACTGCCGCCTCCTGTGAACAGGCAAAACACCAATCTGCCTTTTTGACAAGTGACCGCCGCAGCAGCTTTGTCACAATTCCTTTGATGCCCTTATCCACGCCTGCGCTTCTTGCATGAGCGATGGTACTAGGAATCCCAGCCTTTTTTGCAATCGGAAGATAAATGGAAGCCGTGCTTGTCATATGCCCGTGAACCGCCGCAAATGCGTGATGCTTGGCAAAAAAGTCTTTGACTGCCTTGCGGTAAGAGAGTAAATTTATCCCACGAAAACGCGGCACATGATAAACTGTCCCACCAAGCGCGCAGATTTCCTTCTGATAATGCCCCTCTTTCTGAGTATGGACAAGAAAATCAAACTGTACCTGCGTTTTGTCGATACAGCGGTATAATTCCATAATCCGGCTTTCTGCGCCGCCTAAATTTGTTGTACCGAGCACATGCAGCACGCGGATTGGTTGTGTTTGCTGTTTGTTCATTTCTGCTCCTGTCTTATATTGTTATGTTTTGAATGCATGATGCAATATTGTACGAGTATAAATTTCGAGAGCGCCGCCAAATACTCCGCAATTCTCCTCGCCGCACCACGCTTTTTCGGCGGTACTGTCATATATTCTGTAAAAGAAATCAGCCGATCGGCATACGTTTGAAACAAACGCTCATAATATTCAAAATCGCCTGGATTCATACCATTTGCGTGCACCACAAAAGTTGTATAGCCTGACGCTTTTTTCAAGGAACTGCTTTGACGGTACGATATCGGATAAAAAGTAAATCCTCGCCATTGATACGGCATTTTCCCGAAACCGTCCGTTAATTTTGCAAAGCCAAGTTTTTTGAGCGCACGCAGCGTATTTTTATCGTAAGAATGCGCTGGCGCCATAAAGATATCTGTATGGATACCATGTGATTGCAGCAGTTCTTTGCCCGCTTTTAACGCTTCGTACTGCTGTTGATAAGGAATGCCGGCAAATTCAGAAAGTTTATTTAGTGGAAAGCAGCCCATTTTTTGCGTATGGTAACGGTGAATATAACCATGCTGCGCAATCTGCCAGCCCTCCTGCTGCAATTTGCGCAGATATGCCCAGAAATCCTGCGGAATATTGGAAGGCTGGTTTTCTTCCTCTGTTAAACAAAACGGCGTAGCCTTGCCCGTTGCAGATACTGCTTTATTTGGGCTGGCAGGTTCAAAATGCAGGTTTTCATCTTGATTATCGGGCACTACGCCGATTAGCGGCTTTATTTGATGCTGGTCGCATAGCCTTTTAAAACGCAAAAAATTTTCCCAATTCATATCCGGCGTGATATCATCCATCCGGATTGCGATTTTCATGCTCATTTCTTGTTTCCTAATCTATAAATTCTCTCTATACCAGTCAATTGCAAGCGCAATCCCCTGCTCAAAGTTATATTCTGGTGCGTAGCCTAACAGTTCTTTTGCCTTTGTAATATCTGCATTGGAATGCTTGATATCGCCGGCGCGGTCAGGGCCAAACTGCGGCTCTACTTCTTTTCCCAGTGCTTTGCACAGATCATAATAGATATCAATTAAATATTCCCTTCCGCCATAAGCGATATTAAACGCCTGTCCTGCTGCGTCACTGGAAGCCAGACACGCTTTCAGATTTGCCTCAATTACATTATCAATATACGTAAAGTCCCTTGATTGTTGACCATCCCCGTTAATTGTCGGTACTTCGCCGTCAAGAAGCTGCTTTATAAACTTTGGAATCACTGCTGCATATGCGCCCTCTGGATCTTGTCTGCGCCCAAACACATTAAAATAGCGCATCCCGTAAGTGTCAAGTTGGTACAGTTTTTTATAAAGTTTTCCATATTCTTCATTGGTGCGTTTCGTCAAAGCATAAGGAGAAAGCAGATTTCCCTCCTGCCCTTCTTTCTTAGGAAGAACGGGGTGATCGCCATACACGGATGAACTGGAAGCGTAAACAAACTTTTTCACATGATTTTGTCTTGCCGCTTCCATCATATTAAGTGTTCCCAAAATATTGTTCTGCTCATAAAATAACGGCATTTCAATGCTTCTTGGCACAGAACCCCATGCCGCTTGGTGCAGTACATAATCCACGCCGTCGCATGCCTTTATACAGGTTTCTAAATCCTTAATATCCCCTTTGATAAAAGTATAATTGGGTCTATCCATAAACATTTGTACATTTTTCTCTTTTCCTGTCGAAAGATCATCCAAGCAGCGCACTTGATATCCCATATCTGTCAGTGCCTCACAAAGATTCGATCCAATAAATCCTGCGCCGCCAGTAACTAAAAATACACTATCCTTCTCAAATTTTAAGTTATGATATCCCATTTTCCTGTCCTTTCCTACTTAAAAATGTTAAAAATGCACTGTTAATATTCACGAAATATATAAAATGCGCGAAATATCATCTATTTCAAAACACGCGAAATATCCCCGCCGGCATACTATAATTTTGTATGTTATACTCACAAGTGGTCAAATTTACCACATATTCACAATGCTTTCCGCTCATGCGTCGGGTGCTTTGGCAAATTTTAGTGACCATGAGTATACCATTTTTTCTCTATCAAGAAGCTTTACGCGATTTTACCCCAAACAGTTCCAGCAACTCCAAAAATCCCGCCATATAAAACAGCGGCAGATTATAAATCATATATCTTGAAATACACTGGATCATCAGTGCCGTTGCGCACACATTTCCTACAATCGTCACAAGCATTACTGCCATAAACGCTGCTGCCATGCTTTCATGATCTTTCTTCCATAAAACGATTGTCAGCACTACCGCCACGATATATATCAACAAGGCATACCATGCAAGCAGCGGATGCTCATACGCAACTGTACGGATAAATCCCAATGTAATCACTGTAATATAATTCTGAATATATCGTCCCAGCACCTGTGGCATTAATGCAGACGAGAGCTGCACGGCAACGCCGTCAACTGCAATCATTAACTCCTGATAACGATCCGTATAGATGCCCCTTGTTTCACCCACATACCGCTTGGCAGGTTCGCCGAAATAGGTGAAATTCAATTCATCATGACATTTTTCATGATATGCCGCACTATTTAGTATTCCCTTTTTCGCATACTTATAATTCATTTTGTCAGCATCAGCGGCATCATACATCTCATAAAACAATTGCCGCAGCGCATCCTCCGCAATTGCATCGCCGTCACTGCGGTCAGCAACATACAATATATTTGCAAACGACATTGCTTTTCCCGATGCAGTTTCCACAAACAATCCCTGTTCACAATAATTATAAACACGGATCAGAACGCTTCTTGCCGCAAATGCAATAATAAACACTGCGACCGCAGCAAGAAATCCCCGTTTTGCAATATTTTCTGCCAGATCAAATGTATTTTTTCTATCCTTCACCGCATTTTTCACGGCCAGCACAAATGCCACCAGAAACCAAACGACAAAAAGCACCATCATCTGCCCGCGAATCAGCGACAGCAGAAGAAACAATCCAATTGTTGTAAGGCTTTCCCTGCCAACCGCCTTTCCTGACCATAACATATTCATTAGACACATCATTGCCAAAGGATACAGCGAGAACAAAATACCCTCCGTCATCAAAGCATTTGTCAATACTAAATGCGTACTTGCAAATATCGGCGTCATAATATGCGGCACCAACAGGATTGCAGTAAACAACAGTGACACCCATACGTTCAGCCCAAAACGCTTTCTTATCCATGCGATAAAAACCGTGTTCGCAGCAATTGCAAGTATATTTTGCAATATAATAATCAGCCAGTAATGATCTTTCGGAGAAACAAAGCGTAGAACCTGAATGAGCAAGGCATAAATCGGCTCACGCATTACCATTTGGGATTCATACTGAAATGTATCCCCCACGGATATTGGTTCTCCCGTCACCAGTAGAAAGCCAAAAAAAACTGCAAATATTATAAAAAATATTAGGTTGTGTCTGCGCGCCATTATAATCTCCAATAAATATATCCAGCATCTGTATACTCTTTTTTATTTAGAATGCCTTTTAAATCGGTTAACACCTTTGTTTTTCTGCCGCTGTAAAGTGCGTCAATATCTGCCATTGACAAGTTTTTGTACTTCTCATGCGCTACGGCAAGAATAACAGCATCACAATCGTGAATCTCTTTGAGCGGCGTAAAGGTAATGCCGTACAGACGTTTTGCTTCGTCTGCATCTGCATTGTCATCCGTTACCTGCGCCGTAATGCCATACTCATTTAATTCATTATAAATGTCAATAATCTTCGTATTACGCGTATCTGGACAATTTTCTTTAAATGTAAAGCCAAGGATGGCAACCTTTGCGCTTTTAACTGGAATATCGGCTTTGATTAGATTTTTTACCAGAGTTTCTGCGACATATTTCCCCATATCATCATTGATGCGGCGGCCAGACAGAATAATCTGTGAATGATAGCCTAGTTCTTCCGCCTTATACGTAAGATAATATGGATCGACACCGATACAATGACCGCCGACAAGCCCTGGCTGGAAGTTTAGGAAATTCCATTTCGTACCTGCCGCCTCCAGCACGGATTTGGTATCAATACCCATTTTATTAAAAATAATAGAAAGTTCATTCATAAACGCAATATTAATATCACGCTGGCTGTTTTCAATTACTTTCGCCGCTTCAGCAACTTTAATCGACTCTGCGCGGTAAACGCCTGCTTCTACTACAAGGCTGTATACATTTGCAATCTCCTCCAACGTTTCTGCATCCATACCAGATACAATCTTTGTAATTGTTTCTAAACGATGTACCTTATCGCCCGGATTAATACGCTCCGGCGAATAGCCCACCTTAAAATCTACACCGCAGCGCAAGCCGGATTCCTTTTCGAGAATCGGCACACAGACATCTTCTGTCACACCGGGATAAACCGTTGACTCAAAGACCACAATAGAACCCTTTGTTAAATTTTTTCCTAAAATACGGCTTGCGCCCTCTACAGGTGTTAAGTCCGGCGTGTGATCGTTATTGACTGGTGTCGGTACTGCCACAATATGAAATTTAGCTTCCTTTAAGCGGGCAGCATCCGCAGTAAATTCTACCGTTGTATTTTTGATTACTTCATCGCCGACTTCGTTTGTCGGATCAACACCCGATTGATACAGTGCGATTTTGGATTCGTTTAAATCAAATCCAATTACCTGTATTTTTCTTGCAAAGGCGACTGCAATCGGCATACCAACATAGCCCAGCCCCACTAATGATACTTTTTCTTTTCCATTTACAATATCCTCGTATAAACTCATTTTTTGCTCCTCCATTATTTCACTATTTGTGCAATTGCATTTTTATATGCCTGAATTACCATATTTCTATCAAAATTCTGCTCAACCCATGCCCTGCCTGCCACGCCCATGCTTCTACGCTCCTCGGTGGACAGTGCTAATATTTTTTCCATTGCTGCTACAAGAGCTTCTGTACTTTGCGCTGCAAACGTCAAACCGCTTACCCCCTCACAGATTGCCTCAATACACCCATTAATATCGCTGACCAGCACAGGTCTTCCGCAGGCTGCCGCCTCTAAAAGTACATTAGAAAGCCCTTCATGGTATGAGGGATGTACAATAATATGGCTTGCCGCCATCACTTCCGCTACATTATCAATATGACCTAAATACTTAATAATCCCTTGCTTATCTAATGCTTGAATCTGCGGCTCGTACTCATTTCTTGTTTCTTCCTCGTACTCACCAACCAGGAAAAAACGCAGTTTCGTTTTTTTTATTTTCATTATGCGCGCTGCTTCTAAGTATTCTTCAATTCCTTTATCCTTCATAATACGAATCACCGCAAGAAAGCAAATGTTCTTTCGCTCAGACGGATATTCTTCGAACGAATGCTCCTTTAAGTTTACACCGGAACCGGGAAGTATTGCATGATTGTTGACTGCAATGCCATAACGACTCATAAAATCCAGATTCCGCTTATTTTGGAAAAAGACCCTCCCTGCTTTTTGCATGGATATTTTATAAAACCTTAGCAATATCCGGCTTAATATCCCACCGTTCTCAATCGCTGTGCCAAGCCCTGTAATATTGCACAGATACGACACTTTTTTTAATGTACACGCAAGTCCTCCGTATAAATTCGGCTTAATCGTATACGTCAACACCACATCAGGTTTTTGCTTGTCCAGCATTTTAAGATATGCCCGAAAAAGCCCAAAATCCTTAATGGGATTAATACCGCGCCGCTCAAAGGGAGTTTCTATAATATTTATTTTTTTATCCGCTATGCCAAGAGTACGAAGCTTCTCTACATTTTCATCGGGAGGAAGCGACACGAACACTTCATGCCCCTCCTCCAGAAACGAAAGCAGTAACTCCTTGCGAAACAAATATAAACCGTTGGCATAATTTGTTAAGATTAGAACTTTCATTGTATTTCTCCAAACCGCTGTATAAATGATGCGTTATTGATTGACAGGGCCTTCGTATCATTTATATTTTCACCATATTTTTATTAATTTCTGACAGGGATTTAATTACAACACTGTCGTACATCATCATTACTACATCCTCTTGGTAATCCCCGATATGCACAGCGTTTTCTCTTTTCTGCTGTACATTTTCATAAATATAGCTGGGGAAATCAACTCCCACACCATACGCATGAAGGTATGCACCGCCAAACCGTGGATTAATCTCAGAGAGATAATACTGCCCATTGCGGTAAAACAAGTCCATATCCAACGGCCCATTAAATGCAAATACTAAGAGCGCCTCTTCTATAAAGGAAAACAGCGCATCATCCCGAAACGAGATGGTTTTATTAGCACCGCCAATCGTCGTCGAAATTTTTTTCTTTGTAAAAATTGCAACTGGTTTATGACTGATTGTATCGACATAAATATCCGCATCCATATCCTCTCCGTCCATAAATTCTTGTATAATCATTGAAGGATCGGAAACGGTTATCTCCTCTAACATTTCAAAGGTATCTACGCGCCTTGCGCCAACGCTGCCACTTCCTGTTCTCGGCTTTACAAATACCGGAAACGCTATTTCACCTCTATGATAAGCCTGCTGAAATGCCGCAAAAGTGTCATAGGTCTTAATCGTTGGAATCCCTTTTTTTGTAAGGTACTCCGCCATTTTATACTTGTCAAAGCAAAGTGCTGCAGTATCCGAATAAGGCGCAAGCACCGTAATACCAAGCGCCTCAAATGCCTCTCTATTCTCCGCTAAAATGGCAATCTCCGGATCAATTAGTGTTGTAATTGCATGAATATCTTCCCGTCTGCATATCTCTAAAATTGTCGGAATATATGTTTTATCATGAATCAACGGCACCTGATAGCTAACATCCGCAAACGCCAGCGCAGGCGCATAGGGACTGTTATCGGTTACTACCAACTTTACTTTATCCCCAAGAGATTTGCGGAAATCCTTTAACAGCTCGCATCTTCTCCCTACACTGCAAAATAATATGTTTAACACCCCATCCATCTTAACCAAACCCTTTCATTGTTATAACCGCATGGCAAAAAGATTTCCCACTTCTCCAGCTTTATGCCTAGAAGGCTTTTATTTTTCTTCGCCGCCTTCCCGTTCCTCTAGCTTTGTTCCCTGAAAAGCTTTTATTTTTCTTCGCTACGTTTCCGCTCTTCTGGTTTTGTTCCCTGAAAAGCTTTTATTTTTCTTCGCTATGTTTCCGCTCTTCTGGTTTTGTTCCCTGAAAAGCTTCCATTGTCGCATCTGTTGCGCTGCTAATGCCGCTATGGCGAAACACTACTGCAAACGTTAGAAACAAAATCTTTAAATCCAGCAGAAATGAAATATTTTTCACATAATAAACATCCAATTCGAACCGCTGTTCCCAACTAATTGCATTGCGTCCATTGACTTGCGCCCAGCCTGTCAGACCCGGCTTTACATCGTGGCGCTGCTTCTGGAAATCATTGTAGAGCGGAAGGTATTTCACAAGCAGCGGGCGCGGGCCGATTAAGCTCATATCGCCCTTTAAAATATTCCAAAGCTCCGGCAGCTCATCAAGGCTGGTTGCGCGCAATGCCTTGCCAAACTTTGTAAGCCGCACCTCGTCCGGCAAAAGTGCACCCTTTTCGTCACGCCCATCTGTCATCGACCGGAATTTGCACAGGTTAAACACGTTCTCCTTATAGCCTGGTCTTTGCTGGTGAAAAATAACAGGACTTCCCAGCTTGATGCGCACCAAAACCGCCACAATCAGCAAAACGGGACTAAGTACAAGCAATGCAGACAGCGAAATCACAATATCCAGCAGCCGTTTTATATATTTTTGATACATACCGCTTTTATTACTTCCTTTATTCCTATGATAACCCAAACTGCGACCTCACAATGCTGATTATTTTCTCCATATCCTGATCGGTATTTTTAATATCGCTTGGCAGGCACAGACCACGGTTAAAAATATCCTCTCCAACACTGTCCACGCCGCTGCCCTGACCACCATTGTGGCTAAAAAAGTCATAGGAAGCAAATACTGGCTGCAAATGCATCGGCTTCCAAATCGGACGCGATTCTATATCCTCCGCTTCCAAGGCATCCATAATCTGTATGGGCGTAACGCCGCTGCCTGCTTTTAATGTAATGCAGGAAAGCCAGTTATTTGCGTCGCCTGCAGGATTCATTGGGTTCATATCAATTGCCTCAATATCCGCAAATGCCGCATGGTACTGCTGATACAGCTTTTTTTTCAGAGCCTTATGCTCCTCCATATGTAGAAGCTGCCCCCGCCCAATTCCTGCCACAACATTGCTCATACGATAATTATATCCAATTTTAGAATGCTGGTAATGCCGCGCCGCATCCCTTGCCTGCGTTGAAAGCACACGCGCCTCCTGCACCAGCGCCGCATCCTTAGAAACCATCATACCGCCGCCGGAGGTGGTAATAATTTTATTTCCATTAAAAGAGTACACACCAATACGCCCAAATGTTCCTGTCGCAATTCCATGGTACGTAGAGCCTAAAGATTCCGCTGCGTCCTCCAATATCGGTACTTGATGACGATTGCAGATTTCCATAATCTCATCCATTTTCGCAGGTGTACCGTATAAATGTACCACTATAACCGCTTTGGGATGCGGGTATTTTTCAAACGCACGTTCCAGTGCCTGCGGCGACAGATTCCATGTGTCCGGCTCAGAATCAATCAATACAGGAGTCGCTTTCTCATATACAATCGGATTGCAGCTTGCCGAAAAGGTTAGGGAGGACACAAACACCACATCCCCCTGCTCCACACCCAGCAGCTTTAATCCCAAATGGATCGCCGCTGTGCCGGAACTTAACGCCGCTGCATAACCGCATCCGGTGTATTGTGCCATCTCTTGTTCAAATGTATTGACATTTGGGCCAAGTGGCGCAACCCAATTGGTATCAAACGCCTCCTTTACAAACCGCTGTTCATCACCGTGCATTGTCGGCGATGAGAGATAAATCCTTGCCATAATTCTTAATCCTCCCTTTCTTCCCCGTACTCCTCGGGCTCTGCCTTTGGAATATATGTGGGAACAATTTCCTGAATTAACGAGCGCACATCCTCACACTCATTTTCCACTGCTTTTTTTAGATTATTTAACTGCACATAGAACGCCGATTCATCAAATTCTATCGGTTTTCCAATATGAATCAATTTATTATCCGTATCGGTCAATCCCTCTTCATTCATTAAAAGTTCCTCGTAGAGTTTCTCTCCCGGACGAAGCCCTGTAAATTCGATTTTAATATCCTCATCCAGCTTATAACCGGAAAGACGGATTAAATTTTTCGCCAGATCAAGAATTTTCACTGGCTCACCCATATCAAGCACAAAGATTTCCCCGCCCTTGGCATAAACGCCTGCCTGCAAAACAAGCGAAACCGCCTCAGGAATCGTCATAAAGTATCGGATAATATCGGGATGTGTTACTGTAACCGGCCCGCCTGCCGCAATCTGCTTCTTAAAAAGCGGAATAACACTGCCGTTGCTGCCCAGGACATTGCCAAAACGCACCGCCACAAATTCTGTATCATAATGGCGGTTATACGTTTGAATAATCATTTCACAAATCCGCTTGCTTGCCCCCATAATATTTGTAGGATTCACTGCCTTGTCCGTGGAAATCAATACAAACTTCTGCACACCGTTCTGCACTGCCGCCTGCGCCGTTTTCCATGTGCCAAATACATTATTCTTAATCGCTTCGTTGGGACTGTCCTCCATTAAAGGAACGTGCTTGTGCGCCGCTGCATGATATATAATATGCGGGCGATACTCCTGCATAATACTGTTCATGCGGTTTGTATTGCGCACAGAAGCAATTAAAACAACCAAATCCAGTTTCGGATATTTGTGTTTGAGTTCCTGCTGAATTTCGTAAGCGTTATTCTCATAAATATCTACGATAATCAATCGTTTGGGTTGATGCCCTGCAATCTGACGGCACAACTCACTTCCAATCGATCCGCCGCCGCCTGTTATCATTACCGTTTTATTTTTTACATAGTTTAAAATAGAATCCAAATCGACTTTGATCGGATCGCGGCCAAGCAAATCTTCTACATCCACATTGCGCAGTTTGCTGACTTTCACTTCGCCGTTTACCAACTGATAAATCCCTGGCAGGGTTCGCAGTTTACAGCTTGTTTCCTTGCAGATTTCCACAATTGCCCGCATTGTAGGACGGTTCGCAGATGGTATTGCAATAATAATCTCGTCAATCCCGTACAATGCCGCATATTCCACGATTTTATCCCTGCCGCCGACAATCTTAATGCCTTGGATAAAGCGCCCCCATTTATTTTCATTATCATCAATAATGCACTTAATAACCATTGTGCTAAAATGACTGTTTGTAATCTCCTTAATCACAGTATTACCAGCATCTCCAGCACCGATAATCATAACTCTTGTTCCATTTTTTTTGTTCTGGCTCTTGTGTACACGCCCTCGCACAATACGATACGAAAATCGTCCAAGTGTTATAATACCCGTAAGTACCAGCGCATACATAAAGTAATAGCTCCTTGGTATCGGATACTTTAGCAAATTCATGCCTAAGAAATTTAAAACCGCACACAGAAAGCACGCTGCCACAATATTCTGCGCCTCTGCAGTTCCAGCAAAGGCCCATAGACTATGGTACAATCGAAACATATAAAATACTATCAATGTGATCACCACATTAATCAGCATAAAATTCCATACAGATTCCAAATAGACGTTTGGTATATCATTAAAATTTAACTCAAAGCGAATCCACAAAGGTATGACACCTGCAACACACGCAGTCATAATGTCAAATAATACCAGTACAATCCTCCGATGTAAAAGCTGTGTGTTGATATGGTTTATCAGTTTCATTTTACTTCTCTCCTATTTCGCAGCTTTGCGGCTGCACAAACATGCTGCGTAAAACTTTTCACGCGGATGCTTTCACCAATAGCACCTGTAAAACCAAAAAGCAAAACCCCGCCGGAATACAGGGATGAAACGCCCATTCAGTCAGGCTTACAAGTCCGAATACGACAACTAATGAAAAAGGTACCAAATAAATACTATATTTTTTCCCCTGTGTATAAAACAGGCAAATAGAACGCCACAGCGACAAAGCACATATCGCCAAAAATAAAATGCCTGCAATCAAGCCAAAATTATAAGCAACCTGCAAATAAGAATTATGGGCATGGGCATAATCCTCACCGTCTTCGTTCACTGGTGCCATTTTGGGATGTCCGCGAAACTCCAATGCCTGAAAATAGTCGCCAAAAATCTCAAATCGTCCATTCGATATATCATTTTGGGATTTCTTATCCTCCTCCCCGTCTGCCTCAAGCTCTGCAGCCTGCACAGACTGCTGCGCAAATACATCGATATCCACTCCAGATAAATCGTTGCCATTGTATACAAGGAAATTTTGTTCCCCTTGAGTGCGGTGCTTCTCATCAAGACCCTGATCTTTTTCAAAATACTGTTCCCTTTTACGATTTTGTCCTTTTTCAAGACGCGCCGACTCCCCTCTATCCGCATTTTCCTTTTGAAACCGCCCAAACAGTGCTAGGAAAAATCGTTCCACGGTCATATATTTATCAGAATTAATCGGATCGCCTTTATAAACCATAAAGCTTTCATCCTGAAACTCAATATCATAGCGAACAGGGTCATTGACCAACGCTGGAACCATACGAATTGCCGTAAAAACCATGGGGAAGCTGACAAGAATTACCGCGGCAAGCATTCCAAACTCTTGCAGCAGCCTCTTGGATGTTTTGCGGTATGTCACTGCCGCAAGCGCTGCCACTGCTGCCACAGTTACAGTACAGGTTAGCATTGCTGTGCGTGACATAGACAGCAGTACAAATCCAAACGCACACGCCGTTACAAAATACTCGCCGAAACAACGCCAAAGCATTTTCTTTCTATCCCGCAGTTTACCGTAAAGCTTCCCCACAGCCGCACCGATTACCACGGCAAGATACATCCCCGTACACGCTACAGTATGGAAAATACCACCATACCGATACAGCATCCAATAGTGATGCGGCCGATGCAGCAGGCAAAACAGGCAAACCAGCCCAAAGCTAAGCAAAATACCATTCGTTAAATTCCTTAAAAATCGGCTTCGCGCAGCCGGTGTCAGCTTTATAAAAAACATTGCAATAAATGGCAGCACCGCCGTAAACACCCATGTTTTTTCAAAACGATATGCAAACATCAGTATGGAAAATACCAACCAAAACCCACCATATAAAATCTGCTGCCAATATCTGCGCAAAAAGCCCTGCCAATCTGAGAAATTCTCTGTAATTGCCTGCATTGCTGCACGAATGCTTTTGGTTTTAAGCCGCAATAGCGTACTTAAAATCAACAGTCCCCATGCTGCCACCACGCCGCACGTAAGACGCGCTACCAATAGTTCTTTCTCATCCTCCATAAAATCCCTGCAATACAATCCTGTTCCAACTGCAGCGATAGCAAGCCATATCAGACTTCCAATATGAAGAAACTGCCTCCCCCCATACATCATTAGAAAAGCAATCGCAAGAAAAATCAACATCCAGCGCGTATTAGTAATATGATAGTATTCCCGATCTGCATTAACATATTGACATAATGCATAAAATAAAAAGCCAAAACTCACTGTCTGGATATAATTGCGCCATATTAGAGAACGCCGCACTTGCGCTGTAAGCTGTGTTTCCTTTGGTTTCTTAGGAAAAAACAGCGGAAGCCACAGTGCACCTGCTGCCCAAAATCCCGCGGCCGCAATCGCAACTGTAAAAAACAGCCTGTCCGCTGCTGCACCGCCAAAACGGTTTTGCACGACGGAAAAAACAAATAAACTAACAAGTGCAATTATAACTGCAATACTTGCCGCAATCCGCACATATTTTTGCACTATCTGCTGATACCCTGAAAAGTATCTGTCATAGCAAAAAAGCACATACGCCGCAAGTAAATACAATCCCCCCGCAGCCACAAGAATCAAAATATCATACACAACCATTCCCACCACGCTAAGCGGTTTGGTATAGTCAAAATCCGCGGCCAAACAGATGGTATCATTGATTACGCCGTCAATATACAATGTACTGTTTTCAAGCTGCGCAAGCTGTCCTCTGTCCGCTGTCGGCAGAAAAATTTCCGCACTGCAGTCCTCCGGCACCAGTACTTCATAGTAGTATTCTATATCCTGCTCCACATCGAGATCCGGCGTTGCACACAGATATCCGTCTTTTGCAATATCCTTACAGCTATAGATTTCCTCATAGATGCAAGAAAAACTATCATTATACAAACGGAATAAAATCGTCTGTGCTCGTTCCACCGTTTTGGGCATTTCACAGCGCAGATACAAGGTTATATGAGATAAATGTGTATCCGAAAAAAATATCTTTTGCAATTTTTTATCCGTCTGTGTAAAACGTTCTCCCGCAGCGCCTGCCTGCTGTGCCGACGAAAACGCCTTCTGCTTGGAGTACGTATGCTTTTGATAAACCTGCATAGGGTATACTCGAACCAGCAGGATAAAAGCTATCGTCGCAAACACGATCTGAATCCATGTATTTCGATAGACATTTTTTTCATCTGACAATATTTTTGCCAAGAAATTTCCTTTCATCCCCAAACTCTTTCCCTGCGCTTTCTAATCTGTATACATAATTGTATACACAATTGTATACATACCATAATGGATTATGGCATACCATATTGTACTAAGTTTTCCACAATTTCATAGCTTTCATTTATCTTTGCGGCAACTTCCATAATTTGTTATTACCATTATTTTACATTTCTACCGCGTTTCAGTATAGCACAATACAACATATTATACAACTGTTTTGCCTTTTGTGATTTCTTCTCGGACAACATACTGCGGAGAATTATTAATACTAATATAAATACGCCCAATATATTCTCCAATCAGTCCCAGCATAACCATTAGCATACCGCCGATAAATACAATTGCCGCCATCATAGAGCTAAATCCCAGCGGCACAGCCGGATTCACAAATTTCTTAATAATTGTATAAAAACCATATAAAAATCCGCTGACTGCGAAAATAGCGCCGGCAACCGTTGCAATTCGCAGCGGCAATATCGAAAACGCAGTAAATCCGTTAAACCACAGCCCCAGCAGTTTCTTCATGGTATAGCCGGAACTGCCAATTTCACGGCTGCGATGATTGACTGGTACATTTGCAATATTCCTTGTTGCCCGCAGTACCAGCCCAATTACATACGGATAACTATTCTCATATTCCAGCATACTATCCACTACAAACCGTCTTGCCGCAAAATAACTGGTTATCTGCAGTTCCTTTGGCTTTTCCAGCATAACCCTTGTCATAATATCATTCATCCATGTACCAAAATTCCGAAATGCACTATGTTTTTTATTCTCATAACTGGCATAAATCACATCTCTGCCATTCTCTATGCCCTCTATCAGCTTGCCAACCTCGCAAGCCGGTGTCTGGCCATCATCATCCAGACACACGACAATATCGCCGTCCGACCTGCGCAGTCCTGCCATTAATGCCGCGTGCTGCCCGAAATTTTTTGCCAAGTCAATGCCTGTAATATTATCATATTGGCTGCACAGTCTGCGGATTACTGCAAAGGTATCGTCCGGCGAACAATCGTTTACCAGAAATATATCATATTCATATGCTGCTAATCCCCGCATTGTTTCCCTTATTTCCTCTACCACGTGCGCAAGTGTTTTCTCACTCCGATAGCAAGGAATAATAAAACTGATTTTACTCATGAAAACCCCCTGTTTCTTACAGTTCCCTATTCCGATGAATAATCCCAAACAATACCACATCTTCATAGTTCCCGTTTATCCGCACATCTTCCCGAAAATATGCCTCCCGCTCGTAACCTGCCCGTATATGCAGGCGAAGACTCGGCTCATTATACGCCAGTACCCGTGCAATAATCTTATGCAGCCCAAGCTGTTCAAAGCCATAGCGCACAATTAAGCGCACCGCTTCCGTTCCAATTCCTTTCCCGCGCGCTATACTGTCCCCTAAAAAAATCCCACTCTCTGCCTTATTATTTTCTTCCTCAAAATGCTGCAAATATACACATCCCTGCGGTTTATCATCTGCCAGGGAACACACAACAAACTGGTGTACCAGCCCGATTTCCACCTTATTGTGCAGCCAGTCCAAATGTTCTTGTTTCGTAATTGGTTTTCGGTAAATAAAATTTTCCCTTACATTGTCAGAATTGCGCCACCCCAGCACCATATCCGTATCCGCTGCTGTTATAGGCCGAAGATAAACCTGATTTCCGCTGATTCTGTAATCTTTTGCCACAGGCTCCATTTGTCTACCCCTCCGGTTTCTCTATTTATTAATAGTAAACGCAAATACTATTTGTGTTTACTATACTTCCTTCTTCTGCTTATAGACCAGCTTATAGACAGAAAATGCAGGGTTATATTCCATATCATCAATTCTATCAATGCACTGTGCTTCCACAGAAAGTCCCCTCTTGAAATAATATTGTTCTAACCAGCCTAAATCCTTGTCACAAGCGGCAATAAAAAATGTTTCTGCCGCATTTTTATTTTTCTTAGCAGAATAAAGCGCACTCTGTACATCTTTTAAGCCAGACCTTGCAAGCTTTTTCTTATATAAAGGGCTTTTTGCCACCCAGCCGCCGCAGATATCATAATTACGGTAAGTATTATCCACTTCACAAAATATTTTTTCTGCATAAGGTATCCCCTGATATGAAGTGGAGGAGTATACATCAATAATATAATAATTCCCCTTATTGGATTTGCAATACTCCATTAATGCCCCCCATCTACCGCCAACATACTCCCGTGCCGTATATTCTTCTGATACCATATGAAAATTTACCGCAAATGCACCTGCTAAAAATAAAATACACAGCACACTGATCACCATATTCGTTAGCGTTCCAAAAAACCACACCGACCGCGCTTCCTGCCTTGTCATGCCCTGCTGCACCGAATTATCCAAAGATAAACTCCCCTGCGGCAAATCATTGAGAAGAAAACCAAGCAGCACCGCAAGCTCCATCATTAAAAGCGGCATTGTAACACGGCTGACAATCCGGTCTACCATATATAAATATAGCCATAAAATACTGCGAATAACCAGCAAAGCAAGAATTTTAAACAACGCCTGTCCTTTTTTCAGATGTCTTGGCGCAGTTTCTTCTGTTGGCACAAAAACTGGAAAAAAGCACAGTAAAATATAGACAACATATGTTCCCGCCACCGCATAGCCGCAGACTGCTTCGCCAGAAAATATCTGTTTCGATTCCTCTCCTTGATGAAAAAAAGCATTATACAAGCTGCTTACACCCGATAACAAATGTTCTTTATAAAGCCATAACGCCTCGGAAACACTGTTTTTACTAACAAATCCAAAGGTACTGTGCAGCGCCTGCCCGTTCTGTGCCTGCTGTCGCTGATACGCTGCCAAAGAATCCAACACCCATGAATCAATCGACTCATCAAGGGCAAAATTATAGTTTTCCAAAAGCGCATACGATTCTTCTGACAAACCTGTCTGTTCTACAATATCTGTGTCTGCGTTATTTTCATCAGAATAATATTCTGGAAGCCCATAAAAATCATATAATTTCGTTCTTGCGTCAAAAAACTGCCGAAAACTCATCCAGTCACTGCTGCTGTACGCTAGATAATCCAGTGAAATCACTACTAACATCCCAAACAACGCTGTACCAAGTGTAATCAAATATTTCCGAAAATTCACTCCCGTAAAAATTTTTTCTTCGCCGCCCCATTTTACCATACCTGCAAGCAGTAAAAACGGCATAAGCATCAAACATATTTCTGTACGAATCATAAAAGAGAGCACTACCAACAGTACTGGCACCATATTGCGGCGCAGAAATGCAGACGGCTTGTCTGCCCGCTTTGCCGTAAGGAACAAAAATACCGCGCCTATCATGCACAGCCCAGCCGTAATACTATACTGTATAATTACCAATTCCCTTAATATCAGCCCAAGAGCCAGCACCGCCTCTGTAACCAATGCTGCAGTTTTGCCGATTCCCGTTTTTGCCAGCCCCCAAAGCCGCCATGCCGCCAACATCAGCACACCAAACTGACAGCAGCACAAAAACACTCCAAACCAGGGCATCTCAGGCATCACTTTATATGCCGACGCAATCAACCATGACAGTGGATACAACATTTGTATACTGTATCCGCTCGGCACACCTGTATAAGCGCCTGACAAGATATCCTTAATTACTGTATCATCATTTAAGTCATAATAAAAATCAAAACATACTGCCGGAATCGCAACAACGCAGAATGTAAAAATCAAAACGCCGCAGACTTTCCCAGTCATTCCTTTTGCACCGCCACCCATTTATCTGACAGAGCTCCTTCCCTTTTGAAAATTATTCCTGCACCGCATACCCGAACGATTTCGGAATAATTTCTTACGGATTTACCATACTCATATTTACCCACGTTTGTTAGGAACTGTTCCGAAATGGGGCTGTCGCATTAAGGAAAATAGATACAAGATATCATAGCACTGCGCTACATTTTATACAATATCTTGTATAGTTATAACTTATTGCGACAGCTCCATTTATCAACAATTTGTTAGTATGAAACACCGTAAAATTCCTTGATTTTGCTGACAATATAGTCAACTTCCGACTCTTTTAATGTGAAGAACAGCGGCAGTCGAAACAGACGCTCGCTCTCTTTTGTTGTATAGATATCCTCTCCACGGAACTCGCCAAACTTTAAGCCTGCTGGTGCCGTATGCAGCGGCACATAATGAAATACCGACAAAATACCGTTCTCTTTAAGAAATGCAAGCAGCCGCGTCCGTTCTTCCATATCTTTTGCTTTGGCATAGTACATATGACCATTATGAATACATCCCTCTGGTATTACCGGCAGTTCCAAAATCCCCCGCTCTTGCAGCGGCTGTAATTGTGTATGATACTGCTCCCAGCGTTCCAACCTTGCCTTGGTTATCTCTTTGGCAAGCTCTAGCTGCGCCCATAAATATGCCGCATTCATATCGCTTGGCAGATAGGACGAGCCATAATTCATCCAGCGGTATTTATCTACCTGACCACGGTAATACTGCGAACGGTTTGTCCCTTTTTCACGGATAATCTCTGCTTCCTGTATATACTTCTTATCACGGATAAGCAGCGCTCCGCCCTCGCCCATACTGACATTCTTTGTTTCATGAAAAGAATAACACCCAAAATCCCCAAATGTGCCTAGTGCTTTTCCTTGATAACTTGCCAGAATACACTGTGCCGCGTCCTCAATTACCATTAAATTATATTTCTCGGCAATTGCCATAATCGTTTCCATCTCACACGCCACGCCTGCATAGTGCACAGGAACAATCGCCCTTGTACGCTTTGTAATTGCTGCCTCTATTTTGTTCTCGTCAATATTCATTGTATCTGGCCGAATATCCACAAACACTGCCTTTGCGCCGCGCAGTACAAAAGCATCCGCTGTTGATACAAATGTATACGCAGGCATAATCACCTCATCGCCCTCCTGAATCTCTGCAAGCAGCGCTGCAAGTTCCGTAGCATGTGTGCAGGAGGTGGTCAGTAAACACTTACTCGTTCCTGTCTGCTCCTCAATCCATTCGCTGCACTTCTTAGTGAACGGCCCATCACCGCAAATCTTTTGATTTTCCACAGCCTGTTTAATATATTCTATCTCTTTCCCCGTAAAGGGCGGTACGTTAAAATTAATCATGTTTTCCCTCCTTTTAGCATTTGCCAAACTGCCGCCATTTTTTTCTTTTTCAACTTATGCACCCCATATGGAGTGCAACTTTCGCACTTGTCAAACCGCCGCCATTTTTTTCTTTTTCTTCATATTACACACATCAGGCATATTTTGCAAGATTGAATCGGATTCTATTATCCTGAACGGCAAAAAGAGTGTTACAATGCAGCCTTGCTGGATTGCAGCATCTATTTCCCAAAACATCCGTGTAGAAGACTTGGTGGGTAGAACACTTGATATTGTTTGGATTGATACACTGCTTTATATTGTTTCTTCTGCATAAATTCCCAAATTACAGAAAACTTTTGATAACGGATGCCGCTTTGCTGCTTAAGCTTGTTAACTGCTTGTGTGCCGAAAATAACCACCGGCAACTCATCATTTTTTTCATTGCTAATGTTGTCTAAATCCTGCTGCAGCCGTGTCAGCGGATTAGAATCTAAATCCGGCCACGTCGTAAATACTGCGGATTCCATATTAAATATATAGGCAAGCGCCGGAATATCACCGTAAAGTATCAACTTTTTCTTGGTAAGATTATTTTCTACTAAAAACTGGTCAAGAGCCTCCAACAGTTCTTTCTTTTCTGTTGTCGTTTTCAGCCCGTTCACTTTGTCGCTGCTTTGGAGATAAACTGTCTGACGCTGTTCTTCTGCCGCCATGCCGATTGGCTGTTTATCATGAAATACGAAAAAAATACCAAACAACAGACTCTGTAATACCATGCCCGCCAGCAAAACCCCTATCCCCCAGCGAAAAACAAATGCGTGTGCAACGCCTTTAAATTGGCGGAATACCGTAGTTAACATAAGCGCAGAAACAGGCGCTGTTAGAAACAAGTTGTTAATAATCGGATAAAGCCCATTATTGCTTCCAAGCGGTGTAATCCAAATAATGACCAACAAAAAAACCGCCCAAAGCTTTAATTTTTCACCAATCTGCCGACACATAAGACACCAGATACAAAGCGCATTGACAATCAATAGATAAACAACTGCCCACTTATACATACTAAAATACTCTGTATAGTCAAAGTCAAACATCCCTCTGCCATAACACAGCCGCACAAGCACCAGCAATCCAATGATGTAAAGCCCATACGCTGTTAAATACAACACTTTAGCCATACGGTTTCTGCCAAAGTCCGGCAGTCTTTGATTTCCTGTGCTCTGTGATTTTTGTTCAAAAATCTTTGTTAAAAGAGCAAATGCCGCAAATCCAGCCGCCATATACGCCAAAAAGAGAAACAGCCAAACACTGTTTTCAATATAATCGGCAAACATTGCCGTAACCATAGAATCCGGTTTGTAGTCCGTAGCTGTATCTGTCATGGCAAATAGCCCTTGCACCATTTCCGGATAAGTTGCAAAACCATACCGAATACTAATATATATGATTGGTACTAAAAACCCCACAAAATATCCGGCAATACACCGTATTGTCCGCCTTATCAGCCGCTGCCATCTTGTATTTGCATCTGTCTGAAAACAGGAATACCACACTGGCAGAATCAATGCCATATATGTAATATTTGGCATACGAACCGCGACGCAAAGCCCAAGAATAACGCCTGCTATTATATAATAGTTTTCTTTATCTTTTGTAATTGCCTGATATAGTAAAAGCGCTGCCGCTGTAATAAAAAAATATCCTAAATAATGATATAAAATAACAGATGGTGCCCAGCAGAGCGAAACTGCTGTAAACTCTGCCAGAAAAAGGATATGTTTTTCCCACCAAGCGCCCTGCGCCTGCACACACAGCCGCACAAAAAATAAATATACCACCGCGGCAGTTATCCCTATTAACAGGCTGGTATAAAAATTCATGCCCACCCATGTATTTCCAAACGGCAACCAGCTTAAGAGCCGCCCGACAATATTAGAAAGATATGTTGCAAATTTCCATGTTTTATTTAAGCTGTCAAAATATTGATAGTTGCCAAGAGAATATCCGGCATCCATAATGTCCAGCCCTGTCCATGCATGACGCAGCGGATAAACCAATAACAGCAACGCACTCAAATAAACAACGGCTTTTTGCTTCAACTGACGCATTTGCAATCCTCCTTTCTATTAGCAGGCTTTCTATTAGCAGGCTTTCTACTAGCAGGCTTTCTACTAGCAGGCTTTCTATTAGCAGGCTTTCTATAATGTCAAGCCCTTTTATTTTCAATAAATTATTTTAGATTACAATTCAGCCTTGCTGAATGTAACGCATCAAGCCATTCAAAACCACTTTGGTTAAAACTACCTAATCAATATACTTTTTATACTACATAACACCAGAACTTACCATACTGCATTGGTTAAACGTATATGGCTGGCGTTATGTAGTCAGGTTACTCGGAAATTTTAACTGTTAAGCAGTATAAACTGTTCCCTACCTTCTATGAAAAATTAATCTAGCTATATTAAACCGGATTATCTCAATTGCAGTACATATGATATATACGGTAAGTACCGTAAATATCATATGTACCAACAATCCGCCGACTGACTGCGTTCTCTGCTCCTCACAATGGAACCACTTAGGCCATTGGCTGCGAAGTTCTATATGCTCATGAATCAAATAGACGCCGAACGTTGCGCCGGACAAAAGTTCTATCGGTTTGCGCAACCGCTTCAGAACAGGAGAATCCTGCCATGTATTTACAAAAAATATAAAGCCCCCAACTGCCGCCGTATAGCAGAACAAATAATTGTACGTATAGCTGTAATTTATTAAGTCCTCCAGCTTTCCCGTTTTGAGAAAAACCATCCGCAGCACGAGAAACGAAGCAAATATCATTGCCACGCTTCCCAAATACAGCAGTGCCGCCTTTGCTCTGCTCTTTATTTGTTTTACGCCATAACGCCGCAAATAGCCGCCAGTCAGATACAGCACCATAAACCAAAAAGCATCATATCCATATTTGTCCCATGGTAACTGCATGGGAAGCACTGTTTTGGAAATGCTAAACAGCAAAAGCATCACCAATATTATAGATTTTATCTGCCTTTTGTCAAAATACGCAAATCCAGCATCGAAAAAAGGCATAAGCAGACAAAGAATAATATAAGAAGTCGCAAACCAATAGTGCTCTGTTACAATCGGAAATATATACGTAAAAATTCGATAAATATCCGGTTTCTGCCCGCCTATTATACCGGCAGCGATGCCAATTATCACCGAATAAAAAAACACCTGCTTCCAAATCCGAAAAGGTCTTTGCAGAGAATATGTTCCACCGCCGAAATAACCGCTAATCAGTACATAGAGATTCACTGCCGACAGACACAATGCTTCTAAAAACCAAATCGTATAACCTGCAGCAGTTAACTCTGGATCGGACGGTTTTCCAAGCAAGCCGCCTTTTCCGAAATAATGCAGGCATACAATCATTAGCATTGCCACAATCCGCAATACTTCGCAATTTAATTGTCGTTCCTTTTTATTGGACATTGCACACCCCCATAAGCCTGATAAGTCGGCGTTATTGGCAAACATTAACGTTCGCCAGTATATATAATATATTATATATAGCATATAATTTCTAAAATTATAACGCCTGTAATTTTATAATTTCCTCTGCCAGCCGAACAGCGCCCTTTCCATCTACCAATGTCCTTTCCTGCATAGAAAGGCGTTCTCGATAAATTCGGTCATAGATACAGTGGTTTAGTGCCTGCAAAATATTAGAAACTACCTGTTCTTTATCCTCCGCAAATGCCCCAGCATTTACAATATCCGTTAATCCTGCCAACGCCTGCGCTCCCTGTCGCTGATTCTCAGCAAAATAAAAACAAATCATCGGCACTCCGATTGCACAGACTTCATATACCGTACTTCCTGCTGCAGTTATTACCACATCACACTTTTTTATTAACGCTTCCATATTCTGTACATTTTCATAGATAATAAAAAATTCTTTTTCTGCGCATAATGCCTTTAATTGTGCTGTATATTGATTCATAGGGCCGCTGACAATATGAAATAAAATTTTATTTGTTTGGTTCTTGTCTTCCCTAATACATTCTTTCCAAATTGCTTCTATTATACTGCCCGCCGCAAAACAAGGATCGCTTCCGCCGGTCGTTATCATAACATCCGTTACTTTATCTTTCACTTGATATACTGTATTATCCTGAAATGCTTTGCGCAGTGGCATATATTCCACTCCTAATAACACCTTTTTGGGTGAGCTGCCTTGCTGATAATTCTCCCATAGTTGTTTTGCGTAAATATTGTAATTTATTAATAAATCCACTGGATAGGCATTCCCCATATCTTCAAGGCACACTGTTTTGCATAGCTTCCCTAATTCTTTATAATATTCTATTGATACCTGATAGCTGTCTACCAGAATAACATCCTCTTTCTTTAACAATGTGGACAGTTTCTCTAATTCTGACTGCATATGCCGGTAATCCGTTCCCAGCACTTTCGCCGCAAATCCTCTGTCTGCAACCATATTATAACAGATATTATCTGCCAGCAGAAATACAGGTTCTTCAGCGCCTGTTTCCTTTACTGCCTCCGCAATGGAAAGACACCGCATAATATGCCCGATCCCAATTGCCGCATTGCCATCTGCCCGAATATAAAACACGATACCCCTCCCTTATTTTACCATTTTCCGTAGCAGCATAAATGCCTCTGCACGTTCCATTCCTGCCGCCATACCGCGCGTTTTAGACAGAACATCCATTCCCTCAAGACTTCTGGGATGCGGAAACTGACATAATTCGGAAACATAACACCTCATTGCCTGTTCCTTTTTGATATAGTATGCGGAAATATCCACAAATACATTAGGACGAAATGTGGGCTGTGCGCTATAATCAAAATTCCATTCTGAGGAGGAAAGTGTTTCAAAAGCATATACTTCCTCCACACAATATGCACCAATTGGACGCGTTGCTGTTAATACTGCCCGCGCGGTATATTGGTGGTCAATGTTTAAGTCCCCGCTGTAATGCGTATAAACTATCTGCGGCTGCAAATCCTGAATCTGCCGCTCCACTACCTTAACAATATCCAGCAAATCCACTTGGTCAAAACGATTATCGGGAAAATCAGCAAAAAAAACCTCCTGATACCCGATTGCCTTTGCACTCTCTATTGTATTTTGATGAAGTTCTGCGACGACTGCCTTGTCGATATCCTCTCTATGCACACCACGCGAAGTCTGCCCTTCCCCTAAAATCAGCGCATATACCCGAGCACCTGCCGCTGCATAACGTGCCGCCGTACCGCCAACCCCAAGAATCTCATCATCTGGATGTGCTGCCACCACTAAAACTGTCCTCATTCATTTCTCCCCATAATAATTCTTTTCAATATTTATTTTATTTGAAACTGTACTTTCGCCTCCAGCAGTCTGCCGCTCTTATCAAGTTCTGCCTCCTCAAAAGTCAACCGATATCCGCCAAAATCAATATATGCCCTTGGATACCCTTCCGCATCCAGCATACGAATATAATCATAAATTGTATTTAATTCCATATTATCTGTTATTTCACTGTCCTCTGGTTTTCTGCGTTTAAAAATTACAGGTTCTCCGCTCTGCGGCACTGGTTCAAGTTTCTTTTCGAGAAAACAAGGCAACATTTCATTGAAAATCACATTCGCACAACGGATAAAAATATCCTGCGCTGTCCCCTCCAAGGAAAGCGGTTTCTTCATGTAAATCGGGCCGCCGTCAAGCTGCGGCGTAACACGAAGTGCCGAAATCTTTGTTTCTTTGTGTCCCCGCACAATGAGATTCTGCAAAGGACTGCCGCCTCTACCATATGGCAAGTCAGTCATATGAAATACCACGCACTCCCACTGATTTGTAATTTCCTCCGGAATATAGTAAGACCAATGAGGAAAGAAAATATAGTCAGGATTAAAGTCACACACGTTATCATATGTAAGTTCGTCTTTTCCTGTAAAAATACGAACTTCGTGAGCTTCTTTCAGCCGCCGCTGCATTTCTCTTGCACGCTCAATATTCCATGACTTTATGGTCGCAATAATTATTTTCACTGCTGCCTCTCCTTCCTCCGTTTATAAATCCAACGTAAATGTAATATAGTCCTCATTTTCTGTCCGCGTATATCCGCAACGTTCAAACGCTTTAATAGAAGCTGTATTTTGATGCTTTACTTGTCCCATCAGTTTAGTAACGCCCGTTATTTCATTCTCTGCCTTTTCTTTTATCAACTCTAATACATTACTTCCGAAACCACGTCCGCGCATATCTGGCGCAATACTGTAGTCTATCTTCCCAACGCCCTTCTCTATATTCAATCGAATCTGTCCAACTGGAATTTGCCTATGGTATAAAATATACTGCCGTATGGTATTATCCTCCAATACCTTGCGAAACCATTCTTGATGTGTTTCAAACGGAATATGCGCCGTCTGAAATGCATTGCACCGGACAACTGGATCATTTGCCCACACAAAAAGCATTCCGCAGTCCCTCTCCCCAGCTTCCTGCAAATAAAGTTCTGACAGAGGTTCCTTCATATTTATTTCCTGATTATTTCCCGCAATATCAATCTCCTTGATATCATCCCCAGCTATATCCCCAAATGTTAGTGGTGTTCCCCGTTTTAAAGAATGTAATGCTTTTTTTCCAATCACTTCC
Organism: Lachnospiraceae bacterium; assembly: GCA_009774395.1. Taxonomy (GTDB): domain Bacteria; phylum Bacillota; class Clostridia; order Lachnospirales; family Lachnospiraceae; genus COE1. The sequence goes on from VSNQ01000005.1 coordinate 53,771, forward strand.
TTATAATACTTGGGTTTCAGCCCGTATGCTGGACGGATGCTTCGTATATTCTCCGGCGTAAGCATTTCCCCAGCCTTAATATCCTGCACTACAAAAAGCGATCGGCGAAAATTTGCGTTACTCTCCTCCTGTTTGGAAACGCCGTATGACACAGTCCCCAACGCTTTCTCTACTTCACGCACCTGATGAACCATTTCCCGAAACTCCTGCGGCTCCATTGAAAACACCGAATCGGGATTGGGAATTTTGCGGCTGATGCAGAAATGTTTCTCAATAATATTTGCCCCCAGCGCAACCGCTGTCGCTGCACTAAACGCCCCCATTGAATGATCGCTTAGTCCAACTGGTATTCCAAAAGACTGCTTCATATGCCGAATGGTACTTAAATTCATCTCCTTTGCTTTTGCCGGATATGCACTGGAACATTTCATCATTGCAAGCTGATAATTCCCCGTCTTATAAATCGTTTCCACCGCCTCCTGAATCTCCGCAAACGTTCCCATTCCTGTAGACATGATAATCGGCTTATTTTTGGAAGCAATATATTCTAACAGCGGAATATCTACCAATTCAAACGAGGCAATTTTATAAAAACTTAACCCCAATTCCTCCAAAAAATCAACAGAAGTTTTGTCAAACGGTGTCGAAAGAAAATCAATGCCAACACTTGCCGCCTCATCGCGCAGCTTCACCTGCCATTCCCAAGGTGTATATGCTTTTTGATAAAGCGAATAGAGATTTTCACCCTCCCATGTTCCCTTTTCAATATGAAAATACGAATTATCACAATCAATGGTCATTGTATCCGGCGTGTATGTCTGTATTTTTACACAGTCTGCGCCAGCCTCTTTCGCCGCATGAATTAATTCTTTTGCGCGCTCCAAACTGCCTGCATGATTTGCCGACATCTCCGCAATAATATACACGGGTTCACCGTCGCCGATTGTTCTGTTATTTAGTCGAATTTTTCTCATTTTTATACTCCTTGCGTGCTTTGGACGCATACCAATCAATAGTTATGGTATTTAATGTGGACTATACAAGCTACTCCAAACTTACGTTTCCATTATAATACGGTATTTTATTTCCGCAATCTCCCAGTCCTCCAGCGTGTCAATATCCTGCACCATGCGCTCCTCCTGCACAAACGGCACCACATTTTCCATCCAGACTGCGCGCTGTCTGCGGAAACTTTCCACATTTAAACAATAAAACTGCCCGCAATCGTGATAAAGTGGCTCTAAATCCTGTGAACGCTTCCGCATATTTTCCGGCCACTTCGGCACCAGCCTGCCATTTCGGATTACCACACACCGCTGCGGCGGAAAGGAGAATTTTACCACTGGAATTACACTGTCCACTTGCTCTTGCTCTAAAAGATGCATTGCTTCCTTTAATGCTTCCGGCGTTACAAACGGCGCTGTCGGATAAATACAGCACGCATGACAAAATGTAATTCCCCTACGCGCATATTTGTCTAGCACTTCCCCAATCACCTCTGCTGTTGTTGCAAAATCATTCGCCGTTCCCGCGCTGCGCAGAAACGGTACCTTTGCCCCTGCCTTAAGCGCTGCCTGCGCAATCTCCTCGTCATCTGTAGAAACCATTACCTCATCAAATAATTCCGTCTTAAGCGCCGCTTCAATGCTATACTCCAAAATCGGCTTTCCCAAAAATGGCTTTATATTCTTCCGCGGTATCCGCTTACTGCCTCCCCTTGCAGTAATAATCGCTATATTTTCCATACAATTCCCCCATACAGCTTTACACTAATTTCTAAAATATGCTGCATATTACTTTACACTATCTATCAAAATATGCACATATTGCTTTACACTATCTATCAAAATATACACATATTGCTTTACACTGCCTATTAAAATATGCTACATATTGCTTTACTTATTCTACAAAAATATACAACATTTCACCTTAACTATATCCTATAATATGCCACAATTTTTTTGACTGCTGTAATTACATCTTCCACATCTTTATCCGTCAGTCCATAATACAGTGGCAGACTCATCATTTCCGTATAAAGCTTCTCCGCATGCGGACAAATGCCCTTCTTATATCCCAGCTTTTCATAATATGGATGCCAGTAAACAGGGATATAATGGACATTGCAGCAGATATTTTCCGCAGCCAGCGCTTCAAAAAAGCCTTTGCGGTCGATTGTTAATTTTTCTGGAACAATACGCAGAATATAGAGATGCCTTGTTGTATCCGATGCCGGAATTTCCTCCTGCACAAACAATTCCGGACACGATAAAAACGCCTTATTATATTGTTCCACTATCTCCTTGCGCCTTTGCGAAAACAATGAAAGTTTATCCAACTGGCTTAAAATCAGTGCACACTGGATATCCGTAATCCGATAATTATAGCCCAAATCAATTTGCTCATAATACCACGCCCCATGCGGCTTTCTCTCAAGCAAATCGTCTTTTCTTGTAATACCATGCGAACGATAGAGAAGCAACTTCTCATATAATTGCGCACTGTTGGTTAAAACCGCACCGCCCTCGCCGCCAGTTACGGTCTTAACTGGATGAAAACTAAACGTTGTTAAATCTGCAATACTCCCTACCGGTTTTCCATTGTATTTCGTGCCAATCGAATGCGCTGCGTCTTCTATTAAAAGAAGCCCTTTTTCACGACAAAGTGCAAGCAGCGCGTCCAATTCCACCGCCTGGCCTGTATAATCCACCGCTACAACCGCCTTCGTCCTATCGGTTATCTTCTCCCGCACACATTTGGGATCAATATTGTAGGTTCTGGGGTTAATATCTGCAAACACAGGTTTGGCACCGCAGTACAACGCACAGTTTGCAGAAGCGGCAAATGTAATTGGCGTTGTAATTAACTCATCCCCTTCTCCTAGTCCTGCTGCAAGTGCTGCAATATGTAAAGCAGCCGTGCCGTTGCTGCACACAACGGCATACTTTGCACCTGTCAGTTCACAAAGACGTTTTTCCAAAGCATTCACTTTTGGCCCGCAAGTTAGATCACCGTTTCTCAACACCTCGCTCACTGCCTGAACATCTGTTTCATCAATATATTGATGCCCGTAATATAATTTCGTTTCCCGTACCGGATTTCCGCCGGCTGCCGCTGGTTTCTCCATATTTTCTTAGTCTTCCTCCTCCAAATCAGTTTTCAACAATTCACGAATCTGCGCAACTGTCAGCCATTGTGTATTATTCCCTGACGAATAATAAAATCCATCCTCCACTTTCCTGCCATTTGGTGTGGGACGCTTTGACTCCTGCCAAAACATCTGCGGATAGATAATAAAATGCTTGTCATACTCATAAGTCGTCATGGAATCCTCAACCGTTACCATTACCTCATGCAGCTTTTCCCCAGGACGAATGCCGACTTCCTTTGTTTTCATACCAGGCGCCATTGCTTCTGCAAGGTCTGTTATTTTAAAGGACGGGATTCTGCTGATAAAGGTTTCACCGCCCTTGGCTTCCTCCAATGCTTTAATGACAAGCTGAACGCCTTCGGTAAGGCTAATCCAAAAACGCGTCATACGATAATCCGTAATCGGCAGTTCGTCCGCCCCTTCATCAATTAACTGTCGAAACAGCGGAATAATCGATCCGCGGCTGCCCGCCACATTGCCATAACGCACAATCGAAAAATTCAAATCTTTATTTCCGCAATAAGCATTAGCCGCAATAAACAGCTTGTCCGACACGAGTTTTGTGCCGCCGTATAAATTAACGGGATTGACTGCCTTATCTGTTGACAGCGCCACTACCTTTTGTATATGCGTATCCAAAGATGCATCAATCACATTCTGCGCACCAATTACATTTGTTTTAATCGCCTCATTTGGGTTATACTCACACGCCGGAACTTGTTTTAGCGCCGCTGCATGAATCACATAATCCGCACTTTCAAACGCTCTGCGAAGCCTCTCATAGTCCCGCACATCCCCAATAAAAAAACGCAGCTTCTCTTTATATTCGGCAAATGCATTTGCCATCATCCACTGTTTAAACTCATCCCTTGAATAAATAATAATCTTTTTGGGATGATAATGGGTCAGTACATATTTCGTAAAACTCTTGCCAAAAGACCCCGTACCGCCAGTAATTAATATTGTTTTATCATCTAATAACATTTATCATATCCTCCATTTACTTTCATAGGATTACAAGGAACCGCGTTTTCATTCGATTTTATGCTGTCCTAAATAATTTTGTAAACTATTTTACCACATATTGGTAAAAACGTCAAAACTATATAAAATATTCTGGTTTATATTATTATTTTCTTGTAACAGTTCAATGGGTTATCTGGACTGTTACATTTTCTTGTTACTTTTCACACTCACGCCAAAGTAGTGGGAATTATTTGCCAAAATACTAAAAGCTTTTGCTTTTTTACTTTAACATTCTGTGTGCAAAATCTGTTATAATTCACACCTCAGTAACCTATAAGCGGATAAAGACTGGCATGGGTGTGATTGTAGCGTTTTCTAATTGCAATGCAGTTTATTTCAACGCATTTCATCTTAACTTTACTGATACTAGTATTTCAAAAACTGCTGTGTGTTATGCAAAGGAGCGGGAAAAGTTATTTATAAGCTTGGATAGTACAGCATTGTATAAACAAAAAAGGGGATTGATTTTCCCCACCCTGAAAATCAATCCCCTATACGTCCATTCCATTCGCAAATAACAAACCTCTTTTTAGAAACTGTTCAGAAATTACTTTGAATGCGTACGTTGTATATACATTCATCTGTAAAAAAGAAAGTCCCCGGAATTTCGGGCTACGTCAAAATTATCTGATGCCGCAGATGGACATTTAGACAAGTCATATTGATGAGTTATTGATTGACAGTTCCTTAGTCCGAAACTAACCTAAAATTATATTCTGCGACAAAATAAATACAAGTATTTAACACCCAAATAAATCCTGTTATACTATCCTTACTTACTAAATTCTGCACTTTTAATATTTCAGTTAAATCCAGCCTTTCAAAATATTCTTTATATTTGTTCTCCGGGATTTGATATTGACCGTATTGAATTCGATTTGCTTTAGAAATATTGTGATATATAACCTGCTTAAATACCCCCCTTATATATTTCCAATAAGTTTGATTTGTATGTACATATCCCTGTTTTGTAACCCAATCTACTAGCAGATATTTTGCCGTCGGTAAAATACTCTTTGCAACCACTTCCTGCAAAGCATTATCAATCACATTTTCCATGCTGCTTACTGAAGATATTCCTAAAATTTCATTACAACACCTTTTCCTTTTTTGTGCATCACTTACTCGAAAACGTTTTTCAAGCAAATCATCAATTCTATGTGGAAAATCAACCTTTGAACCTATGATAGTTTCTTGGTCAACTAATGCCTTATATTCCTTTCCTGGCTGCAATGATACTGGAATCTTCCGTTCAGAAAAATCATCATCCGGCAATTGACACAAATGCCGATAAGACTCTATCATAGGGTAATTAATATACAACCTTCCCATATCAGCAGCATCAACAAAGTATCTTTGCATTGCTAAAATCTTTTCTTCCGAAAAATTTGTATCATGCCGCTCATAGTCAAAAACTAAAACAATATTTGTGAAGTCTCCTTTATACCGCAGTTTATCCGGATACTGCTTCTTACTAATCACAAAGGGCAAATCAATATCTTCATTTTCCTCTGCCCACTCCGCACCATACTCTTTCACAATATCATTGTATAATTGATAGATATTCGTTCCATAAATCCAAATTTCGTCCATATTGATATTGATTTCAGGAAAACACTTAAAAATCAACCAAAACAACTTATTTTTCTCATGATGCCCTTCTACAATTAGCAAGTTCTGGCTTCGTCTTCTTACCTCGCCTTGATAACTATTCATATTTATCAAACTCCCCACTAATGTACATCTTTTCAAGATTGTGACCTTCCCGCAGTTCTCTTTCTGTTGCATGACAAAGCGCAGTCAATGTTCCCTCTCTTGACAAAATAAATAGACAATCTGGCCTCATCAGTCGATTTGTCATTAAATTTGTATTATGAGAAGTCATAATAACCTGACATTTTGGATACCTTTTCTTTAAAAAGTTTATCACTTTCTCTGCCATTTCATAATGATAAAATGCGTCAAATTCATCTAAATATAGCAAAGATGGAGCCCAGCTTTTGGGTATCAACCGCCTATATAAATCAACCAACGCCAGCGTTCCACTGGAGGCAGTTTCATCAAATGGTACTAATTTCTCATGCCGGAAATATAACTTTTTCTGACCATCTGGTAGTTTTTCTAATATCAATTTACACTTTATACCCATTTCATTCAGAAAATCTTCTAAATCTTTTAATCTATTTGAATCCTCCAGTAGTTCATAGAAACTATCATTCATTATTCTTGGATTTCTTAACATTTCATTTCCGGCTGTAATCATTAACATTCTTCTAGCATAATTAGCTAATTTAATTAGAATAGAATCATTGCTCAATGCAACATTACTTAACAACCATGTCAAAAATGGTAACTTAAGCACTTGAAATTCTTCATCATCACCACTATCTACTGATTGCTTGTATCTATCTACATTGGCTGTTTCCGCATTAATATATTCAAGATTCTCAAAATAAAATTTATTATTTTCAAAATCACAGCTAAAAATAGTTTTTCCATCAATAAGCAATTCTTCCTTCCTAAGGTCTTGATTAGAAAGTCGAGCATAGCGATATACCAACTCATTATTTTCAAAGCAAAACTCATATGAAAAAATCGCTGTTTTATCTATGGAATCTGCATTAAGAAATATTCCTGTATCATAAAAATTCCGCCCTCCAAACATTGTTTTATTTATATCCATTAACGCCTTTCCCAAATTTGTTTTCCCTGTCGCATTTCTACCATAGATCAACATTTTGCTGATTATCCCATCCGTGATACAATCTGTACTAAACTGATACCCCGCAGTATTTTCAAAATCTATAGATATTTCATCTTTAAAATTTTTGTAATTCTTTAATGTAAATTTCTTTAACATTTTCCTCCCCTCCTCTCATGCATTTGATACTAAAGTCCCTTAAAGAAATAACCTGTCATTTTGCTTGCCTTTTCCTCCAATATCAAATTGTTAAAGCAATTAAGCAAAAATTAGTTGCATAGCCCGCTATGCGCCTAATTTTTGCTTGGCACTCTCGAAGAAAAATTCTGCGCAATCTTGTCATGTTATTTCTTTAAAGTTCCTAAGCATTGAAAAGATCGACGCTAAGTATAACGATATGCACACGACCACACGGCAAATCTTTTGCTGTGCAGCATATTTCCACCCAAATCTATCATTACATAGCATAACCATCTTAATAATTTTCCACAAGAGTTTCCCGTAATTTTTTTACGGCAAGTTATTTAATTATATTCCACACTTCTGCTACATTCCGAACAACGTTATCAACTTCTAAATGTTGACCTCCAAACATCTACTCTTGATTATCACCAAATCCTGACGCAATTGCCTGTGTTGGGCAGACTTTGCGGCATTTTCCGCAGCGAATGCATTCTGGGTTGTTGCAGTCTTTTGTCACTTCTACTGCCATTGGGCAGATCTGTTCACACTGTTTACAGCCAATACATTTTTCTGATTCTAAATGCATTTGATAAAAACTAAAACGATGAAACAATGCATAAAATGCCCCCAACGGACAAAGATAGCGGCAAAATGGACGCGATATCAGCACGGATGCCACTAAAATTACCAAAAGCACCAGCATCTTCCATTGAAACAACGCACCTGCCAGTGTCCGCAACTGTGGATTGGTCAGCATGAGTGGTATTCCTCCGCCTAATGTCCCTGCCGGACATAAATACTCACAAAAATAGGGTGGCGTAATGCCTGTTTTGGTTATTGCAAACGCTGGCAGCAGTATCACCAAAAACAATAACACAAGATATTTTATATATCGCAATGGCTTATCAATCTTTTTGGGTACTTGCACTTTCGGTGTTGGAATCTGATACAGCAAATCCTGTACCAGACCAAACGGGCACAGCAAACCGCAGACCAGCCGCCCCAGCACAATTCCAAACAGTATCAGCATCCCCAATACATAAAAAGGAAAATGATGCTTTCTGCCGCCAATCACCGCCTGGAGAGAACCAATTGGACAGGCGCCCAAAGCACCTGGACACGAATAGCAGTTTAGTACAGGAACACAAATCGCCTTGCTTTTCCCTGTAAAAATAGTACCTTTTTGAAAGCCGACCACATAACCATTTACCAGCACGGCTGACACAAGCTGACAGCAGCGCTGAAATGATATTCTTTTTTTGCTTTTGTCACCGGACTTGGGATTTATCCTATTCCGATGCATTCCAAACATATTCTCACCGCCTTTTGCATCACTTCCAGATATTCCTGTTTGGCAATGCCTATCCCAATAAAAAAGATAGCTGTAAATAGGATTCCCATTTGCACTGCTGTTCTTTTTGGCTTAGCTTTCGCTGTTTTCATTGCCTATTTCCGCCTTTCCCATTGACTGCAAAACCACATTGACCGCATCGGTATACGTTTTTGCCAAATCTTGCTGACCGCCGATGATGGGATCGCCAACAATAATTCCCTCCTGATTAACTGTAATTGTCGTCGGCGTATAGAGCACCCTTTCGCATATCTTCTGAAAGTCACCCTCGCCAGTAATCAGTGTAATTCCTTGAAACCCTGCTTCGTCCACAATACTCTTTGCACCTTCCATATCAAATAAACCGTCCAGACAAACCGTTATCAACTGCACATTTTCCGGAAGCGAATCTGCAAATTCTGCAAGATCCGGCATTTCCACAATGCAAGGCCCGCACGTCGTCGCCCAGAAATGAATTATAGTAACATCTTTTTCCTTAATCTCTTCCTGCGAAATCGTGCTGCCATCCAGCGTCGTTGCGGTAAATGATTTCAACCCTTCCTGTTCACTGTCCGTCTGCTGCGGACTTTGCTCTTGTTCTACAGAAGACTGCGGTTCTGCCTGCTCTGATACGGGTTTCGACATATTTTCCTGCTTGGTGTCAGAGGACTGCGATTCCTCATTCTTTCCAGCGCATCCATTTAACAGCATTCCGCATATTAATCCAATCCCTAAAGCTGTTATTAACCATTTTCTTTTTTTCATAATCCCAAAATCCTTCCATTTCTATAAATATATGCCAGCTTACTAAAAAACTGTCCTAACAATCTTCCCTTGCGTGCCCTTGTACATAAAGACTGTCATCGTTTAGACTTGCTAAAGTATGACACATCAAACCATACCAAAACACTTTGTGGCAGCTTAACGTAATGCATCTCCATCACAAAATTTTCTTACGGATTTTGCAGCAAATACCAAATCCTAAAGACACCCTCCAAATTACAGTTCAACTTTAAAGCAGATTTCCTGAAAATCCTCCGCCTCCAAAAGTTCCACGGTTATCTCGCCTCCATAGAGTTCCGCCATGCGTTTTGCTTGATACAGTCCAAGCCCCCGCTCCTCGCGGTTTAATTTTGTGGTATAACCCTTTTCAAAAAACTGCTGAATATCCCCCATTTTCAAACCGCTTACTTGGTTCTTAATTATGAACAACAGTTTGTCATTTTTCGCATCCAGCACCATCTCTACACGATTCCTCTCCGGTGTCGCCGCCTCAAATGCGTTATCTGTCAGCGTCCCGATTACTTCCACCAAAGAATGTTCCGAAACCGACGTGATAATCTCTTGACTTAGCACTTGAACATTAATATCAATATAACTTGGCGCACTGATTATCTTACTGTAGAGAAATCCTGCGAGAATTTTATCCGAAATCCGCAGAAGTGCCGGATTGCTGCGCATTTTTTCACTGCATATAGATTTTCCATATGCCGACTGCGCCGCCACCAATTCGTTATAATTATCAATTGTAATATGCATATTTAAAATAGCGTTTAGGTGATTGTCAAACTCATGCTGCCGCGCCCGAATATCCTTGGTTAACTCCTCCAAAGGCTTAATATACAATTTGTAAATCTTTAATTCCTGTTCTTTATGCCGCAGTGCTGCATAATTCTGTCCCCAATCCAACAGCCCAAAGAATATCACGGAAAAAATAATGCCAAACAACACCATAACCCGCACATCCAGCGTATGGCTTAAATACAAATCCACAAAAAGATAACTTGTTACAATTAGTGCCACCAGACAAAAAATCCTATATAAAAATTTTCTGCCAATTTCAGCCATTGCATCTTTCCTCCAAAACAATCATTAGAAATTTTAATTTCTCTTTATCTTATCACACAAAAACTGCTTCGGCAACTGATTTATCCACATCTACCCAATACCCTATTACCTGAGAGCATTTTAATAATACTTTCCCACAAAACTTTTGCTAAAAATCAAACTCTTGTAAGAAGTATTGAAACACTTGTTCTCTTTCTCTTGCGGTTTCAAAATATGGCAAACTATACTTTTGACATTGCTCTTTCATGCAGATGCTTTGCTCCACGATATACACTGCCCCTTCTCGAAGTTCTTCATCCGGTTTGTAGAAAGTATAATCTTTTTCTGTATCGTATCTCTTTTGTATTGCGAACCGTTCTTCCGGCGTTACGTCAGACGTAATAAAATAAGCAATTTTACAGTTCGCCCCATCAATATATTTTATATAATCCTCTGGCAGAAGCTGATTGATGTCCAGCACCATGCCAGGTTCAAACTCATCGTATTCGCCACTGTCCAACATTGCCCGAATAAAAGGCGCTATCTTACCGCTGATTACATGTAATGTATCCATAGAAGACAAACCAGCATACGTATTCACCCCTGTTTCGGGAAAACACTTCTCAAATCCTGCTATTATGGAATCCATGCTAATATGCTGATACCCATACTGCTTTGCCAGCCGATGAGAAATTGTGCTTTTCCCGGCTCTTGGGACACCCGCAATAATCATATTATTTATCATCTTATAACTTCTCCAAATCCTTATTTTATTTCACACCCAAATAGGAATTTTCGTGTTACTTGATACCATTCCTATTCCATTGTATTACGGTTTTATATCCAAGCTTTTCGTACCATGGTGCTAAATACGTATAGTGTATATAGCTGTAATCATAGCCTTCTTCTTTTAATTTTTGCGTTACGTACTTAACCATTGTCAGTCCTATTCCTTTGTCGCGGTATTCCGGAAGTGTTCCTACACATCCGGCACCGCCTATTTTAAGCTTATGTCCATTTATTTCGTATATTCCCATATTGTCAACAAGGCAGAAACTTGCAACTTTTCCGTTTATATATCCGCAAAATATTCTGTCATTTTCGTTGAAAAACGGCGTCCAGTGTTGTTCAACCTTTTCTACTTTTTTCCTTAATTCATCCATGCCGCCATTATAAAAACCGAATGAAACACTGTCATCAAATTGTTTGTTGTACTTGCTGCTATCGAATTCGTTAAGATAAAGTATCATTTCATCAAAAACGTATTCTTCTGGCAGAGCGCAAATAGACTCGCTTTCAAAGAAATCTGGGTGTAATAGTTAAATAATTGTATGCATTCTTGTTTATTCATGTATTTGTCCTCATGAAATCTAAATTTGCAGATGAAGTACTTGAACTTCCCTTATTTTTTAAGTTTATACAGTAAATTGCTATGTATTTTCCCTTGTTTTTGCCCTTATGGATAGTTTACAAGGGAAAGTTTTTTCTGAGCATCTAGGCTTGATAAATTTCAATACACCTATACTTCCTGTAACTGCATTTCCTGAATCTGCTGTGTACTTCCATGCCACATTTATTATAATAATCACGTCTTTCCTGCGGTGTCATGCCTTTTGTAATATTATAATTATATTCCCATATTTTGTGGATGTCCTCGATAGTAAAGTCTGGACTGATTATTAGCTTATTTAAAGTTATTAACTTATCAACAATAGAATTTTACAACCTTGCATTAAAACAGCTTGTTATTTTGCAAAATAATATACGTTCCGATTTTGTCATTATATCTTGAATAATCTAAATTCATCATATTATATAGATATTGTTTTACTTTATCAATAGAAGAAAATCTTGATGCCGCATAAGGTGATTCTGGGTTTGTTTTTTCAAATAACAGATACTCCCCATTATCTATTTCAAGCAAAGTCGCTGCGTGTGAAGCACATATTCTGTTACCACTCTGCGTCCAAAAAGTAATTAATGAAAAGGCGTCTTCTTTAAATAAAATTTCCTGCTCGTTCCATTTTTTTTGAATGGCATCAAACATTTCCTGCTCACTGCATTGTTCTGTAACAGGAATGGGATTAAACAAGGTAAAATATTCTGCCTGTGTATCCTTACTCCAATCAATCAGCGGAAAAGGAACATATGCTTTATGCTCACCCTCTACAGCATCCCGTCCAAAAAGAATATCTCCGTCTGTATAGAGCCATGCCGTATTCTCATCCCAACAGTCAAAATTTTCTTCTTTTATTACTTCCCCTACTGATATATTGTCCCGATTTAACTCATAAGCTACAATCCTGCAAATAACATCATGATAATTTCGGTTATTACGCTTGTACCATTGTGTAGACATAGGAGGGTATTCCCCATAATCAACCAACATTTTGTCTGCTGTAATAAAATCCCCTACTAAAGTAAAGGACGGGCACTCTCTCATGCTGTTATTATAATCAGTTACCCAATTTAATACAGTATCAATATGGTTTGTCCCAATACCTGCTTTTATCAAAGTATCCCGTACTTCTGTCATAGATGCTTCACTGTCTAAATTTGAATATATCAATTTATCTTGTGGAATAACTTCCATATTTTGGATACTTAGAACTTCCTCGCTCGCTTGGCTGTTTTCTTGATTCTCCTCTATTGTCGTAATTGATGTTTCTGTATTTCCGCAAGCAGAACAAAGCAACAAAATCAATGACACACAGAAGCAAGCAGATTTTTTCATACTTTGCAAAACCTCCTTCTTATTTTTCCCAATCGTTGGCTTAGTTTTACGCATTAACGATTCGTTTTTCCTTTCTGAATTATAACACTCTTTCTATTTTAATACAATTATTTTATTGGTAACAAATTGCGCACATAATTCCCATTAATTTAGCGTGGGTATGAAAAACAGCAAACGCTTACTCTTATTGTACCTAATAATTAAATAGACTTTATATCTGAGTTGTGATATACTTACTTCAATAAGAAAGTAACAATGCAATTGGCAATTATAATAAAGGGGGAGTTAAATGACCGATAGCGAAAAACTTGATTTACTTTTAACCGAAATACAAAGTATAAAAGGCGAAATGCAGGGTATGAAAAGCGAAATGCAGGACATGAAAAGCGAAATGCAGGACATGAAAAGCGAAATGCAGAATATGAAAGAAAATATTGATAAATTATCTATGGGACAATTAGAAATTAAGAAAGAGAGCTATATGCTGAATCGGAAAATATCCGATACTTATAATGTCGCCCTTGACGCACTTGGTACGAGTGCCGAAAATCGTACATGGCTTGAAAAAGGAGCCTTAATCGAACTCTGTCATACTTATTTTCCTCATTCTTTCCAATTCGCTACACACGTGTAGCCAATTACAATTTTTCTAAATTCTCATTATTACAACTTGGTCATTATCTTGGTCACTTTGACCAAGATGCGAGCTAATTAGTTACTAAACATAGTATTTTTGATTTCCACTTTTTGGCTTGTCTGGAATTGTCATTTTTAACTGTCCTGTTTTAATCATAGGATTAAGATAATGCCTTCTAAAAAAGCTCCTATCATTTATTTTAATATACTCCATAATTTCCTTAGCAGTATGTGGCTGTTTGCAAAAGGCAATTATCATCTTAGTCACATCTTGGTCACTTTGACCAAGACGTGAATCTTCATTCAGCAAATCCAAATACTTATCACACGCCTTACAAAGCACCATAATCCCTGATGCGCTTATATTATATTCCGGCAATGGCGCATCATACTTTGCACAAGCCTCTCTGATTTTGTCAAATCCCCTTCCCCATGCCTCAATCATTCCACTCTTAAAAAAACACCCGCCAGTTTGGGATTATACGGCTTAGAAGAATGCTTCATAAATAATTTATCTGTTGAATCTAACCTTGCCGGCATTTGTCCATCGTTCCAAACATATATTTTATCTTCATACACGCTGATTTGGATAGAATTGCAGCTACTGTAATCCTTATGCACAATTGCATTCAGCAAAATCTCACGAAAGGCATCCTGATGAACCATAAACTGCTCAACTCTTTGAATGCCATCATAAAAAATCAATGCTTTCAGATATTTCGTATAGACTAAATTAACTGTCTTATCCACCTGTTCAATGAGAGAACCATGTACTTCATCCTGATATCTCAAATCAGAATCGGAATCGCCAAAATAGCCAATCTTAATATAAGAACCTGTAACCCATTTCTCTGGATCTTTATAGAATGCCAACATTGCTGCTCTTATCAGATAACCATCTTCATCAATTAGGTGAAGATTTTCCATCAATATAGTATCATCAACCTTTGTTTCTTCCTCTGTCAGCCTTCCTCTTCTTATCGCCTTTTCTTTCAGCAAATCAATTGCTTCTCTCCTTAAATCTGTCACTTTCAGCTTCGGTATTGGCATGCCATCCCATGTTCTGCCCTGTGATTTCAGAATTGCTTTGTCCAGTTCTTTTCCTGTTATCGTTCTCATCGTGCTACCAGAACGATAAAAATATTTACCATGATAGCTAATGAGGGACGGGTACTTGTCTACAATAATTTCAATGTATTGCAAGTCATTTTCGTATCGCAAATTGACATCTGCCACAATGCCCATTGTATCTGTAATTTTATTTGGAATAGACTCCAATAGTTTTTTCCTATCTTTATCGCTAAGTCCAACAACATCTCCATTATCATTCTTGCCAATATAAAGTGTTCCTCCATAAGCATTCGCATATCCACAAATCCACTCTAAAAACTCATCATGCCATGATTCTTTCCATTCTATTGTCTGATGTTCTGGCATACTTGTCACCTGCTTTCTATCAAAATACTATTGCATATGTAATACTGTTGTACATTTTGTAGAATCTATTTCCGAAAAGTTATGGTATGTTATAATTTTTCAACAAATAAACTATTTCCAATTCACTACACATGTGTAGCGAATTTACTAATGCATTGCTGCAAAAATACGAACTTACTATTTTCATAATATACTGTGCTATGATAATCTTTTATAATTCGTTGAAAACAATACAAATTTCTCCTTATACATATTCTTTTATATTTTACACAATATCCCATATTTTTGTATCAAAAGCTGATGTATCAATTTCTTCTAACACTGCAACAGCTAAAACTTTTCGTGCTCTGCTAAATGCAACATATCCTAAGCGATAGTCTTCATCGCTCTCATTTCTCATATCAGTTTTAGTCATGTTAAGCCATTTAAATAACTGCTTTTCATTTTCGGCAACCACTAAAACACAGTCTGCTTCAAGTCCTTTTGCCTTATGTATTGTCATGTACTTCATTAAACACTCATCTTTTTTATAGCTCTCTGTAAACTTAGATGCAAAATTAAACTCCTGTGTTTTTCCATTTATATCCATTATTGAATTTTTAAAAACAATCCGTTTTCTATATAATTCCATGCATCCTTTCTTAGCCAATTTCAACACAATTTCGTCTGTCAGTTTTTCTTTCTCTATTTCATTTCTTATAAATACACAAATTCTACTTAACATATATGGTGTTAAACTATATTGTTCCATAAAATCTTTATGGGACAATCCCGTAGAGGAAATTATATAATCACTCAATTTCTTTAAATCAATCCTCTCTATATTACTAAGCAAATCTTGTATTTCACTTTTATTAAATTCCTGTAATGTAGCACCTTTTTTTGCTATAATCATACCACTTTTACAATTGTATTGTTCTTTTAATTCGATAAACTTATTCTTAATTTCCGCTTCTTTACAGGAATTAATAAATTGTATTTTGCAAAATCTCCCCTTCTCTGATTCTTGTTTATCTAACGTACAATAACAATTGATAAATTCTACAATTTCTTTACTTGACCTATGATTTGCTAACAACTTTCTTTTCTTACACAACTCCAAGCTTTCCAGTTGTCTAATCGGCTGCTTATTCTTTGCTGGTGCCCGTTCTCCTATTTGAGATTGACCATATCGAAATCTATATATTGACTGGTCTGGATCACCCACGACAGAAATTTCTGTTGCTTTTCTCTTTTCCAATAACATTACAATATTATGCCCATATATACTGATATCCTGATACTCATCTATAAACAAATACTGTATTCTATTGGAAATAGACTTCATTATTTTAGTTTCTTTAGACAATTGATTTGCAATTTTTATAATACCATCATATGTATAAATTCCTTTCTTAGCTGCTGCTTCTATTGCACTATTACGCCTACTTTGTATTAAACGTGATTTAATATCTTGTTTTTCCTTTTTATCCTTGTCAGGATTAGATTGTTCAACCCATGAATCAATCCATTCAAAGCCTTTCATGCTTAACTTATCCACTACTAATACATTCGCAACATTATATCCCAAACTATCTGCATGTGGCATAATAAAATAGTGCATTAGAAAGCTATGAATCGTTCCGATAAAAATATTGGGCGTTATTACAATTGAATCAGACAGTTTCTCCTTAATATCATCAACTGATGCATTAGTATATGTTATGACTGCCATTTCTTTATTCTGTTTAAGATGCGAAACTGCACTTTTTATTTGTTTTACCAAATCGGTTGTCTTCCCTGAACCGGGACCTGCTAACGTAAGCTTCATTCAGTGTTCATCCCTTATCTATAAATTCAAACGCATCAATGATATATTGCGGCACATCAAATATATCATGCTTTGCATTGAGCTTCTTTTCCAACGCCTCCGATAATTCAAATGCAAATTCTGACTTATACTTCTCTACACACTCAAACAACTCATCTATATCAAATTTTTCGATTTGCCGTTTTTTGAATACATCATTACATTTATTTGGTCGTACTACTCCTAATATCTCTGCCAAAAACTGTCTTTTCTTTTTTTGTGATTTATTACAATCAAAAATCTCTTTTTCAAAAGTACCTTGATTATGCGTTATACATACATTAATTATAGTAGAATCATATTCCTTTTTCAAATCATCTGCTCTTTTTTCTGTGCTTGTTCCTGTATCACTATCTGTAACTACAGCAGTTCTTATAAAATATCCATTTTTTACTATGTTAAGAAAATTTGCAAATGCTACTCCATTAACATTAATTATCTGACAGCCAGCCTTTTGAAGTGACTTTCCGTATTTCCACTGAAAAAAAACAGGCAATAATATTTCTTCTGCGATACCCTCTACAAATATGAGCTTCCTTGTAAAAAACATTGTTGAATTCGTTGCATTTAACCACTTCTGCAAATATCGAATACTCTGTCTATCCTTACTTTTATTTTCATTAAATCCTTCAAGCAAATAGTGATTATCAATGCAATTTCCGTTTTTATACATAACCACTGTATTTTTCAGTTCCAAATAACTTGCAATATGTGTAGAATGCGTTGTTACCAAAATTTGCTGTTTTCCCTTGCCATCTTCCGCCACTAAATTTTCTGCTAAATGTTTTTGAACAATAGGGCATAAATGCGCTTCTGGTTCTTCTATTACAATTACCCTGAAAAAGTTGTTCTCTTTTTCATATAAATGCGCTAAAATCACAGCAATATATAACAAATTATTTCTACCCAACCCATTTCGCTCAATACTAACAGCCTCATCGCCATACTGCATACCAATTTTTTTCAGTATTTCTGATAGTTCTATGGAACTAAATTGAAAATCGACGGTATTTGTACTCGTTTCTGTTTCCAAAGAAATTTTATTCAAATAATTTCCAATATCTTTTTTTAATACTTCAAGAACTGACTTATCATTTTTAACTGTATTATCCAATGCAAGCATCTGTTCTTTTATTAAGCTAAAACTTGATGCATCCCGATCATTCAAAATTCGATAAAGCAGCTTCTTATCACTATTGGAATTTAACTCTCTTTTCACATCACGTAAAGCATCCAGATACTCCACCTTCAACATCTTTAACCAATAATTTACTACTGTGGAATCCTGCTTCCCCCATACAATAGAATATTCATAGTCTTCAATTGGAAAGTCAACGTATTCCATCGCATCTTTCCCTTTTTCCTTAATAAGTTGTTTCGTTTTGCTTATATACTCCTTTTTCTTTGGTGATTGATACGAATACACATAACTGATTCTCGCTAATTTGGAATCATAATCATACCAACATCTTTCCGCAATTGGTTCTTGATCCAAATCAGGCTCCATAAAGTACAAATCAATTCTTATTTCCGGAAAAATAATCTGCTCCTCTGTATTATCAATCATGTCTTTCTTAAATTGATGTATGGTTTGAATACTAAAATCCTCTATTTCAAGTTTTCTCTTTTTGTATACAGAAATCTCATTTGACAAAACAAGTGATATCGCTTCTAAGAGATTACTTTTACCAACATTATTTTCTCCGATAATTGTTGTAAAAGGTTTTAATTCGATTTCAAAATCCTTTAAATTCCGAAAATTTTTAATCTTTATCTTAGAAATATACATTTTCATTGCCCTCACTATTTTCCACATTATATAGCAAAGATTCATTCATTAAATTTACACATTATCTTGCATACTTCTTAAAATTCTCCGCCTGTTCCAGTACTTCTTTATAAACATCATCAATCGTAACTGGCGGATAACCATATTTATCAAGCAGAATAATTAAATCCACCTGCAAAGTTGCCTTAATATCTTCTCTGGTAGACCAATCTGTATATTTTGCCTTATCATCTACAACTGCCCGAATCTCTTTCGATAATGCAATCATTTTATCATTTGGATATTCAAATTCATACTTCGTCGATACTGCAAGCAGAATATCATAAAATGCTTTTTCCTCATAATCAATGCCTATGCTGTTAAATGAATTTCTTTCCGCTTTCAATTCCTGTATTAAATCCGCAAGCTGATTTGCCACATCATCAAGAACCTCATTTGCAAATGCTTCATCTTTCCTTCGGTTATTATAGGTTTCTACAACAGCCTTCATTCTCTCAGCAAATTCAATACTTTTGATTTTATTTACCCGTTTAAACTCCTCAATCGCATAAGACAGCAATCTCTGTAATGCTTTAATCTTCGTATTGGGCATAGGAATCTTTTCAATCCTTGCCATATACGCATCACTGAAAATATCAACATCTATATGTTTCCCTGTTTCAAATAATTCCTCAATACCATCAGACTGTATAGCACTATCCAACAATTTACGAACTTTAACATTCATCTGGGAAATATCCGGTGCTTCTCCTTTTGTCAGTTTAAACAGTACCGAGCGCACCGCCTGATAAAAATGCACTTTTTCAATATCTGCATTGGTAAACTGTTCACTGGAGCTGCACAAGTTAAATGCCTGTTTCATTTTCCTCACTGCCGCCATAAACCGAAGTTCCAAATCCTGTGTCATCTGCACATACTCTACTGCTTTGTTCAGGCAATTTAACTGTTCAACCGGGCTTCCCACATAGTAATCCTTTGCATTAAATTTATGAAACATCTGGTCTAGCACTTCAAGCTGATCCAAAACAATTGTTACCGCCTGACTAATGTCGTCCAGTTCCTCTTTCTCAAAATTCGTATATTTACGAAGCGCAATATTCATATTTTTCTTGATGCCGATATAATCAACAATCAAGCCTCTGTCCTTACCCTCATAGACACGGTTCACTCTGGAAATTGTCTGTATCAATGTATGCTGCTGAATTGGCTTATCAATATAAATGGTATCAAGACACGGCACATCAAATCCCGTCAGCCACATATCAACCACAATCGCTATTTTAAAATTGGATTTTACATTCTTAAACTGCCTGTCCAGTTCCTTCCTATCCTCTTTTGTACCCAGCATCTCATAAAGCTCTTTTTCATCATCTTTATTTCTTGTCATGACAAGGCGCACTTTCTCTATCGGTTTTAATTCCTTTTCCTCTTTCTCCGTTAATTCCACACCCTCCGGCGCTTTCCTTTTTTCTTTCCATTCAGGACGAAGCTCCATCAAATTCAGATAAAACGCATAGGCTATCAGTCTGTTTGCACATACAAACATTGCCTTGCCCGCTACTGTCGAACCTTCTTCTACCCTTTTCTCATAATGTGATACAAAGTCTTTTGCAACTGCTTTGAGCCTGTCAGGGTCGCCAATAATCGCATCCAAGTGTGCTACTGCCTTTTGGCTTTCCTCAATCTGTTCTTCAGATGCTCCAAGGCTGGCACACTTATCATAATATTCTTCAATTTCACGCAACTTATTCTCACGCAATGTTACCCTTGCCGCCCGTCCATCATAAACAAGATTTACTGTTATTTCATCTTTCACTGCCTCTGTCATGGTATATGGATGCCCGACAATATCCCCGAACACTTCTACCGTGGCATCAATCGGCGTCCCTGTAAAACCAATATAAGTTGCATTCGGTAAGGAATCATGCAGATACTTGGCAAAACCAAACGTTTTATTTACGCCTTTTTCTGTAACTTTTACCTTCATATCAAGGTTAATCTGCGAACGATGCGCTTCATCTGAAATGCAAATCACATTGTACCTGTCTGTTAAAAGCTGTGTATCTTCCGTAAACTTCTGTATTGTAGTCAAGTATACTCCGCCGCTTGGTTTGCCCTGTAATTCTTCTCGCAGCTTATCCCTTGACTCTATACTGATTACATTATTGTCGCCAATAAACTGTTTTGATGCCACAAATTGTTTAGAAAGCTGGTCATCTAAATCGGTTCTATCCGTAATAATTAAAATGGTTGGGCTTTTGAAATAACTGCTTTTCATAATCATTCGGGTAAGAAAAAGCATTGTATAGCTTTTCCCGCATCCTGTCGTTCCAAAATATGTACCGCCCTTGCCATCGCCATGTGGTTTCATATGTGTTTTAACATTTTCATACAGATTATTGGCTGCAAAAAACTGTGGATATCGGCACACTACTTTTGTATTTTTGTCTGTAGCGTCAGGAAAATAAATAAAGTTCTTTATTACCGCAAGAAGTCTGTCCTGCGCAAACAAGCCGTCTATCATCGTGAACAAAGAATTGATGCCGTCCATTTCCTTGTCATCATCATGAACCTTTCTCCAAGCGTAAAAAAATTCATATGGTGTGAATAGGGAACCATACTTACTGTTTGCCCCGTCGCTGATAACCACAAATGCATTGTATTTAAAAATTTCTGGAATATCTCTCTGATATCTGACTGTCAACTGCGCATATGCATCCATTATGGTTGTATTTTCTTGTATTGCAGTCTTAAACTCTAATACCACAAGCGGAAGTCCATTCACATAAATAATGCCATCGGGAATACGAATCTGATAATTGTATCCCTCTATTTCCAACTGATTTACAATCTTAAAGATATTCTTTTTGAGTTCTTCGTAGTTTATCAACTCAATAAATATATCTTTCTTATTCCTATCCTCACGATTAAATACAAAGCCGTCTATTATCATGGACAGAACTGCTTTGTTGGATTCATACAAAGTTCCGCCTACTGTGCGTAGGGAGAGGATAATGCTGTCAATCTCACTTTCTGTCAGATCATCCGAAGCATATCGGGTGTGCAAATATTCTTTTAAATCGTCTACTATCAGAACTTCTGATTTTTCACGTAACAATTCACTGCCTGTTTGATGAATGTAGCCTTTGTTTTGTAAAAGTTCTATGATAGATAGTTCTAATGCGTGTTCGTTGAATGACATACTATTTTTCTCCTGTATTTACATTTTATAAAAATCTTGATAAGAATGTTTTATTCCACACAACAAGTTAAATTAAAATATTCTGAGTATAGTTTTGCATCTGTCTTTCTATACTTCTCATAGTCATCATAAGTCGAAAAATATCTTAACAAAGTATTAAAACTTGAACACTGATCATTATATACTACACGCCGAGTGCATTTACAGTTTTGTAAAAAAGCTGTTCTAAATTTACAATGTATCTAATGGTCTATTACTGTAAATCTCATCGGTGTGCAGCATAACTCGGCAAGTCAACACTGAATTCTAAACTATTTTATTTAAGCTTTATTACTAAAATGCCTTCTTTTACCTTAATTACACAGTTTATTTGGGTTTACTGATTTTCTGTTGCCATATCTTTATTATAAAAATCTCCATAAATTGATAACTCATTTTTTAACTGATATTATATCTATCTTTTTTATATAAATTACTATAAAGCTAATAGGTATTAATAACTTTATATCTATTTTATCTGCTATCATATGGAAACTTTATAC
>VSNQ01000050.1 GCA_009774395.1 Lachnospiraceae bacterium
CTTCTATATTCTTATCAACTTTGTTTATTAAATTATCCCATTCCTTATTTGTATAAGAAGATGATCCAATCATAAATTCTTCTTCGGTTTCTCCGCTTTTTAATTTTTCAGCGATTTCATTTTTTCTATTGTTAACACAATTTAAAAGATCTTGTCTTGACATTTTATTGATATCAGATACCATAATGTTGTTCCCCTTTCTTAGTAGTTCCTAATGTTCAATTTTTGTATGGATTCGATTACGTTATACCTGATATATATATCGTATATTTGTTTCTTTTTCATTATAATCAAACAAGAAAATATTATAAATTAAGTAGAGGAATGTTCTTCTCCTATACTCGACGCGTGCCCCATACGCCACTTTAGTGGTATATTTCCTCTGTATGGGGCTGCGCATAAAAACGAAATTCTACATACTTCCAATGAAACACGTTTTTCCCTGAAATGCAAAGCCATACTTTCTAATATGCTCACGTTTTATTCCCTCTGCAAGAAGCTGTGTTTCGTACTTTTTTTCCTCAATCTGCGCAAGCGCATTCCCAGCCGTTTCCTTTAAATCTTTTTCCTTGTTTGGCTTATGCACTTTAAACTCTATAATGTAAGCATTATCCTTTTCCTTATTGAGTGGTTTCAGCATAATATCATAACGTCCAAAGCCGCTCTCCTTATTTGAGTTTATCACAAATCTCCCCTCTAAATCAACCATCAGCCCCAACACAAAGCCATGATAAAAACGTTCTGGTTCATCCATATCAGATGCATTTTTTGCAACGTCAAAACTTGAAAAGCTTTGCAGTGCAATCTTATTGATAAACTCGTTCATAGCATCCACATCATCCAAAAGCAGTGCCTTAACAAAATTATTATATGCACTGTCTTCCTCGTCAATCCGAAACCAGCCTTTTACCATTTTCCGAAACATCAGCAATACTTCACGATTTGTCAGCATTAACGTATAATGCAGGGCATCCATTCTCTCTGCTGTAAGTTCCTCACACGCTGCCACTTTGAGATATCCTGCTGCCAAAAGCAGACTCCAAACAGCATTGCTGCTTTCATCCAAATATTGAAATACGATCTGTTCATCAATTATTGCATTAAAACTTTTTCCCAAAAGCAAATTTTCCACAACCTGCTTCGTATGCGCCGTTCCTGTCCGCATTAGAGAATTTACCAACTCATTCGAACTTGTATCCGCCCAATAAGTGTTATACTTTCCCTTTTTGCTGATAAACGACAAAATCGACCAAGGATTATAAATATCCTTGTATGCGCCGAATGTGAATCCATCATACCACTGTTTTACACCCTGCTTATGCTCTCCCAATCCCGATTGATCCAGTGCCTGAAATACCTCTTCTTCCGTAAAGCCAAAATATGCTGCATACTTTTCAGAAGTCGTTGTGACTACTTCCAAATTGTTCAAATCTGAAAAAATGGATTCTTTTGATATCCTTGTAATTCCTGTTATCACACCTCGATACAAATGCGGATTCGTCTTAAATGTCGCATTAAAAAAGCTCCGAAAAAAATCAACCGCTTTATCCCAATTTCCAGAAAGCCACGCCTCCTGCATCGGCGTATCATACTCATCCAGCAATATCATAACGTCCTTGTTGTAATAACGGCTTATAAAATCTGTTAAAGAGTAAACCGCATCAACTGCCACCTTTTTATCCATACCCGCTTTTATCTCTTTAAAATAATTCTTCTCATTTTCGCTCAATATATCAGATTCTAATAAATACCGGTTCTGTTCATATAATTCTGCAATAATTTTTGTAACTGCATATTCTATATCTTCATATTTTGCAGATTTTATGCGGGCAAAACTGAAAAATATTGTGGGAAATGTTCCTTGAAGCTGTCGATACTTGTATTCACCATTTGGTTCTTTCTCATTCCATATTGAAAGCCCTTCAAACAAATCGCCTCTGTCTGCATATTGATTCGAGAAAAAGCACTCCAGCGTACTTAAATTCAGCGTCTTGCCAAAACGGCGCGGACGCGTTATCAGTGTCACTTTATCGGCATATTCCCACCACTCTTTAATAAATCCTGTCTTGTCAATATAAAAAATATTTTCTGTTCTTATTTCCCGAAAACTTTGATAACCCATTCCGAATGTCTGCTTCATATGCGCTTCCTCCTTGTATTTTTCAATGACTTCAAATTCATCCGTACCAAATTTATAAATATCATGATTACTTCAATCCACCCCGTCAAACAACTGTTCAAAGTCAATTGAAATATGCGGAAACATTTGCAGCACTAAATCTTGTCTATTTTGTTCTGTAATTGTCGATATTAATTTATATTCTGCATCATCAATTGCATTCTCATTTGGTACAAGAATATAAATCTCTACTTGTTTCCTTCTCCAATCAACAAGCCAATACTCAGCAACTTCTACCTTTTTATAGAGTTCCATCTTTTCCCCGCGGTCGTAATCTTCCGTTGCTTCTGATAATACTTCCATTATAAAACGCGGTACGCCTAAAAAATTTGTTGAGCGCCTGTTTTTGATATCGCAGTTGATAGAAACATCCGGAATCACCGGTTTATTGTCGTTTTCACACCATTTATATTTTACGCTGTCGCCAAATACACGGCATACGGAACTTTTTAATTGTATTCCAACCGTTGTAACGAAATTGTTAATCACCATTGAATGTTCGATAAAGGTATTGGAATCTTTTATTTGCAAATTGTCCATAAAAATACTTCCTTTCTATCATGTTGTGATTTAAGCATACCACAAATTCATATAAAAGGGGCATTCTTTTTTTCTTAAATCACATTTCTGCCTGAATCCCCATTCAATAATTTTTTTCATAGATTTTCTAAAAAATTAATAATTTTTCCAAACCGAAATATACTACTCTTATATTTTATTGCTATTTTTGATAATTTTAGGTCAATTTGCCATAATTTATATAATTATTACAAAATCTATTAAAAGGCTGAAAGAGATCATCAATATACTTTTTCCATATAGTACAAACGTACAAAAGCCAACGACTTGCACCTGTTATCCTTGGCAAACCGTCAGCCTTATTTTACTTCTTTTTAAAATAATAAAACCCATACCCCTGCACCCGAAGCTCTGTCTGCTTTACAGTTTCTCCGGACAGCATATCCACATACTCCCCATCTATCTCATTCAGCCACACTGTTTTATCGAACTCACTAAAGTTAAATACCCCAAGGATTTTCTCACCCTCAAAGTATCTGCCAATACACAGCACCGATTGATCGCCCGTATGTGTTGTCCATGCTTCCGCCTGCGTGACAAAAACCTTCTCGTTCCTGCGCAGTTTCTCCAATTGGTCAAGGCTTTGGAATATCTTCCCTTCCACAGTTTCTTTATCCCGAATATTTTCTGCCAGTTCCCAGTTCATCTGCCCTCGATGGATATAACGGGAATCTGCTGCCTTGCTGGGATTTTCCTTATAGGTATAATCGTTTACCTGACCAATTTCATCCCCGCTGTAAAGCACCGGAATCCCCGACTGCATAAACATATAAGCATGCAGCATAACATCCAATCGAATTGCTTTCTCCATTGCTGCATTATCCTGTTCAAAGCCAGCTTTCTCGATTCCGCACATGGATGCTGTTGTCCCACAGAACCGCGCGTCCCCTGTTATGGGATCGGCATTGTAAAGTTCGCCGCGGCTGTTGCTCTCTCCTGCATTTCCCTGAAAATAGTCATTTAAATACTGCTTATGAGAACGCTCTTCCATTCCCTCCGCCGACAAAGTGCCATAGTCTAGCCCCCAGCCAATATCGTCGTGACAGCGCAGATAATTTAAAAATACATACTCCTTAGGCAGACTGTTCACAATATCCAACTGCTTTTTTAGCAGGCGCACATCTCTTGTCGCTACGGTGTGCCATGTGGTTGCCATGGTTGTGACATTGTACAGCATATGGCATTCTGGTTTTTCTATGGTACCAAAATACGGCACGACCTTTTCCGGCTCCATAACCACTTCGCCAAGCAGCAAAATACCCGGGCAGACAATCTCGCTAATAATGCGCATCATACGCACAATCGTATGTACCTGCGGAAGATTGCGGCAGGAAGTATTGAGTGTTTTCCAGATATAAGGCACAGCGTCAATACGGATAATATCCATTCCGCAATTTGCCAAATACATAAAATTGTACATCATTTCATTGAAAACTCTTGGATTTCTATAGTTTAAATCCCATTGATATGGGTAAAATGTTGTCATTACGTAATGATTGATATCTGGAAGCCATGTAAAATTCCCTGGTGCTGTTGTGGGAAATACCTGTGGAACCGTTTTTTCATATTGGGTAGGAATATCTGCGTCAGCATAGAAGAAATAGCGGCTCATATATTCACCTTCGCCTTGACGTGCTTTTTTTGCCCACTCATGATCCTCCGAAGTATGATTCATTACAAAATCCATACAGACATTAATCCCTTTTTTATGGCAGGCAGCCGTTAAATCTTGCAAATCCTGAATAGACCCTAGTTTTTCTTGTACCTTGCGAAAATCAGCTACTGCATATCCGCCGTCAGAACGTCCCTCAGGTGACTCCAGAAACGGCATTAAATGAATATAGTTGACATTACACTGCTCAATATAATCCAGACGGGATTTTACGCCTTTCATGGTTTTGGCAAAATTATCAATATAAAACATCATTCCCAGCATGTCATTCTGCTTGTACCAATCTGGATGCGATTCCCGCTGTATATCCAGCGATTTTAATTCTGCGTTCCGCTCCTGATAGAATCGCTCCATATTTTCACACAGTTCCGCAAACATAGAACCATTGTCATACAATTCCATATACAACCAACGCAGTTCATCATGCAGTCGTGCGAAACGGTTCTGATAGATTTTCAATGCAGATGGATTACTATTTGCCTCTATATTTGTTTTCTTCTTAGCTTCTTTTTGATTTTTAACTGTTTTCTTCATAATCTGATACTCCAATACCTTTTTTATTTTGTGTCAGTCCTTTAATCGGGAAACATCACTAAATTTCCTTATTATCCGCTTATTGTTGTATGAACTCTATTTGATATGCAAGGTATTCCCCTTGTTGTACAGGCATTGGAAGTCCCGCCTGCATCAATGCAGAACCATAATACTGTTTCCCTGTTCCTATCGCTTCATATACTGCGTCTGCACACAGCCCTTTTAATTTCACATAGTTCACAGCCATATTTCCATGAATCGCAAGCATTACCACGTTCAGCAAGGCACGCTTTTCATCCTCAGATACAAACAGCCATGCAGCATATTCGTCTTGGAAAGGATTCGACAAACGATAATAATTTCCTTCCCGCACCAATTCCTCATAATGCTTATACTGCTGGATCTGCTGCCTGATCTCATCTTTTTCTGCATCTGTTATTTTCGCCAAATCCAGTTCGTAGCCAAATGTGCCTGCCATGGCTACCACGCCCCTCGTTGAAAGGCTTACGCTGCGCCCTGTCTGGTGGTTGGGTATTGCTGACACATGAGAACCCACTGTGGAAACAGGATAAAAGAAAGACGTTCCATATTGAATCCGCACTCTGTCAATGGCATCTGTATTGTCACTACACCATATTTGCGGCGTATAGTACATCATGCCTGCGTCAAATCTTCCGCCGCCGCCGCTGCACCCCTCAATTAAAATATTAGGGTATTTTTGCAACAAATTTTCCAGGAAATCATATACGCCAAGCACATAATCATATGCAACTCTGCCCTGACTGTTTTCAATGGAATACACATCTGCGATACTACGATTCATATCCCATTTTACATATTCAATATTTCCTTGATCCAAAATACTGCATATTTCTTCAAATATATCGTTGCGCACTTCCTTGCGCGAAAAATCGAGTACAAGCTGATTTCTGCCGCGCACCGGCTCACGATTCGGAACTTGCAGCACCCAGTCAGGATGCTTTCGGTATAGATTACTGTCCTCGGAAACCATTTCCGGCTCAATCCAAATCCCAAACCGCACGCCAAGTCCATTAACTTTTTGGATTAATTCTCCCAATGTGCAGCCTAATTTCTTTTCATTTACCTGCCAATCTCCCAAACCACTGTTATCATCTTCGCGCTTTCCAAACCAACCATCATCCATTACCACCATATCAATTCCAAGTTCTGCAGCATCCTTTGCCAACTGGCAGATGGTTTCACCGTTAAAATTAAAATATGCTGCTTCCCAGCTATTGACTAATACAGGTCTTGGCTGATGTTGATATTTTCCCCTGCAAATATGGTTCCGAATACAACGATGGAACTGTGATGACAATGCGCCAAATCCCTTGTTCGAAAAACTAAGAATCGTTTCTGGTATAACCAGTGTTTCACCTTGCTTTAATGGATAATGCAGAATATCGCTGTGCAGCCCCATAATCACTCTTGTCTGCTCGAACTGGTCTTTTTCTGCCTCAAACATAAAGTTTCCACTATAAACAAATACCATACCATAACAGTCCCCATAATCCTCCGTTGCATCCTTGCGTGCGATAACTACCGCTGGATTATATTGATGACTGGAAGTTCCACGGCGGCTTCCTATCACATGATCGCAATGCCCGATTTCCTGCCTCTCAAGATTGCGTTCCATTGTGTGCCGTCCCCAAAAGCTTAACAAATCATATGTTCCTTCTACAAAGTCAAGACAAGCAGATGCTGCTTTTTTTACGCAGATGCTGCCTGTCCCACAGTTTCGAATTTCTGCGCTTCTTGTAATAATATCAGCCTGATCCAATACCCCATACAAAAGTGCAACCTGTACCTTACTAACGGCATCTTCAAGCACAATTTCCAACGTCTGTGCTTCACTGTCATCTGCATATACTGCTGGAAGCCCTTGTAAAGCATATTTTCCATTTCGGATTGTATGGCTTTTATAACGCAAATCACAGCAGTACGATTGATCCGTATTGCGGATAATCAAAGCACTGCTTCTGTAATCACCAATTCCCAACCCAGGATATTCCTGCGGCTGCACGTCCATTGAATATGTCCTGTCACTCCCCACATCAGATGGATTACCTGAAAATCCTCTGTCATAATACGTCAGCAGATAGTCCATATTTCCGGATAATTTTGCACCATAATACAAGTGCAAAAGGAATCCAAATTCATCCACCTTCATTTGATAAGTGGTTTTGTTTGTGTGCAATGTAAAAATTCGTTCTTTTTCCTGATATAAAATTGCCATAAAATATATCACGTCCTTTCTATTCTTGACAATAGCAGGAGAATCCACTATTGTCAAGAACAATCATTGCCATTTCATACCTATTATTTTACTGCTCCATTTGTCACGCCATTTAATATCTGTTTCTGACAAATCAAATAGAAAATCAATATTGGAATCAATGATAACAGATAGGAAGCAAACGCCAGATTATAGTTTGTTCCAAACTGTGACTGGAAGTTTAACTGTGCCAAAGGCAGTGTATTCTCACCAGAACCAGCCATTATAATCAATGGTGTCATAACATCATTCCATACTGCCAATGCTGTAAGAACAGCTACCGTCGCATGCATTGGACTCATTACCGGAAAAATAATTTTCCAATATGTTGTCCATGTAGAAGCACCGTCCACCTTTGCCGCTTCTTCCAATGCCATAGGAATATTAACAAGGTATCCTGAATACAGCATAATATTCATTGGCATATAAAACACAATATACAAAATAATAACGCCTGCCCAGTTTGCAAGTCCAAGCTCTGCTGTCTGCTTTGCCAAAGGCATCATTAAAATTGCAAAGGGTACAAACATACCACTTACAATAAACAGATAGACAAAGCTGTAAAATTTGCTGTGTGCCTTATTTCTGCCCAGTGCATAGCCCATCAGCGAATGTACGATAATAGACAGTCCCACTGTCAACACAGAAATCAACAAGCTGTTTCCAAGAGAGTGCCAAAAGTCTGTTACTTCCATCGCCTCGCGGAAATTGGCAAGGCTCCATGTTTTTGGCAGTGATAAAATACCGCTGATACTATTCGTCATTTCTGACGGCTGTTTAAACGCAATTACAATTGTCAGGTAGAGCGGAAACGCAATTGCGGACAGTCCCAAGATAAGCAAAACCAATACTGCCTTATTCGATTTACCCACTGAAGATGTATGTTTCATAGCTGCTCCTCCTTTGAACCGGAAAATTTCATCTGCGCAACAGAAATAATTACAATTACAATAAAGAATACAACTGCATTTGCACTTTGAAATCCAAACTGTCCGCCGGACATACCATTGTTATAAATTAAGTAGGAAATGGATTCCGTACTCTGTGCTGGTCCGCCTTTTGTCAAAGCCATAATCTGATCAAATACCATTAAGAAGTTCTTTACGCAAAGCACCATATTAATGGAGAAAAATGGGATAATTAACGGGAATGTTAAGTGACGGAACTGTTTCCAGCCAGTAGCGCCGTCCAATCCGCCTGCTTCGTACACGTCTTCTGGCACCGTCTGCAAACCCGAAATATAAATAATCGTATTCATTGCAACTGCCTGCCATGCGCATACAATCATAACACCAATCCATGCCTTACTCGGACTCGATAAAATACTAGAGCGCAGCGATTCAATTCCTATCATATCTGCAACTGCCGGAAGGATATATGTAAAGAAATAGTTAAAAATATAACCTACAACCAAAGAACCTAAAATATTTGGTAAAAAGTATGCGCCACGGAAAAATCCTTTTGCGCGAATCTTACTGTTTAATGCCAGCGCTAAAATTAGGCTTAAAACATTAACCACAATTGTCGTTACCACTGCCAGTTTAATGGTAAACAAATACGATTTACCTACACGTGCATCGGAAAACAAGTCAATATAGTTGCGCAGCCCTACCCAGTCATACTTGCCAAACCCCTTAAAATTGGTAAAGCTATATATGACACCTCGTATTAACGGAATGGTATTAAAGCAGACGAACAATAGCAAAATTGGTATCGTAATCAATAAAAATGTTCGTTGTCTATCATTTTTCATTGTCTTTTCTCTCCTTCCCCATTTTAAAATTTAATGACTTTGTTGATATTCCTGTACTAGACGAATAATATCTCGATTATACCGCAGCCAGTTTGTATCAAACTTTGCAAGGAAATCGTCAACATTTTTCTCAATTAAAAAGGTCTGTAACAGTGCATCCACCGACATTTCTGAAGGATAATAATGATCCTGATAGTCTGTCATATTTCCTTCTTCAATAAACGGAAGCATTCCATCAAGCATAGAGGCAAGTTGAAAATCTCCTTTTTTGCAGGGAACTGCATTCTGATCATCAATGTACTTTTGCATATTCTCATATTCGAGAAGGAAATCAAGCACCTCATATGCTGCTTCCTTGTTCTCACAAGCCGCCGTAACACTAAAACCTAAGTCGATACCTGAATTCAGTGTTCTATCCTCTTTCTGATCACTTGCTGGCATTACAAACGAATCAATGTTTAAGTCAGGATTTACTGACAAAATCTGTGGTGTCGCATAACTTCCTATTGGATACATTGCCGACTCGCCGCGCGCAAATGCTGTACATGCATCATTATAGCTATAGGCAAACGGATCCTCTGGTCCATAAGGCAGCAGTGACAAATATTTCTCTGCAAGTTCTTTATATTCTGTTGTAAAATTGGTTTCTCCTCTGTTGACCTGTTTTGTGGTATCAGAAGGCGAAAGTTCAACTGCCATTGCATTCCAAGGTGCCAGACACGTCCATATGTCTTTAAAACCAAAATAAAATGGAAGAATATTTTCCGATTTTATCTGTTCACACAATTGCGTTAACTCATTCCATGTTTCTGGGATTTCCCACCCATGCTCCGCAAACATATCTTTGTTGTAGAGTACACCGGCTGCATTTGCTACATATGGTACGATATACGTTCCTTCAGTTGGCACAAGTTCCAGTGCTTCAGCAATATCCAAATACCCCTGATTAATGTCCTGCAATCCTGGATAATCCGATACGTCTGCTAAGATTTCTGCATCTACAAAATAAGAATAATTGATATCTCCGCCGATTCCGATAATATCAGGATAATCCTCTCTGATAAATCGTGTTTTTAAAATCGTCATAGCATCATTCGGTGAACTGATTGTCAAATGGATGTCTGTATGTGTCGCATTAAACTCCGCTTCCACCGTC
The DNA here is from genome assembly GCA_009774395.1 of Lachnospiraceae bacterium. Taxonomy (GTDB): domain Bacteria; phylum Bacillota; class Clostridia; order Lachnospirales; family Lachnospiraceae; genus COE1. The sequence goes on from VSNQ01000050.1 coordinate 10,170, forward strand.
TTAAAGTAGTTGGCTGCTTCCGGCTTATACTGCACAATCTCAATTTCCGTCTTGTCCGACGAAGCCCCACACCCTTGAAGCGGTACTATTACTGTCATACAGCATAATGCCGTCCCCAAGCATTTAAACGTTTTCCCTTTCATAGCATTACTCCTTTCCTATTTGATAAATTCATGATAACATATCTTTATGCTATCTAAAATAGCACTATTTTGGATATTTTATATCTTTTTGCTATTTTTATATCTTTTATTTGAAATGACCTAGCATTTTGGTATATAATATATAATATGCATTAACTTGTTTCCATATGAATACAAAATATACTGACAGTCAGTCTTTACGGTAAAGTCGCAAAGGCGCACGAGAGGAACTTTCACGAGTGTCCTTTCGAATGAAAGTTTCTCTCATTACATGTGTGCCGAAGTGACTTTACCCTTTAGTGCTGTCGCGCAGCGACTTTAAATAGGAGGATTCTACTATGAGCGAAGTTATTTTTTCAGTATTTCCAAGCGAAAATTTTGTCGATTTGGGGTTATATCAATTTGGCTGGGAACAGTGTGACCCCTCCCATTCTTTTGGGCCTGCCGCACGCAATCACTATTTATTTCACTATTGCCTTTCCGGCACTGGAATGCTCTATTCACAAAATGGTCGGAAAGAATCCGATACTTTCCATATTAAAAGCGGTCAGGGGTTTATGATTTTTCCGCATCAGGTATGTATGTATATTGCGGATCATGAAATTCCTTGGGAATATGTTTGGATAGAATTTGATGGATTACGTGTAAAAGAAGCAATAGAATTAGCGGGGTTAAAACCAGAACAACCTGTCTATAAGGCACGCTATAAAGATATTTCTGAAACAATGAAAGAAGAAATGCTATATATTGTAAATCACAAAGAGGAATCGCCGTTTCATTTAATTGGGCATCTCTATCTATTTATTGACAGTCTTGTCCGCTCCTCCACTTCAGTTCCACTTGGTCAAGGCAGCAGTTTGCGAGAATTTTATCTAAAGGAGGCAATCTCTTTTATTGAACAAAATTTTCAGAACGATATTTCTGTGGAGGATATTGCTGCTTGTTGTGGCCTAAACCGCAGTTATTTTGGGAAAATTTTTCATGAAAATATGGGAAAATCTCCACAGGAATTTTTAATTTCTTATCGAATGACAAAAGCTGCCGAATTGTTGAAACTGACAGCCTTATCCGTTGCAGATATCGGAAATGCAGTCGGCTATCCAAACCAACTGCATTTTTCCAGAGCTTTTAAAAATGTTTATGCCATTTCACCTAGACAATGGCGATTAGAACACGGCGGCGGTAAACAACATAAATGATTTGTTTTTATTTTTAACGCACTTTAAAGATGCTAATGCATCCTGCTGCATGGCATCATCGCAAAAAAACTTAGGATTCTGTTGCAGTTATTTTTAAGGTGCGTTGAATAAAGCATTCATATAAATACATATTTTTGCATACGGATTCAATAAATTCCTCATTATAAAAGGATTTGTTTTGGGTAAGATGGCAGTCTGCCTTACTGTCAACAATATGCGAAATCAGATCAAAAAACGCCGCATGACTTAAACGGCAAGTTCCGTTTTCCTTTTGCCAGTATATCAGAACCTCATCCTCCAAGAAACAAATCATGTTCTCCCATACGGTATTCTGCTTATCCCTTGATCGGCTCAACAGGAAATTAAAATGCACCATAATATTCGTTGCCCGTGTCAGTAAATGCAGCGCCGTTTCATTATACGCATATAGTTCACTAAGCACAGCCGACGCCGTTTCTGCGCTGATTGGTTCTCCTTGTTCTGCTTTATCCAGCGCCTCTTGTTTTTTCTCACTGCGCTCTGGCAGAGGAAAGACTTCCTCAAAATATGCTTTTTCTATCTGCTGTTCCTTCCATATCTGCTCCCTTTGATAGCGTTTCTCATACTCCGTAAAATACAAGCTTGTCTTTAACCAGTCCGCCAATTCCTCCTCATAAGGAGAACTGCCCTCATACTGGCTGGAAGCAAACTGGCTGCGTACTTCCCGCCAGCCATAATACTCCAAATAGCGTGGATAAGAACTAACATATGTATTGTAACGCGGATGCATTACCCAATCTCGAAATGCCTGCTGAAAACGGCGGCTGCGCAGTAGTTTTCCCCAGCTTCCATCCGGACAGTACTGTTTTTTCAATCTATGGAAACGCTGTGCGTGCGGGATATATCCTTCTTCATGAACAGAATTTCCCTTATTGTTATGATCCAGCGCCTCCGTAAATGCCTGTAGAAATTCATCCTGCATTTGTTCCAGACGCCTGCATTCCTCTACTTTTGCCGCCAATGCTTCCGCAAACGGAAACTGTTCCAGCCTGCAAAGATTATGAAATACAAAGTCCATATTGGAAAACGATGACATCAGCATCCACTGCTGCGCTTTTTCCAGAAACGTTTCTGCAAAAGAAACCCGCTGTTCTTCGCTTCCTTTCCCTTTTGCGAACAAATATGCTTCCCTGCAAAAAGTATATAAACGGCGTTCTTCTATTAATTCCGACCAACATTGCAAATCTTGTGCATACTCCTGATAATGCGGATCTTCGATAAGCAGCGACTGCATAGTGCGAAGCGTCTCCTCTTTCGGCTCAGTATCATCAGCATTATCCAAAAAGAAACCATAGGCGATGCACAGAGCGAAATAGAAGTTCTGCTCTATTCCCTCTGGATGCTGTTTCCTTTCTTTCTCCAAAAAACGACACATTTTTTCCAAAAATTCCGAACTGTACTGCCTTTTCAAAAATTCTGGATGACAAAATATTACAATCCATTGCAGTGCCTTCCAATAGTGCCAAGGAATACCCCAATAGCGGTCAAATTCCTTTGGCGGATTTTCTATTTTTGCATCGCCGTATTTATAATAGATAAGCTGGATAAGTTTCTGAAAGCGGCGTTTTTCCGCCTTTTTTTGCAGCAGGTATCTTCGTCTGGCAATGCGTCGGCTCTTTTTACCACCTAACAAATATTTTTCTATCCACTTTTGTATGCTTCCAAATAGCTTACGCAGATATTTCAATATTTCTAATTGCATCTTAAAACCCCCATTTTCCTTTGGATGTCAATATTATCACAGCCCATATATGGGTTTTCATACATGGGTTTTCATTCATAGGTTTTCATTCATAGATTTCCATTTATGGATTTCCATTTATAGATTTCCATTTATGGATTTCCATTTATGGATTTCCATACACGGGTTTGCACACTAAAAATGCGCTGCCTTCACAACACTGCAAAGACAACGCACTTTTCTGCTATTATCGCTTCCCGTACCCTTTAGTCTTCTGCATTCTCCGCAACTTTTGCTGCTCTTGCCTTAACTTCTGCCTCCTGAATATCATTTGGCGTCTGCTCGTATCTTGCGAAGGTATATTCAAAGTTGCCACGTCCGCCTGTCATAGATCGCAAAACGGTACAGTAGCCTGTCAACTCCATAATCGGAATATCCGCTTCAATCACCTGTTTGCCATTCCCTGTAGGATTCATACCCAGCACTCTGCCACGGCGCTTATTTAAGTCGCCCATAATATCGCCTGTATAGCGCTCAGGCACAGTTACCTTTAACGATACAATTGGCTCAAGCAATACAGGTGTTGCTTCCATAATTCCTTTCTTAAATGCCTGAATTGTTGCCATTTTAAATGCCATTTCCGAAGAATCTACTGGATGATAAGAACCATCGTAAAGCACTGCCTTAACACCTACTACCGGATATGCTGCCAAAGGCCCTTTGATTACGGATTCCTGCAAGCCTTTTTCTACCGCTGGATAATAATTCTTAGGAACTGCGCCGCCTACTACTTCCTGCTCAAAGATATAAGGCTTTTCCAAATCGCCGGATGCCTCAAAACGCATCTTTACATGACCATACTGTCCGTGTCCGCCGGACTGTTTCTTATATTTGTATTCCACATCCGATTTTTTGCGGATAGTTTCGCGGAATGCAACTTTGGGCTTGCTTAACTCTATCTCACACTTATACTCATTCGCAAGGCGGCTCTGAATTACCTCTAGCTGCTGCTCACCAATACCATACAAAAGTGACTGTCTGTTCTCTGTATCATTGACCACCTTCATCGTCTGGTCTTCATGCGAAAGTTTTTGCAATGCCTGCGAAACTTTATCAATATCCCCCTTATTTGGCACTTTGTAGCGCATTGCTGTATAAGGCTTAGAAATTTCAAATTTACCATATTCAATTACGGTTGCCTTTGTAGAAAGCGTATTACCAGTTCGCGCCGCTGTAAGTTTTGCAATCGCACCGATATCGCCTGCATGCAGCTCATTGATTTCAATGGGTTTACTTCCCTGCAAAATATAAAGCTTATTTACTTTTTCCTCAACATCCTTATCCTTATTGTAAATTACGTCATCAGACTTAAATACGCCGGAGCATACCTTAATCAGTGAATATTTTCCAATAAACGGATCGACAATCGTCTTAAACACATAAGCTGACTTGGGTTTTGCAAAATCATAGTTTGCTTCAAATACCTCATTTGTTTTCATATTAAAGCCTGCTATCTGCTTATTTTCTGGACTTGGCATATATTTCACAATATCATCCAATAAAGCGTATGTACCTTGACATAATACATTAGAGCCCATGCTGATCGGCACAATCGAACCATCAATAACATTGGTGCGCAGCGCAGCGCGGATTTCGTTCTCGGTAAAGGTTTCGCCGCCGAAATAACGCTCCATAAATTCCTCACTGGTTTCCGCAACCGCTTCCATTAAAGTGTCTTTGTATAGTGTTAGATTATCCTTACTGTAGTCTGGTATATCACACTCTATTACTTCTTTACCTTTCCAGCGATTTCCTGTTTCACTGACAACATTAATATATCCGACAAACTTTTCATTTTCACGAATCGGGAAATGGAATGGTGCTATCTTTTTGCCATACATCTGGGTCAATTTTTCTACAACATTCTTAAAGGATGCATTATCCACATCCATATCAGTAACATAAATCATTCGCGGCAGCTTATATTTCTCACAAAGTTCCCATGAGCGCTCAGTGCCTGCCTCAACACCTGATTTACCAGAAACTACAATAATCGCAGCATCCGCAGCGCTAATTGCCTCCTCAACTTCACCTACAAAATCAAAATATCCCGGTGTATCCAGTACATTGATTTTAACCCCTTCCCACTCAATAGGCACAACTGATGTGCTGATGGAGATTTTCCGTTTCTGTTCTTCCTTGCCAAAGTCGCTGACCGTGTTGCCGTCCTCGACTTTCCCCATACGGGAAGTGATTCCTGCTAAATATGCCATAGACTCCACAAGGCTTGTTTTCCCTGCTCCACCATGACCTAACAATACTACATTTCTGATCTTATCAGTTGTGTAAACATTCATACGAACTACCTCCTATTTCGGAATATTTTATTTTTGTTTTCTAAAGAAAATTGTACTATATTTTTCACATAGTTTCAATGATTTTGTGCAAACTGCATAGATTTTTTTATTGCAGTTCTTTGTAGAGCATATAATAATCGGATTCCATATTGTCAAGGGCTTGTGCATGCCACTTTTTAGCGTCGTCGAGTGCTTTATTATAGACTGCGGGCGCAAGTTTTTCCAGAAAAAGGTCAAGCAGCTGCTGTTGGTGAATTATTCCAATTTCCTCGCCGCGCTCATCAAGATAAAAAGCTTCTATTTCACTCATCAGATGTTTCTTCTCCTCATCGGTGAGCGAAAAGCAGGTAAGGCATTGTTTTTTATGTGTTTTTGAAGGCATAATTTATTTCTCCTTATTTGTTATCCTATAATTTTTTTCCAATACAATCTCTGCCACATATGTTACAAATGCATTCATTCGCTCTTGGGTAAGCCAAATATACTCCCGTTCCAAATTATCGCGCTGCCCATAGTAAAGTGATGTAATATACTGCCTGCGGTTATCAAATGTATCTTTTGCAAAAAATCTAAATACGTATTTTCAAAACCCACAGCATTTTCATATATCTGAAAAGTGCGAAAATCTGGATGCTGCTTCAAATACAGGAAATCCAAATCATACCAGTCACCTTTCCATTTCCATATCGTTTCCTGTGGATTTTTTGATATGCCTCTGCGTCTTTTTCTTTTAATGAAGAAACAATCTCCTGTGCCCACAAAATATCGGTCAGCAAGTGGTCGTAATAACCAAGATAAAACGAAAACTGCTTCGCATTATACCTTTCCCGCTGTTCTTTTGTTAAATACTGGTTAAAAAATTCATCAATTAAAATCGTTTTTCCATTGCCATTTCTGCGATAATGTGAAATGGCACTACTAGGTACAAATGCACTCCAGTCAGGTGTCGGTACACCACTGTCAAGCGCAATATTGCCAATTACAAATTCCGTAGCTTCCAATCCTTGCATTTTGTCAAGAATACCGTCCGCTATCCGCAGATGTGCCATCCAAGTTGCCATAATATTCTCCAATTTCTAATCTAACGCCACAACTTCCTTATAAAACTCCGCATAGTCTGTCCGCTTATCTTTGGTAAACTGGATTGCGGTTCTTGGGTGCTGGTTTAACTGTCCAGTCATCATATACTGTAAATCATATCCCCATACAACGCCGTCCTCTTTGAGTTTGTTCATATAGTTCTGAACAAACTGAATCGCTGGATAGGTCTGATACTTAGGATTGCGCAAAAATCCCAGAAGCAGTTCCATTGCGCAGTTTCCTGCTCCACGCCCCATGCTTGCGTAGGTTGCATCCAGCCAGTCAACGCCGTCACCAACCGCCTCAATCGTATTCGCAAATGCAAGCTGCTGGTTGTTGTGTGCATGGATTCCCAGTTTTTTGCCATATTTTGCAGCAAATTCCATATAGATATCTACAAGGCGTTCGATCTGCTCTGGATATAATGAACCAAAACTATCCACAATATAGAATACTTCAACCGATGTCTTACCAAGAATATCCAATGCAACTTTTAACTCGCTCTCCTGACTATTGGAAATCGCCATAATATTGCAGCTTACCTCATAGCCCTTTTTGTATGCATCTTCGATCATATCAGCAGCGGCTGGTATTGTATTAACATAAGTGGCAACACGAATTAAATCAATGGGGCTGTCTGATCTATCAATAATATCATTTTTATAATCACATCTGCCAACATCTGCCATAACTGCAATTTTTAGATTTGTATTATTTTCACCTACAATCGCCCGAATATCGTCATCATTGCTAAACTTCCACTTTCCAAACTTACTCTCATCAAACATATCCTTGGATGCTTTGTAACCAAATTCCATATAATCAACACCCGCTTTAATGTTCGTCTGGTACAGTGCTCTTACAAACTCATCTGTAAAATAAAAATCGTTTACTAATCCGCCATCTCGCAGTGTCGCATCCAATACCTTGACAGTCGGACGATAGTCCATTAAACTCATAACTTCTTTCATTTTTTATACCATTCCTTTCTATAATAGAATACCTGTTTTTTGACAATAATTCCATTATTTGTTAATACTTTACACGTTTTACCCAATTCCGATTCGGAACAGATTTTCCATGTCCAAAATAAATCGGCACCGTTCCCATTTTCGCAATTTTCTCTGCACTCTGCTGCATCTGCACCTTGTCCTCATACAACATGGAGATCGTTGGATAAAACAAATTCATTAAAGCATCTCCCACCAAAATGCCAGCTTCTCCACAGTCTATCCCAATCGAGCCTTTTGTATGACCCGACAAGCCGATAATTTTTGCACCAATACCATACCGCTCCAGACTATCTCCATTTTTTAAAAAAATTGTAGGTGTAAAATCCATGGGTGATTTTTTACCTATCTTTTGAAACGACGCAAGCGACATATTTAAGACAACTTTCCCAAGAATTGTTTTTGCGGATAGCTGCTCTTTCATTTGATTATGTATTAATCCAATATCATTCCGATGCATCGCTATCGGTGCTTGGAACAATTTTGAAAAATATGCCGCATTCTGGCAGTGATCAAAGTGCGCGTGTGTCAGAACAATTAGTTTCACGGGAAACGAACGAATCTGTTTCTCTATCTTCTGCTGATATTCTATTTTTCCGGTATCTACCAAAACGGCATTCCCTTTTTCTTCTAATATATAGCAGTTACCATTTCCGCATGGAATACGATGCACTTCTATCATATCAACACTGATTCCCCTTTCTTATCGCTTAGGAACTGTTCAAAAGTTAATCTTTGCATCTAACTTGTCTAAATCTTCTTTTGCTGACTGCACAAATTTTTTTCCATAAAATCATACACTAATACAATACCATTCGCACACTCCCATGTTTCATGACGGATCGTTTCATATCCTCTTTTTTCGTATAGCTGACAGGCTGGCAAAGAAGCATCTATTATTGCAACAGGATAATCTTTTGTGATTTTCTGTTCAAGCTGCTCCATTATAAAACTGCCATAGCCCTTCCCTTGATATTGTGGAAGCACAAACACTCTTGTAATATGATTTTCTATGCAAGTTCCTGTTCCCACAAAGTTTTCTTGGTCAAACAGCATCCATACTGCCTGCGCTTCAATGTCCTTTTTGATATTGTCAATATTATGTAACTCACCAAAAAACGAAACCACTTCTTTAGGATAATACTTTGGATATATTGTATCAATGGTTTCCTGAACCAGTTTATTTATTATTTCACAGTCGCTCTCTAATGCTTTCCTATATTTCAGATTCCATCACCTCCAAATAAAAATATTATTTTATTTTCTGTGACGTTGCATAATGTATTTATTATACCGAAACTAGACAAAGAAAGCAACTTAAAAAGAGCAAGAAACCTAGCTAATTTGTTTCCTGCTCCACATAATTATACTTAATTCGTATTATGTTATTCCATTATCTCCAGCCACATCTTCCACAGCCATTTCTTCTGTCATATCCACACCCTCGTCTTGCATTTGCATTCCAATTATCGCAGATTCCATCTCCGTCTTCATCTATATATCCTGTTACATATCCGCAACCATATCCTGCATTTGCATTCCAATTATCGCAGATTCCATCTCCGTCTTCATCTATATATCCTGTTCCATATCCACAGCCTGCGTTTGCAGCCCAATTATCGCAGATTCCATCTCCGTCTTCATCTATATATCCTGTACAAATGCTACAAATATCACAAATTCCATCTCCGTCTTCATCCACAAATGCAACACAGTTTACATTCTCAACAGGTGCTGTATTTACTGTTATTGGTGCTGCATTCACTGTCGATATGCCCGTATGCATCGCAGCAACAAGTGCAAACGCCCCTGTTAGCATACTAAAACAATACTTCATAATCGAAAACCTCCTTCAATTATTCTCTGTTAATATCCTAACCATATCAGGAAAAAGCATTGATGTATGTAACAAAATCACATAAGGAGTCTTTATTATAAATATTTTTGAAATTTAGTTTTATCCACTATTTATATCTTTCCTCTGCCTAAAAGAATTGTTCCATCTTCAACAAAATATTTGAGTACTTTTGTGACAACTTCTCTTGCACTCCCAATATTTTTTGCGATTTCATCATGTGTAATACTTATTACCTGCTTTTTTAAACGCGACATTTCATCCCATAGAAAAACTGCAACTCTTTTATCCACACCCATAAACAAAATTTGCTGCATTGTCCACATTACATCCGAAAAACGCAAGCCGACAGATTCCTGCTGCTTGCGTTTCCTAATTGTTTCCATACTTTTATACTTATTTCATCAATTCCTTAACCTTGGCTTTCTTACCAACACGATTTCTAAGGTAATTCAATTTTGCGCGACGCACTTTACCATGTCTTACCACCTCAACCTTTTCTACTGTTGGGGAATGCATTGGCCATGTTTTTTCTACACCAACACCATTGGAAATCTTACGAACGGTGAAAGTCTGTCTGTTTCCGCCGCCTTGAACCTTTAAAACAGTTCCCTCAAAAATCTGAATACGCTCACGGTTTCCTTCCTTAATCTTTGCGTGAACCTTAACCGTATCACCAACACGGAAGTTATCGACCGACTCCTTCATCTGTTCTTTTTCAATTTCCCTAATAATCTCATTCATTGTATTTTGCCTCCTTTAATTATTTGACGTTCTTAATACTACTGCCACATTTACTGTGTGCTGTCCGATGGGCATAAAACCGTACTTTTCTGTTACCACCCGACTTGTACCAGAGGACCATCTCAATTTACAACAATTACTAATCTAGCACAAAACAAACTCTAATGCAAGTATTTTTATGGAAAAATATCGGTTATTCCATTACGCTCTAGTACACTATTGGAAATACTGTCCCTATTATATATCCATCCGCTTCATAAAAATTCAGGTCAAAATCTGATATATTGCCTACAATATACTCTGTTTCATCCGTCTTAAAAAGATATATACAGGAATCATTTAAGTTCTCGACACTCTGCCTCGTATCTTCATTTACATTAATACCTCTTGCAAAATAAAAATTGTTCATGGTCCATCCGTTATCATATGCATATTTTGCAAAATGCATAATTGGTCCATAATCAATATTATGTGATACCCACACGATATGTTTTATCGATTCTCTCTCTGCCAGCTCGTTCCAGATCTCACTTTTAAGCGGGCAGTCATATGTCACTTTATTTGCAAATGTTTGTCTTTGTGATGCCAGTTTTTTACCCATGTCATAAATTTGTAAAAATGTGCATACGGCAAATATCATAAGCGCTACACTTCTTTTTCTGCCAGATAATTTCCACAGCCTATCATAACATACAATCACACCAATATCGATTAGATAGTACACAGGCCATATAATTCTTCCTGATGATCTAAATATACTCCAATAATGCGTCAACGTACTACTATCTGTAAGGACAAATAATAGTCTGCTGCCAAAACTTACCTGTGGAGAAACCGCAAATGTAGTAAGCCCTAGAATAATTACTGTATATATAAACATATAGATAACAACGTCCCTGTTACAAGTCTTTTTGGCATGAGTCAGCGTAATAGCCACATATATAACGGCAAATATAAGCAAAATAAAGATTCCAATCCCAAGATAAGCAAACCCTTCATATTGTCCATCCTGATATGTTTCCAAATTGGGCAGCCATCTTGAATAACCTTTTGCATTAAAAAACCCGTTCAAGTTAAATCCATACTCCCCTAATCCATCCGAATCTGGTGATGCATCTGTTGAAAATCCCCCCAGAATATATGTTACCAAAAATAATCCTGCTGTAAAAGCCGCCATAGGCATTATATATCTTATTCTAAAACGCCTTTCCTTCATCAGACTGGCAATGACATAGGCACCTGCAAAAGCTGCGCACATAGGAAGATAATACATATGCACAGCTCCGATCAGTCCCCCTACAATTCCCCAACAAAGTGAAGTTTTTTTAATATCCCTGTATGTATTCTTATGCTTGATAAAATAATATATGGATAATAAAACAATCCAATGCGCCCCCAATGATGTATGGCGAAACATTCTTTCAATCACAATGGGTGAAAGGACAAATATAAGGCTGCCAACCACTATCTGAAGTCTATCTACCTGAAGCTCTATCAATATCATAGAAGCCACTATCCCCTGAAGTATAAAACATATCAGTCCCCACCAGCCAAAATATTGGAAAGTATCAGGAAGTATTGGCGAAAGAATCTTGAAAAAAACCGCAAACAAGGGAATAGAATCCGTAAATATCACCGATGTATTATTCGGATATGCCAACTGATTGGTAAGACCTATCGGGAAAATCCATTGCCCTCTGCGGTAAAAGCACCAGCCAAGATAGTGCTGTGTCAGATCTCCACGTCCCAAAAGCCAGTCATCATATACAGGATTCAGCACATAAACACCATATACAGCAATAAATGATACTACACCAATCAAAGCTGCTATGCCATATATTACAATCCGTTTTTTATTTTCCGCTATCATATTTACATTCTCCTATTCCACCCTCAACGTCTGAGTGCCCATTACATAATTGGCTTTGTCGATACCTTTCACTGTTACACTGGTTCTGCCTGACTATGGTTTTTAAACACATACCGTTTATTACAGTTTATACTGCTTAACAGTTAAATTTTCCGAGTAACCTGACTACATAACGCCAGCCATATACGTTTAACCAATCAGAACGGTGAATTCTAGCGTTATGCAATACAAATAGTCATACCGTCTATCTGTCTGTTCCTTTATCCTTCTTTCCATAAGTTCAATTCCTCTCTATAAAACGTTTTTACAGAAATTTTTTCATTTGTATTTTTATTCATTACTTCAATACATATTTCATTGTCTTCAAAAGAATTTTTGATAAAATATTCAGCGTGTCCAAATATAGCAATGCTCTCTAATAGTTCTGCAATATTACGATCTTTAAGCGCTAATGAATCTGTTCCAAGATAGATTGCTGTTTCTAGATTTCTATCACTTAACAGCACTAAGAAAAACATCAGATCAGTCTGGTCATTGATCATATTGGCTTTAAACTGCATATAATTCGTATAATCCGCGTTCCAATAATCATAAGAATGATCATTTCTTCTGTCAGGCACATTACATTTTTCTGTCAGATATTTCCCCAGAAAATCCGTTACCTTCCTTGCTCCTAATGCACTCATATGTCCTCCGTCATCAGCCATATCCGTTGCAAAATTAAATTCAAGACCTTCACGTATTATATCCAGATAAGGAATATCATTTTTCTTTGCTATAATATATCCATAATTAGCATTCCTTTGCGATGTTTCATCTGGTGCATAGGGCATATAAGTTAAAATGATCTGTATTTCTTTTTGTTTACATAAATCTATAATTTTCTGTAAATATTCCAGGTTCACTCCAGACATCTCATTATATTGTTCTTTCGGAACAAATTGCGGCTGGTCATTAGGCACTACATTGTAACGTATCTCTCCGCCCCTTGTTTTCCACAATTCAGGTTTTATATCCTGTAAGGTCAGTTCACCATTCCAACGGCTATGATAGAGAGAAAATTCAAATAAATACTGATCCCACCGATTCTCCTCCTCCAGATCCATCACTGTCCTGATTTTTGTCCTGCCCATCGGCATGGCATCTGTAAAATGATGCAGCATTGCATCATTTACTGTGTATTCCGTATGGGATGCAAACAAGTCCAGTACCACTACTTTAGGCTGTGTATACTGCAGTGCATTTACCAGCTGCCAGTAATTTGTACAGATCGTTTCTGAATAATTTGCCAGATTATAAGATGCAATCCCCCAATCATGCCATAACTCCATAGGATCAACTCCATTGATCACACGACTTGTTCCCAGAAATAAAACATCAAGATTCTCCCTTTCACTGTAAAAATCTTTATATTTTATATAACTGTATTTATCCATAAATAATCTGTTCACATTTTCAAAAATCACAAGAAATACAACGACAAAAACAATCGTTTTCCACAATGTTCCTTTCATAATCCCACTTTCTCCTAAAACTGAAAATAAATAAATGCTGCCGAATCATACTGCCCGCCCCATACACCAAATATCAAAATACTAAATAACGCGATATAATATATGAACCATCTGCACCAGAGTTTTCTTCCCACGATAATCTTTCGCAGCTCAATATTTTTATACTTAGCCATATCCGCAAAAAAAAGAATGGCAATCGATATCAATAAAACCAGAAAATCTCTTTTTCCCAATCCAAGCTGATATATGGATAAATCCCAGAGAATCGATAAATTATGTACCCTGAAAACACTGTGGATCATATTACAGGCAATTTCCAGAGTATCCGCCCTGAAAAATATCCATGAAAAGTCCACAAGAATAAATGTTATCAAAATGCGAAAGCACTTATTCAGCCGATTGGTTCTTCTTTTGCAGACCTTATTTTTCAAATCACCCACAATCTGATATATGCCATGCAGCAGCCCCCACACTGCATATGTAACTGACGCTCCATGCCATAATCCGCTTGCTAGGAACACAAATATTAGATTTCTATATTTACATACTTGTCCTTTCCGGTTTCCGCCTAACGGAATATACAAATAATCACGAAACCATGAAGAAAGTGAAATATGCCACCGACGCCAAAATTCTCCGATAGACTCTGCAAAATAGGGCGCACAAAAATTATCCATAAGCCGAAATCCCATAACTTCCGCCGCTCCCTTTGCAATCAGGGAGTAACCTGCAAAATCACAATAAACCTGAAAGGCAAATAAAATAACTGCAATTATAACAAATACACCTTGATACAAATCTGGATTTTCAAATACTGTATCCACGAATATAGCTGCACGATCCGCTATCATGAGCTTCAAAAAATATCCCCAGAGCATTAACAGCAGCCCATTTCTCATATTTTCATACACAAAAACATGCTCTTCATTAATTTGCTGAAGCAGATTTTTGGAACGTTCTATCGGTCCAGCAACCAACTGTGGAAAAAACGAAACAAACAACGCATATTTGAGAAAATCACGTTCTGCGGGAATCTCGTGCCTATAAACGTCAATTGTATAGCTTAAAGATTGAAATATATAAAAGGAAATGCCTACTGGCAATAAAACATTAAAAGTTGGAATCGAAATTGATATTGAAAAATTCAATTTATCCAGAACGGAATTTATTAACTGAATTGCAAAATCAAAATATTTAAAGAAAAAGAGTATGCCCAGATTCAATACAATACTGACAGATACTGCCGCTTTTGATATATAATGAGATTTTCTCCATACCCCCCCCCGCGTATTTATTTATCAATAAACCGCTTACATAGGTCACAATTGTAGAAAATAATAATAAAAATACATATCTTGCATCCCAACACATATAAAAAAAGTAGCTGGCAGCCAGCAGCCATATACGTTGTATTCTTCTAGGAATCCAAAAATAAATTATTGATACCAGTGGAAAGAACAGCAGAAAGCTGTAAGAATTAAACAACAAAGTATACACCTCCCAAAATTTGGATAGTGCCATTATAGCACATATTTTTACATTATGCTATGTTTTTTTCAATTTTGACTTATATATTTGCAACAGTTCAGCCTAAGACTTTGCACGATGCTGCAAAGTCCCAGGCAAGTATTTTATGAAAAAATATTGACTTTACTACTTTAAATCATCATAATACTATTATACAATATGAAAGGAGTATGCAAACTATGCAATTGAATACCTTCGGTTTTATAAGCCTAGGACTGATTGGCGGCTCGATTGCCATGTCCATTAAAAATATCCTTCCCAATTCCAAAATTATCGCCTATGCACGCAGACAAGAAACACTAGATACAGCACTCGCCGCTGGAACGATTGACAAAGGCGTCACAGTAATCGATGATTCCTTTTATCACTGTGATATTATTTTCCTATGTGCACCCGTCGCTGCCAATAATCGACTTTTAGAGCAGCTAAAACCACATATTTCCGATAAAACGATAATCACAGACGTAGGCAGCGTAAAGGGAGCCATACACCAAACCGTAGAACGCCTTTCCCTTACAAAACAGTTTATTGGCGGGCACCCCATGGCAGGCAGCGAAAAAACTGGCTTTTCCAACGCTAATCCGCGTTTATTGGAAAACGCTTACTATATTCTTACACCGACAAAAGACGTACCAGAAGAATCTGTTGCTGCTTACCGTGCTTTAATCGCTCAAATGGGTGCAATTACACTGGTGCTTGACTATCAAACACACGATTATGTTACTGCTGCAATCAGCCATGTGCCGCATTTAATTGCCGCTGCACTTGCCAACCTTGTACATGACCACGATACCCCAGAGGGTACTATGAAATCCATTGCCGCAGGGGGCTTTAAGGACATTACACGAATTGCTTCCTCCTCTCCTGATATGTGGGAAGCAATCTGTATGGCAAATACAGAGAATATTGTGAAACTGCTGGATGATTATATCACATCCTTACAGGAAATCCGCAATGCACTGCACCAAAAACAAAGTGGCTACACCTTCGACTTATTTACTGCTTCCAAGGAATACCGAGATTCTTTCTCCAATCCTGCAAGAGGCCCAATTAAAAAAGTCTACGCTTGTTATGTAGATATCCCAGACGAAGCAGGCACTATCGCTGCAACTGCCACACTGCTTGCCGATGCCGCAATTTCTATTAAAAATATCGGCATTGTGCATAACCGCGATTTTGAGGAAGGCGTGCTGCAAGTCGAATTTTATCATCAAGATGCACTTGACAAAGCTGTTTTACTGCTCCAAGAACTGCATTATGCAGTTTATTATCGAAAATAAACGTATATACTAATCGTCAAAAAAACTGATTCTACCACACCCCCTCTTGCATAAGCGGACAATCTGTGTTGTGCAGGAAGGAAAATCTAATCGTTTTTGCGTATAACAGTTCCTAAGTATAACAAATATGCCCATAGCCGCACGAAGGAAATTTTCCGCTTTGCGGCGTGCGGCTGGCGCAACCAAACGGCAAATCTTTTTGCCATCCAGTATAAAATTAAGGAGAAAAATTTTTATGGAAATAAAATCTGTTATTCTAAGTGATAAGCGGGAAATCCTATTAGATGATGACAACGATATTACGATATCCATTGTCTGCGGAGATCAAATTCAGTATACTTTAGAAATTTCTTACCCCTCCTGCGGCTATGGCGGCGGTTCTTTATTGCTTTCTTTGTCAGAACAGATTCTTTTGTTTTCATATTATTCTGGCGAAAGCGAAGAAGGTTATATGCTGTTTCAAATTTATCCTGCGTCCTTAGCATTTGTTTATTCTTCGGAGATTCTTTGTGGAGAAGGAGCAAACTATCTTTTTTCAGATAATGATGCATTTTTATTTCAGATGCTGCCAGAAAGTATTGGTCCTTGGTATTGCGAAGATGCCGAAATCGACGAAAATGGAAATATGTTTTTTGCATTGTGTCAAATTAACGTCTTAAATATACAAGCAAAGACAGTTAATAGACATACAATTCATGTGTTTCCTTCAATCCATTGGGATAACGATTTCGCAGAAGCACAGCCGCCCCATTTTCTGGAGCTCATCAACAACCGTATCCTATCTATCGCTATGCCCTGGGGTACAGAAAAACTTTCGCTTCCTTTGGATGATACGATTATTTTCAATCCTAATTATACTACATAACGCCGGATTTTACCATACTACACCACTAAATATATAGCTGGCATTAGGAACTGTGGAAAAATTAATTTTTGCATTATCCTCTGTTTTAAAATTTATACCAAGACTTTTTACTTGCAACGCTCCTATATAAGTTGTAAAATTATCATATAAATACTTTGAAGTATAAAACTTGAATTTACCTCACTTTTTACCTCAAATTCGGACAAATCTATGCTAATATATGCAGAAATATGCAACATTAAACCAAAAAACAAGAAAGGAAAACGCTCAAAAATCCATAAAATACAAGGATTTGCAGAGTTATACAATATTATGCAAGATATGACAAAAATATTATTTGTGTGCCACGGCAATATTTGCCGCAGCACAATGGCGGAAAGCGTTATGACGCATCTTATCAAACAGGAACACTTCGAAAACTTTTTTGAAATTGCCTCAGCAGCGACCAGCCGCGAGGAAATCGGAAATCCGCCGCACTACGGCACAGTAAACAAGTTACGCAGTGTCGGCATTCCGTTAGTACCGCACCATGCTATTCAAATGACGAAGCAAGACTATCAGTATTATCAATACCTAATCGGCATGGACACTGCAAATATTCGCAATATGACACGGATTGCCGGGGGCGATCCGGACGGAAAGATTTATAAATTATTATCCTTCGCTGGCTCCGGCAAAGATGTGGCTGACCCGTGGTATACTGGCGACTTTGATACCACCTATCAGGATATTATCAATGGCTGTACCGCTCTTCTGCGTCATATTATTGCCCAAGAGCACCTTTTCGGCAAGCATTGATCGCAGTCCTGCGTCGTATCCAAATTCCCCGCTTTGACATTTTTGTCTTCCGGTATACAAAAAATCATGGTTTGCCGCCACAATCTCGCTGCTGCCGCACTTTGGGCAGTAGCCATGCGCATAATCCAGTGTGCCGCATATTTTACAGTAGCAAATTTTTTCCATAAAAATCCTCCATTTCTGCCGATACCTGCATATTGATACCCATAAATTTATTTTTCACATTTTGCCGTACTGTCGTTCTTTCCTGCCTGTTCTGCCCTAATAAAAATGCACCTATTTCAAGCATTTCAGAAGAAATTGTTACAAAGATTTTATATTTCTGTAAAATTTTATTT
>VSNQ01000051.1:0-3203 GCA_009774395.1 Lachnospiraceae bacterium
AAAACTGTATTTTGCGAACTAATCAGATGTGCCAATGTTCCCTCTATCGACGCATTTTTCTCAATAGCATCTAAAGCATAATTTCCTTGTACTGTAATAGCTGCTGATCTTGATACTTCGCCTATTGTAATTGTTTTTTTATTATTGCTATAAATACATCCATCCGTTCCTACATATGCAGTATCTTGACTGTAGGTCTGTGGAGCATCCGCTTGCGACGTCGCACCGATTAGATATAGCTTTTGCGTGCTGTCTTTTGCTCCTGCGGTGTTTTTGGTATCGGTATTCGTTGGAGCATATAATTCATAATCTTCGCCATTTATACGTATTGTTCCTACTTTGGTACCATTTGTTAAAGATGCGCTATATGATACACTGTCTGCGCTTTCAGTAATATCATCCAATTTTTTCTTATCTTTTTCACTCATAAGCCCAGCAACAGATATTGTTGCATTTTGGGGTGTATCAACTAAATCTTTATATTTTCCTGAAAACGCAACAGGTTTCAAGTCGTCAAACCATTTTTTTATTTTGCCAAGAATTAAAGATAGTGGATCGCTGCTTGAAATGTTTTCACGTTTTGAAACTTCCTCAAAAAATATATCCATATCACCGACTGCATCAACGACTTTGTACCATCTTTCAATGTTTGTCGGTTCAATTCCTATTGTGTTATCTTTCTTGCATAGATAAGATGTTCCGTTATATTTAACTAAATCCAACCTTCTATATAATACCGCGGCATCATAATCACCTTTCGGAATAATCAGTATTTTTCCTAGCTTTTTCTTTGCCATCTTATATCACTCCCATTCTAATTCACCCGTTTCTTCGTTGATCTCAAATTCATATACAGCAGATTCGCATTCCAAATCACCCGTTTCATAATTTATTCCAAAAGAAACATCTGCGACTTTTTCATTTGCTTCGTTTAAAATTTGTGTTGCTTCATCTAATAGGTTTTCTGATAATTCTTTATAATTTTTTGCTTGTTCGCTCCAATATTTAGAATTATCTGTGTCCTCCCCCTCTCTTACCCCTCTGCCGCCATGTGCCCAACTTTCTGCTTCAGCGGCACTATTAAACGCATTCTTTTCACTTCTTGCAGTATTTATTTCACTAGACTTAGCATTATATGCACATACTGAAGCCGTGGAGGCACTTTCTCCCGCTTGTCTTGCACTATTTTGGGCATTGGCTTCACTCCTAGCAGTATTTATTTCACTTAGTTTTGTTTGATATGCACATATCGATGCGCTTGATGCACTCGCTTCTGCTGCATCTGCCCTATCACCTGCCAATGCTGCGGAAGCGGCTGCGTTGGCAGCATTTGTTTTTGCGTTTGCCTCATATCTCTTGGTATTCTGTTCTGATAGTTCCGCATTACCAGCAGCATTCTCTGCTTTGGACGCCTCAATTTTAATCAATGCGAGATATTTACTTTCAAGCATATCCTCTGTTATAGAATTTTTGGCTATATCTGCTTTTACTTTACCATTCTCAACATTAAATAGAACTGTATTCCCTGATTCAAATTCGTACTCTGTTATAAAGGATGATAAATCCGCATATTTTTCCGTGCCATCATCCAATGTCAATACAAGCCTTTGGCTGGTACTATCGAAATCCACATTAACAATGATTTTTTCCAGCAGCGTATCCCACTTTTCAATTGCTCCACTGTATTTTGTTATTGTTATTATGCCGGTTGCCCTGTCTATATCTATTCCGCTAATTAGGTTTGCAGCTTCGGACTTGTCCATTTTTTCAAGATTAAGCGACAATATTCTGTTATCTGCTATATCATTGAATAAATCCATTTTATTTAGGTTGTGTTCGTTTACAGGACTGTCAATGCTTGGGTAATTCCTCCAATGTATTCTTTGATACGCTTTCTGCATTATTATCCTTCTCCTCCTCTGTTATAATATCTTGTTTTTCTGCGCTGCTACGTTCTAAGACTAATTGTTTTACTTCCTTATCAGATGCATCTTTAATTTCTTGATAAATCTCTTTGACAACAAGACGTTTCACTTCTATTGATAATTCTGTAGCATTTATAAAACGTACTATACTTTCTCTAAATTCTCTTATTGCTAAATCCACAAAAAACATCCTTTCTTTTAATAACCAACTATATTTTTATCTACAAATGTAACCGCATTTGTAAAAATATGCCCACTATTTTGTGTAACACTGACAAGTGTCGGAAGCGTTGTTAATATATATCCTTTGACAGTATCGTTATATGTAAATACAACATTAGAACTAAACATATATCCTGCAGGTATCGAAATAGATTTTGTTGATAATCCTAAAGCGCTGCTTAAAGATTTCATACTATCCTTCTTTAATGTATATTGTGTGCTTCCCACAGGCTTAATTGTTACAGCCCCCGCTGATAATCCCAGTGCAACATTCAAGCTGCTGTCTACGGTAATGCTGCCTGTAATTTTGGTGCTTCCATTGATTGTGATATTTTCACCTGCTTCTGCGGGATAAAGGTCGTTAAACATCCCAATATCCAACTTACAGGTGGTATCCTTACTTTCAGAGTAAATTCCCGATCCAGAATAACTAACTGTACGGGCACCACTTATATCCTTACATTCAAGCCCAAACGGATTTAATGTTGTTTCCCTAACAGCTGTCCAATTGCCAGAAGATGCCATTAACCGAAGTGTAATAAAATCATATGTATCATATGCTGTTTCAATTTGAATGGAACCGCCTGTAATTTTTATATTCTTGCATTCGATTACTCCGTCTTCGGATATTTTAGTATTATCCGATTCCAGCGAAAATCGATTTGCTTTTATGCTCACCTTCCCAGCCTCTTGACTGATTTCTGACGATATATCCCCTTTAGAAACTTTACTTTTTATCCCCTCTGCATTAATAGATATTGCTGCTGCAAGTTCTACCTCCTGATCTTGTGCTCTTTTGACTTCGGCTGTTATGGCATCAGCAGTCAGTTCTATTGAACTGGATAAGGCTCCTTCCGCTTCTGATGCCCTTTTCACTTCGGCTTTTATAGACTCTACATTTATTGAGATTGCCGCCGCTAGTTCTACCTCCTGATCTTGTGCTCTTTTGACTTCGGCTGTTATGGCATCAGCAGTCAGCTCTATTGAACTGGATAAGGCTCCTTCCGCTTCTGATGCCCTTTTCACTTCGGCTTTTATAGACTCTACATTTATTGA
>VSNQ01000051.1:3303-28173 GCA_009774395.1 Lachnospiraceae bacterium
CACTTCGGCTTTTATAGACTCTACATTTATTGAGATTGCCGCCGCTAGTTCTACCTCCTGATCTTGTGCTCTTTTGATTTCGGCTGTTATGGCATCAGCAGTCTGTCTAATCTCACTTGTAAGCCCCTGCTCTAAATCTTCTATTGTAAGTTTCGTTTCTTCCACAGTACGCTTTAATGTATTGATTTTTCCCTTTAGCTGTATTAAAGATGTATTAACATCATTTACTTCTTCTGCATAATACTGCTTTCCTTTTGCTTCAAAGGTATCCCGCAGTGCCTGTATGCCTTTTATGGTACGTTTTAATAGATAACTTTCTATAATTTCATAGTTTGTTGACAGTCTTATTGCATCACCTACCTCTAAACAAGGATCTGATACCATAGATTTTGATTTAAAAGGTCGATATTGGATTCCTTTTATCTTAGAAAACAAATTTTCTGCTATAATCTCCAAGTCGTGTGCACTTTTGCCGTATACAAGAAAATTGTCTTCTACTATATAACAATTACTGCCTGTACCAACAATAGCACCTATATCCCCCTCCGTATTCCGAATTTGAACTTTGTCAATTTCTTTTGTTATAAAATCATCATATTCCACAGATGTCTTTTGGTACTGATTCTTAAAGATATCTTTAACCAAACCATTATTCTTGGGAAATAAATCATCAGCAGGGAATAAATCATCTCGCGGAAACAGCCCTTGTATCCCTTGTACCAATGATATATATTGGAACTTTCCGTTCCTACCCATATGTCCAAATACTCCATTGATTTCGCATATTGCAGTAATTACATCTTTTCCGCTAAGTCTTGCTGGTTCTATGGTTCGTTCTACAACCATGCTATCATTTATCAATGTTACTTCTTCCTGTTCAACACCCAGATGTGCCATAAAGTTGTTTCTAAATTCATATAGACTGCAAGTGCTATCTGGATTCGGAAGCAATACATTATACCATTGTGCTACTTCTGCATTAATAATGTCATATAACGCATCATAGGCTAAAATGTTTCGGCATCGTCTATCTCCGCTTGGCTTATCTTTATTTACTTTATATCTGCCTAATAAAAACGGTTTATCTGTGTTATGGTCAAGTATTATTGATACGGTAAGCCACTGCTTCATCAGACTTACGGCTATATTGTCTATTTTGATTTTAAAAATACTTGCTTCACAGCAGCCAAATGTAAGATTTGCTTTACTGCAAAGGCTTTCTGTTAAAGTCATTTCCTCTTGATATACTACCTCGTTATCAAGATTTCCGTTTTCACAGGTTATTACAAGCTGTTTATCATGGGCATCTGTTCTAAAAAGGTTCTCCAAATCATAATTTATCACGCAAATGCCCCCCTTAATACTCAACAAATTCCAATTCAAAGCTGTTATATTCTATGTTCATCTTGATATCATCTGTTGTATGAATCGTATATTCAGGGTCGGTCATATAGAAATTCCCTGTCTTATACTCTAATTCCTCGTCGTTCCAATATGTAACACGTAATTTTCTCTGCTTTCTTTCATCATTTGGCAGCGTTGCTAAACCAATTACGCTGTCAAATGCGCGGCGTTCTTCCAGATTCATTCCGCGTATTGTCAACCGCATAGAGGTTTTAAAGTTCTCTAACGTTTCCCGATGTAACAAGGCATTGGCATCACGGAAGGCATCCGCTTCTAGTCGTTGGTTTGGGGTTGAAGTCCAGCCATCTGCCAGCAGAAACGAATTAGGAAGTATTACGTTGCCAAATTTTATAAGCCATCCGCTGTATGCCATTCTCCTTTGCCCCCTTCCATATCTATTAGTTAAATGCACTTCTGCCGTATGCGGATTTATATTGCTGGTTTAAATCGATCATTTTTTCAAATACAATATCTCCATCTAATTCTAATATAAGATTATATGTGCCACCCTGCTGCCTGCCGCTTTCCCGCATAGCTTGTTTAACTCCCTGTATTATGGTATCAAGTGGAGCTTCTATATTTGTCTGCCCATGCGGCTGATCACCAAGAACCGCCATAAACGGATTACCGCCACGGATTACTGCGCCATCGGCAAGGCGCGGAATTGAAATTTTGTCAATTTCAGGAATATCAAATCCAACCGATTTCCCACCAACACCCGGAACCCAATCAGGAACAGTAAAATGAATAGAATTAATCGCTCTAATCATAGTATTCACCGCCGCAACAACAGCATTTGCCACGCCTTCAACGGTTCCTATAATTGCATTAATAATACCTTTAATTACATCTGCAACACCCTGTACAACGTCTGCAAATCCGTCCCATACTCTCTGCCAGTCACCTTTTGCTATTCCAAGCAATATGTTGATTACACCTTTGACTATCTCTACTATTCCATTAATTACGTCTATTATCTTTACAATTTTGGTATAAAATTTATTATATAAATACTCAAAAAAATCAATTAATGTAGGTCCAAGCACTTGAATTATCCAATTTAATACAGGTTGTAGTGTATTTTCCCATATCATAGTAATTGCCTCTACTATAAGCCCTATTACTTCAAGGACATTATCCACAAGCGGCTTTAAATGTTCTTCCCATAATGCACTTATACTTTCAGCAATTCTATCAAGAAATGGTTGTGCATATGTATTCCAAACGTCCAGAATTGTGTGCACCAAATCAGATAGTCCCTGAATAAAACTGTCAAAAAATGGTTTAAAATATTTGTCATATACCTCATTCATTTTTGCAAATGTATCATTTACTGCCTTTAGAATTGTTCCTGCAATATCTGCAAATGTTCCAAGTAATCCTTCTAATGCAGTCCTTAATTCTTCTTTATTATCACTAATTGGCTGTACGATACAATTAAGTAAATCTCTACCAAACTTACCGCCCAATTCCAATAAATCTAATGTAGTATTAACAAATATCCCAATAATATTTGCAGTAAGCCGTTGACCGTTTTCACTGCCAAACGCTTCAAATATATATGCTATCGTTTCGCAGGCTTCTCCAATTAATAAGGCAATTTCGCCTGTTATATCAAATATGGATATCAGCTTTTGTTTGATTAAATCCTTATTTTCTTCCAGATAGATGTCAAATCCACCAATTAAATTTTGTGCAATCGTAATTCCTATAGAAACAATGGAACCAACAATTTGCCCCAGCGCATAGGCAATATTTTCAATCATGTTTTTCGCCGATGCAACTACAGCAGGATCTGTAAAGATTTCTTTTAAATTCTTGGCAATATTTTTTGCATCTGCAATAATTTCATCTATACGGTCTTTCCAACTATCACCCAAACCATCAAAGAATCCATCAACAAACAAATCTTTTAACTTGCAAAACCAATCAAATAATGGTTTTAAACTCTCTAATGTCTGATCAAGAGCATCTCCAAGCGCGTCCACGGCTTCTGTCTGCGTTTCATCTAACGCAAGATCAGGCATTTCAAAACCACTGCTGCCTGCTCCGCTTCCTTCTCCTGATGAACCGCTGCTATCCTTTAATACATTCAGCTTATCAAACGGCGCCAATGCTTTGCTTGCGGCTTTCCCTGCCTTTGTAATTCCTTCTCCAAGGTCATCTGCCCCCTCTGCCGCATTTGTCATATCTTCCGCAAATTTGCCTGCATCCGCTGTCGGTATGGATATTCCAAACAATTTTGACAATATCGCGCCTACTTGCTTCGCTATTGCTATTAGCTGTGCTAGGACAGTATTAAGGAACCTTACAACAGGCGTTAATACTGCGACTAAGCCTGTACCTATTACTGACAGCAATTCTTTAAACTGCTCTGTTAAAATACGCACTTGATTTGCCCAGCTATCCGAAGTCTTAGCAAAGTCCCCTGCTGCCAGTGATGTCTGCTCCATTACATAATTGTATCGAAGCTGTACCTGTTCTGCCTGCGTCATAGCTGATATTTTCTTGCTGATGCCCTTTTGATAGGCATACTCCTGCAGGTTTACTTCGGTCATTACTACGCCGTATTCTTTGAGGATTTCTGTTTCACCTGTATAAATAGATTT
The DNA here is from genome assembly GCA_009774395.1 of Lachnospiraceae bacterium. Lineage (GTDB taxonomy): Bacteria > Bacillota > Clostridia > Lachnospirales > Lachnospiraceae > COE1. The sequence goes on from VSNQ01000051.1 coordinate 7,317, forward strand.
CAGCGCCGTTGAGGTTTCCTTAACAGTCTTGTTGTAGAAACTTGCCATATCTGCGGAACGTCCTGTCAGTGCTATCGCCATATCGCTGGCTTCTTTCATACTGCCAATCATGGATCGCCCCATTGCCATAAATGTTGAGCCCATTTGTTTCGCCGATAGCTTTGATATGCCAAACTGTGTAATTGCGGTATCCGCAAATTGCTCCATTTTATAGGACATTGATTCAAAAGCAGTGTCTACAACGTTTTGGACTTCTTGTATATCACTGGCAATTTCGACTGCCTGTTTTCCCAACATCACAAGTCCAGCAATACTTAATCCCAAACCTAATGAAGCCAATAAACTGCCAACACTACTTCTAAGTCTGTCCACACCATTACGCATACGCTGTATACCGCTTGTAAAATTGTCTGTATTTAATAATGTATTTATCCGAATTGAGCCATCATACCTGCCTGACATACTTCCGCCTTTCTCTATTTAATCATGGGACAAATAAGAGCCGTGCAGCAGTCTTTTTATTGACTGTCTGTCCGGCTCTTGGCTCTATTGCATTTATTCTTTTCCTGCATTCATAAAATTATTGAATATTTCAAGCTGCTTCTGCTGTGCCTGCTTTTCCTCTGGTGTAAGGTGGGCATCTGCATCTTCAAGCTGATATATTTGTTTCGCTTCCTTTAAGGCTTTTTTCTCTTTTTGCCCTGCTTTGGGGTCAATTTTCCTAAGCCTGATATCCACTACCCTTGTAAATGCGCATTCTTCAAGGTTGGATAACAGCCCCATAAATACAAACCAATGCATTTTTGCTGTATTAAGGTCTATCGCATACTGCTTTTTGAATGCACTGTAAATTCTCCATTGGTCTATATCAAAATCATATGATCTTATATTGTCTGCTTGTTTCTTGGCAGTATGATTATCGTGGTTAAACTCACTCATATACCATGCAAGCCCTTCCAGTGCTTCCTCTATATCCGGCTTTTCTTCAATAAACAACATACTTAATGAATGACGTATCCTCTCATCTTCCGAAAATTCTTCGTCAGAAAGACATTGCATAATCTGTATGCCTGTCCTAAAATCTGTATCTATTCTGTATCCATGCCAATATTTCGGAAGTCGTTCAAGCAATACATTAAACATTCATCCATCTCTCCCTTTTACCGCCTTTTTTTCTTCTTATACCTGTAAGGGTTGTATGGTGGCTGCTGCTTTTGTCCGATCCTGCGGTTTTTACTGTATTTTTCAGCTATCTTGGATTGTCTTTCATTTGTATATTTTTGCAAAATGGGAACCATTTGATCTAAAAATTCTGCCATAGCATATGGTGTTGGTATAATATTACCAAATATTTTTTTGCAGCTTTCTTCTCCAAAAATCCTGTCAAGTTCCGCCATCATACCTTTTATTTCTTCTTTTATGGGCTTTACCTGTTCAACTCCCTCCAAATTGGATGCTTTTGAGCGGATTTTTTCATTTGCTTCCGAAAATACTTCAAGCATATTGAAAAAATCCTCAATAAACTGTGTATCTTCTATCGGTATTAAAATTACATCGCCTGCGTCATTTACGCTGATTCTCAAGCTACTTTTGATATGTATACTGCCATCTAATTCCATATTGCTTTTTTTGGACAATACTGCCGGCAGTTCTGATGTGCTATGATTGTTGTCCATACCTTGAATCCCTCCCACTATATTCTAACGATTATGCTGCAGATTCACTGAATGTTTTTGTTGCGACATTAAATGTTCCCTGTATGCCGTCCCCAATGCCGCCAAGTGTCATAGAATTTTTCAGTTCAGCTCCTGCATCTCCGCCAATATTGTCAAACTGATACGAGCATTTCCGCTTTACTGCTGGATATGTTCCTTCTGCTGTAGGCGTTTCCATAATATTCACTCTTATATAGTCGGATTCTGCTGCTGTTCCTACTGGAAGGATTTTAATTTTTTCATCTATCCATTTCTGAAGTTTTTCGTTTTTGATATACTCTTTCTCAACGCTTATAGATGGTGTATACGACTTAATTGACGTGGTGCCGTTTGCTTGATTGATATATTGCTTTGTTTCGCTTTCCGGATTAAAGTCTTCTGTGAGTGATGTAATTCCGTCACCCAGCAGTACATACTCTGGTGTATCCAATGTCCCGATATTGAAAAAATGCATTAATTTTTCCCGCATTTCTGCCATTGCTTTAACTCTCCTTTACATATTTAACTGCGATTGTCATTTCGTATATGCTGTCATTTGTTGATGTGGCACCCATATAAAAAGGCGTTGTTATCGTAATTTCATGTACAAGAGCATCCTCAATTATAGGAAACTCCTCCGCCTTATTTCTCTCCTTAACCCACTTAGATAATTTCTCCCCAAAATCATTATTCGCAATTCTATCCGCATCTGTCTGACTTGACAGGCGTGCTTGAATGGTATAATAATCTGTATATTCTTTCCTGCCTGAAAGGTACGACTTAATATCCTGTATTGGTTCTTTCGCTAACGAATAAGTTCCTGTACCCGATTTCTGGATATCCGTATCAATGCGGTTCATATTAAAGCCGTATAACCATTTTATAATGCTCTCTGAAACCGTCATTGCTCTACTGCCCTCCTCGCTGCTGCTTCCACCTTCTGCCTGCCGCCGTTTTGCATCATTCTTTCCACCCAATGAGAACCCCTGCGGGAACCGTTATTGTAGTGAAGACGCCTCTCTGTTGGTACTTTTTGTACATTTTTCCTCGAACGCCATCCATTTTCTGTTCTAAATCCTGCACAATGCAGTTTAGGGTCTTCATAAACAGTACCTTCGTACATATAATGGGCATATGGTCCATTCCATACAATATCTGTGTTATTCTCCACGTGCCCTGTGTCCCTTAAATATCCTTCCGAAAATGGTATATAAGGGTCACACAGACGCAGTATTTCTTCACTTACTACTCTCTGTACCCTTCCACGTTTTTCCAGCCCCAGACGCCTTATACAGCGCCTTGTATCAAAGCTAAGCTGGCAAGTATATGATGCTCCTGCCATTACTTCCCCACCACCTTTATATGTTTCAGCCTTGGCATATTTCGGTTATCCGATACTGCCGTAACTGTCACTGTATATTGAAAATATTTTGATAACTCCGATAATTTACAATCTGCATTTATCTCATATTCTGATTCGCCCAGAACCAGCACATCCATTCCCTCTGACGTATCCAATGTCCAATATTTAGCAATTTCTTCCTCCGGCACAGACTTATATTCACATGGCTGGATATAATGTGCCGTATTGCCATAGGAATGTCCAAAATCAATGGTAATATGCTCCGCTTTCGCAACGCTCTGCACATTATTGGATACAGATAACTCATTGCGATTATGCCGCCACTGTATCCCTTTTACCACTGTCCTGTGCCATTTTTCTGCGCCTGTAGTCTTATCCCTGCGGAAATTGTAAACTGTCATTGTATCACGGAACAGTATGTTCATAGGGCACCTGCCAATCCGGTTCCCGATAGACCATTTCTAATAATACATAATAGCTGTGCTTCCTTTTCGGATGCGGTTGTTATCCTATAGCTTTCAGAATAACCCTCATTGGATACAGAAGCTATCCCTGTTCCCATTTCCGAAGCTTCGTGTACTGCTATATTGTTGATTATCTCGCACATGGTCATTTTTACGGCATTTGCCGTCATATTTTGAAAATCGGTAGCATTATCTTCATCATATGCCTTTAAAAACGCTCTCGCCCTCATTGCAGTATATCTGTCCATATAAACTTCTGCCTTGGCATATGTCCGATTAAATGCTTTTTCATCTGTGATATTGTCAAAAAGGGAGCTGTAATACTCCCAGTCTATATATGGCATATCTACACTCCCTCCTGCCTTTTATTTTGCTGTGCTTTTTTCTTTGGAGTTCTTCTCCTTCTGTTCTGCCCCAGCCTGTTCTCTGCTCTTATCAAGCTCTGCCTGCAGTTTTGCCGTCTGTTCTCTGCTCTCATCAAGTTCTGCCTGCAGTTTTGCCGTCTGTTCTCTGCTCTCATCAAGTTCTGCCTGCAGTTTCGCCGTCTGTTCTCTGCTCTCATCAAGCAGAAACTCTAATTCATATATTCTTTTTCTTGCGTTTTCGTTCGCTTCCCTAAGCATTTGTTTCTCGGCTTCCCATTCTGCCATATTTATGCTCTTATTTTTGTTTACTCCTGCCCCTACAGTCCTCATACTGCACCTCCTACGCTTTACTGTTCATGTAAATGCCAGCACGTTTATTTTTGTAGGCATCTACAAGCCCGTATTTACGATATTTGACAATATCTGCATCTGCATCAGGATTCGTTGCTGCAGGTATAATATTGCTTGCGATATGCTTGTCAAACTTAATAACTGCCGGCTTATGCAGTATCATAAAATTAATATCTGCGCCTGATTCCGATTTTTTATAATGACCTGCCTCCTCGCCCACGCTCTTTCCGTCCAGTAAATCAATCGCAGTATAAAACCTTGCCTGCGGCACCACTTTCTTAACTGCAAATTTACCAAGTACTTCTCTTGATTTTGTCGTATCAAGCGCCATTACGCTGTTAAAGAGCGTTGCTGTAGCATATAACAGCCTCTGTTCCTGCGGAACTTCGTTCTCATCCATTTCTGACCATGCTGTCAAAAGCGCATCAAGGAACTGTTCCGCTGTAGAGAATGTCCCTGTTGTTTTTGTAATACCGTCAAGCCCTGCAATTGTTGCAAATGTAAAGGCATCTGCCTCTGGTGCAATTTTTTCCCGCATAAGTGTTGCTCCTGCCATTCCAAATGCAAGGTTCCTTGATTCTTCATTGTCCATTACATCTACAGCAATCTTCGTGCCACGATCATAATTAAACTGTACTGTCTGCCATTTTAAATCTACTGCGCCCGTAGTATAACCGCTGTTTCGGTCATATTCACCAAGTCCTGTTACAGATATCTGCGGATAAATAATCTCATTTGCATTGGTTCCTGCCCTTGACATTGATTTATCAGATGTAAGATCTGCTGTTACAGACGCCTGCCTATAGACCTCGTCTAACAGACTTGTATAATTTTTTGCTAGTGCTATTGTGTTTGGCATTTATTTATTCTCCTTTCGTTTCTACAGGCGGCAGTCCCATCACTGCACGCATCTGTGCATCTGCTGTGCTGCCGCTGCCTCCGCTAATCCCGCCGATAACATTGGCTGTGCCCATCTGCTCTGGTTCGTCTGTATGGAACATCCCCTTTGTTACATCATCTTCCGCCATTGCTTTAATCGCCGCTGCAATATCCTCTTTTTGATTTTTAGATGCTTTCAGCGATTCCACATCTAAAAGTTTAATGATTTTTTCTGCGTCTTTCCCTTTTGCAGCATGGACTCCGTCTTTAAGCGCATCCATAAAATCTCTTTCTGCGAGCTGCTCTATCAACTCTTTATCCTTATCCTCTAGTTTCTTTTGAAGCGTTTCAATATCTTTGTTCAGCTTCGTTACATCTACACCCTTGAACTTTTCTAAGCTGTCAGATAATGTGCTTACTTTGCCTTCTGCTGTTTCCAGCTTTTTTGTCTGGATTTCGTATTCCGATGCCGTTTTGTAATGTTCCTGCATCTTCTTATCAAAATCCTTCTTTTTGTCCTCTGGGATTTCTACCCCAAACTCTTTTAAAATCTCATAAATGTTCATATACCCTCCTTAAAATAATAAAAGAGCCGTATATAACCAACTTAATGATTAACTATCCGGCTCTTAGGCTCTATTGTTATTATGGATTCCCGCTTGCATTTTTTACAGTATCCGGGGAAATTGACGATTTTGGTACTGTCAAAGTATTTCAGCATCTTGGGAAACCCACAGTTCGGGCATCTGTACCAATATTCCTGCTTCATACTGTCCACCATCTTTATTCATTTATACAAAAATATATGTTTGCTTTCATTCCCATTATACACAATGTTTTTGGTATTTGCAACAAAAATTATTGAGATATTGACAATTTCCTTTCTAAACGCTGTTATCTGCCGCCTGCTGCGCCGCCATATCTGCCCTGCGTTGTTCTTCATATGCCTTCCATGCCTTTGTACTTTTATAATCTCCTGTCCCGTTATCATAGCGGATGCGGTTATATTTTTCGGGCATTTTATATTTTTTGCAAAACTCCTGATATGCTTTGATTTTATCTCTTATCTGCTTCTGAACCGCTTTTGTATCCATATTGAGTTTCTGCATTGCTTCTCTTTCCCGTTTCAGCGCACGGATTCGGCTCTCCATAGCACGCTGCTTTTGCGACATCGCATAATAATCATACTGCTTTCCGTCAATTGTTACCGGAGCTGGTTCCGGATCATCATCCGGAAGTTCTGATATCCCCTCAAACCACGGATAAATTCTGTGACGGCAGTTATAGCCATACAGCCCCATTGGGTCATTTGGATGTTCTCCGTTCATGCTGTATCCCGTTGCTTCCCACAGGTCTTTTATTGCTGCCTGCCCGATACGTTCCGCCTCTTTCGCGGTCTGTTCTGCTGCCATATTGTTATTTATTGTATAGACTTTTCCCTGCCATTCGGCATGATTTGCGTGTCCCTGCCCTTTGTTCCGTGCTCCCCAGTGTGAGGATACATACACCATATTGGTTTCTGTTTCCCTGATATTTTCTGCAGCTATCTGCCCCATAAGCTGATGCGCTCCTGTTCTTGTGGCAAGGCGCACAGCAGAATCAAGCTGCATGGTGCGCCCGCTGCCATAATTGATTGACCGAAGCCCGCTGTGCGCAAGATTGTGGATTACATCATACAATACTTTTTCCTGTGAAAATGTCCCCGTAACTATTTTTATCATTGCCCTGTCAAGTTCTTTCTTGTATACTGTTTCAAGTGTTTCCATGCCTGCCACTGTTTTAAATCCTGTTGTTCGTGTCAGATTCCGCAGTTCACCTTTTGTCTGCTCTGCTATGGCTTTCACAAGTTTGGGCAAAAACGAACGCTCTGTTATTTCTCTATTTCCAAGTTTCCATATACGCAGATCATCCAAAAATGAAAGGTCACCTGACTGCGCAAATAGTTTGTCCCCTGCCTTATATGCTTCTTTCTTTATTTTCCGCAAAAGTTCTTTTACAATTCTTTTATGTTCCAGCGTGTTTTTTGCTACAAGTTTCCGATACTCTAGATTAGCATTAAGCCTTTTCATAACCACTCTGCGAATATATGCCGGACTATATCCCAATTCATATAGCGCCTGTGCCTCCAATTCTGCTGACCTTGTAAATGCCATTGTTGCCTTAACTCTCTGCGCCACGTCTGCAATTACTTCACTCTCAAGATACTGGAATAATGGCACTAACGCATCACTGATATATTCCAATTGTTTATCCGTAAGCATTGTTTAATCCTCGCTTTCTTCGTCTTTTTCAAGTTCTTCCTCACGCTCCTGCTTCTCCAAAACTAATGCTTCCGCTTCCTTTTCTGTCAGGCTATACGCTCTCATTAGATACCATAGGGTAAGGGACGGGATATCAAATTGCAATGCATCATTTCTTACCCGTTCCAGTTCCGTTTCTTTGTCTGTTACATAGCTATCATCAAAATCGACAAGTATCTCCGCGTTAATATCGTAGGTTGTTCCATGAAATGTATTAGAGAACCAAAATACTGCCCTGCATATATCTTGAATATACTTTTCTGCTTCCTGTCGCTGCCTGTTTAACTCCTGCATTTGGTCTTGTCTTTCGCCAACATACTCGGTTGCTGTTGTGATCTGCCCATTTTCAAAGCTATATTTCTTCGTACCATATCCAAAATTCATAGACAGCAGTGACAAAGCAAGTTCAAAGCATTTTGTTATCTCATCTATTCGAATAATTGGATTATATTCCTGCAAAACTTCCTTATCCTGTGGCAGTTTTTCTCCTAAAAACACAAAAACTTTCTTTTGTTCGGGTGTCATTTTCGGCTTGCCTGTCTTTTCATCAAAATCACACAACAATTCATTTACAAGCAAAATTTTCTCCGCCTTATCCAAGTCGCTAAATAGCACATTGTAACATAAATCTAACGCCTTTAGTACTGGGATTGCATTCACAAGCTTTGGCAGCCCATAACCTATCATATCATCAAGGTTATTTACTTCTGCATTCCTCAATACTGCAAATGGCTTAACATCTCCCAATGTAATCGTTTTTTCCAGTTCCAGCAATTCACTGCCATACTCATCAAATATATGGGTTTCTGCAGTATATGTATTGTATTCTGTAAGCAGAAACAACACAAGCGTAGTCTGTTTCCTGCCGCCTTTTAAACTGCTGCCGGAAAACGCTGCTTCTGTAACGATATCATTCACTACGGTAAGCGGTATAAAGCAATCTGCATCCACATAGTTCAGCCGTATCTCTCCCCCTTTAATCGTTCCATCACTATATATTCCTGCATTATCCAGCCTTATATAGCAAGCCGCTGTGCCTACTGCTGATGTTTTTTCCAACTGTTTTCTGTATTGTACTTCAAATTCATTCTTCGCCAGTATTTCATTTACTCTCTGCGCCTGCTCTCCTGCTCCTGCGTTCACTTCCAGCACTTCACACAGCTTGGCATCATCAGAGCAGCATCTTTTCGCAAAGTTTAAGCGATTTAGTTCATATGGCGTTCCTTGTATTGTTCGTCTTCTGTGAAAGTCCTCAATTATTCTGTTTGCATACCAATTATCGCACATTTTTATAACAGACTGTGCATTATGATTAACTATATATCCTCTTTTCATCAACAAATTCTCAATAAAACTCTCCACCCTTTTTCCTCCTACTTGTCCAAACCTATATATTTTTCAAAATCCAGCATTGTATAGCATCCTGCATCCCACCAGTCATTACAGTTTCCGATATTTTTATCTTCTGGCTGGTTGGGCTTCTTTTCATCCCATTTTAATGCTTTTAAAGCAGCTATCAGCTTTGTGCATCTTCTGTTTATCTTCAATCTGCCTGTGTGCAGCAGAATATCCCACATTCTCGGACGTTCACTTAGTTCATTCTTATAGCATCCTGCTATATTCTGCCAAGGAAGCCCCTCTTTTCTCGCTGCGCTCCTTAAACTGTTTATCATTGTGGTTGCTGCGCTGTCCGGAAATATCCAGTCCGGTGCCCTTCCATATTTGTCTATTATCAGATTGTAAAATTCTATAAATTTTTTGCATATTTTATCTGCATCTATATCAGGTGATTTATCTATTCCTGCCTCCTCTACTATCCTGATATCATGATATCTGTTAAAATATGCTGCTGCCACAAATGTCGTCATGGATCCGTTGCCCCCAAAATCTATGCCTACTGTCAGTTTATATGGATATTTTTTGAGTTTTGGCTTACCATCCAATCCTGTCGCTATATCAAATAATTCATCATCATTGTACAGATACGGTTCTGCATTGTTGGCAAACTTTACAAATATAATTCCTTCCGCTACTGCCCGCTCTCCTCTTATATCCCTGCGGTACCATACGGATTCTTTTTCGTATGTCTTTAATACTGCTTTTATCTGCTCATCCGTCAGGGACATATTGTCAACTATCGTAAAATGCCCATAATTATAGCCATAGTTTTTGTCTTTTTCCTGATTTTGTTCATGAAATTTTAGGATATCTGTATAATACCAGTGTTCCTCCTCTTTTGGGTTTAAATCATGGAATATTTTTCGGTCTGAACTGGATATTGTTCTATCGAAAACTTCTTTCAAAAACTTCGTATGGCACTCATTTGCTTCCGTCACATATGCCATTCCATAGGTGTTCCCTTTAATCAGTTTTTCATCTCCATCTTTGCCCCCACCAGATACAAGAATTACCTTTTCACCTGTCTTGGTTTTCACATATACGCAATCTCTATCCTTATATTTCCCCTCGCGGCATCTGCCTTCAAAGTAATTAAGCAGACCATATCCATCACAATCAAGAATGTTCAGTTTTGCAGTTGCATTTGATACACCTGCCACAAGATGTATTTTATTTTTATGGGTTTCCAGCATTGCGCAGAATACAAGCGTCTGAAGTACGTTCTTTCCTCCACGTTTCCCCCCTTCTGCTACATTAAACCAGCTATCTATACACCGTAGGAAGTAATCATATTGTCGCTGGCTAAATGGTGCTGGAATGTTCATCAACGCCACCTTCCTTCTCTATATCATCCAATGATCTATTTCCCACTGGCATCCGCAGCATATCATTAAGTGTCTGCATATTTTCAAGCAGCTTCTCAACAGAATTATCTCCCACTTCTGCTCTTTTGCGCTCAAATTCTGCTTTGTATTTATCGTCAGGATGCATTAGAAAATACTTTGTCAGCCAATTAATTGCTTTCTGCCTATCCTCCATCTTTATTTCTATACCATACTTTCCTTCTTTCACACCTTTTATAAGCTGGGTATCTACTTCTTTAAAATCCTCTAATCCAATACTTCCCTTTTCCATATTGATAAAATCACCAATATCTGAACACGCAATCCGCATCTGCAATTCTACAATATCAACCTCACTGACAACTGCCTGCTGCCGTTTGATTTCTTTCAGCCTGTCAATCTCTTTTTTCACGCCACACCTTGCCACAAGTTCATATCCATGTGCGTGTGCCGTTTCGTAGCTGCATCCATACGCTTTTTTATAACTCATAGTTGCATTGTAGGAATTAATATAATATAAGCAGAATAAACGTTCTTTTTCGCTAAGTTCTTCGTTTGCCATAGTCTGTTTTGTACCATCTCGTGCGGACGCTTTAATTTTATCCGAACGTTCGCTTTTTTTTCGTTCACCGTTCGATTTTGTCGTTTCCCATTTATATGTGTTTTTCCATCTGCGCACGGTACTATCAGGAATATTGAGGCTTCTGGCTATGTCCGCCATACTGTTTCCTGCCTTAAACATTTCTGCTGCCTTATCTGCCAAAGGATTTTTTCTGCCCATTTCACCACCTGCCTGTTGATCAACGCAAAAAGCCGCCTATGTATCAAAACATATGCGGCTCTTGGCTCTGTTGTTTTATATTCTTCTTTATTTTATCATTTTATAGGTAAGTTGTAAAATATTTTTAGCTTTCTTTTAATTTCCTAATCCCTCTCCGAATCGCTTCTGCTTTCTGAACATTTTCTTTTTCGCAATATTCTTTCAGTATTTCTAAATGTTCCTTATCAACACGAACTGTTAATTGTTCCGACTTTGGATTATCCGACTTCTGTTTCCCCATTGATTTCATATTTCTCACCTACCTTTTTGATGTCGTTAAATACAGTTTAATTTGTATCTTACAAAAAGACAAGTAATTTTACAATAAAATACAATTTTCTTCATGGATAAATTCTTATTTACTCGCCCCTGCCGCCTAAATTGTTCCCACACCTATCACGAGTTAAATAAATCTTTCTAGCAGATGCTTTATATGCAGCCCATGCCTTGATTATTGCTTTTACTATTTTCAGCTTTTTCCACATTCCTTTTACCACAATCCTTTCAGTTGATATCCGGATAACATCTGCTTATACACTCTAACGCGATTTTATAATTACGCGATTTAACAGATTCCTTGGATGACATTCCTTCCATACGCCTTATTTCCATCTCAAAATAACTCAAAGCATTCTTTATTTCTATTTGTGCAAATTGGGACTTTTCTGTTTCCTCATCCTTCTGCGGCATTAACTCTCTGTATTCGCCGTCTATGGTATTTTCTTGTGTGTTGGCAGCAGTTTCTTTTTGTTTGTCCGGCATTATTTCCTGCATATCTACAATGCTTGTCTGCCCATCCATTGGGATATATGGTTCTTCTTGTTTTTCTTGCGACGTCGCAACTGTTTTTTGATGCGGTTGCTTATCTGGCTGCGTTTCATTATCTGAATGTGATACATTTTCTAGCTGTTCTGCATTGATTGTTTCGGATTCTTCTGTCTGTTCAAATGTTATTTTTAATTCCTTGGTTTTATCTAGGATTTCTTGATATGTATAGGGTGTTATTACGGGTTTCCTATCTTTGATGCTTCTTAATTTTGCCCCCTTGTCAAAGTCATAAAAAAACATCATGTTTGTGCCGTTTCTGTATATTCTGCTGCCCGAAGGGCAGATTTCTTCTGCTGCTATCTCCGGCGTTAAAATTCCTGCAATGGCTTTTGTATATAATTCTGTGTTTTCCTTTTCTCTCCAAAATGCTGTTAGAACGCTTTCTAATGGATCCTTATATTCTGATTCGTCCTTTTGTTCTTTTTCCGTTTTTGATTCTTCTGGCTTACATTCTTCGGATTCTACAAGCTGTAACAATGGCAAGGTTTTCTGCTCCTGTTCTTCTGCTTCCTGCTTTTCTTCTTTTTCTGCTTCTTTTATTTCGCGTATCTGACTGACTGTCATTTCTTCGGTGACAAGTCCTCGGTCTTCAGGGCTGACTGTAAGCATCTCCTGCAGCTTGCTGTATGCAAAATTTTTATACTCATCTCGGATTTCACGACTGTTTCCCTCTTTTGAAAATTGTGTGTTGATATCCATAAACCTGCTTGCAGTGCTGACAGAAAGACCATACTCTGTTTTAGCAAATTCTTCCAAATTTTTGTAACCGTCATTTCTATATGCGCCGCTATCTCTTACTTGCTTGAGATAATATCCAATGATAATAAAATTGTGAACGGTTTCATTCAGCCTGTCCTTTATCTCTTTTTTGATTTCAATGTATCCTTCATTGCTTATTATTAAATTCTCCATAAATGCCTCCTATCCTGCTGCCTGTATGCGGATTTGTTCCCGTTCTTCTCCCGCCATACTGTCCGCTATTTTTTGCGCCGCTGCTACCGCCTTTTCCATAAATGCTATAGCTGCCTTCGGTGCAGGTTTATTATATGCTGCTCTATTCTGTTCAATTTGAAATTTCCCCTGTCTATTTCTGATTTCTACTGTGCAGTATGATTTATTCGGATATTGCTTTTGTCTTATAAATAGTATAATGCATTTTCCTTCTACCGCTCTTTCATAGTATGTTGCTACACAATTGTGCTGCGCGTGTCCTTCATGTTTAAAATCAAGATAGCATCCCGGCACTTTTATAACAAAATTACTGTCCCGATAACAGAATGCCTTTTTTATTTCCTTTGCATTCTGATTCATGATTTTATCTTTCTGCTGCATCTTTGAAGCATCTTCTTTATCTTTTTGGATATCAAACACTCTTACGGCTTCATCATGTGCCCTCTGTACATTCTGCGGAAAAAATATCGACCTGTCACGCAGGTTCCAGCCAAGCTGTCGTGCTGTATCAATGTAATCTACCCATAATGACAAATTGCTGCTGCCGTCATGGTTTGGATTGTCGTTAACACCTATACAAAGACGTTCTTGCATATAGCGAATAATACGGTGTGGCGTATGGTATCCAAAATATCCCAGCACTACGTGAACGCCGACGTATTTATCCAGCCATACTGCCTGTTCATCTGTAATTCTTACCCCAAATTCATCTATACGCTGTATAATGCGTACTAACTTGTCACCTGCGTTCAGCCTTATTGCCTGATGCAGATGTTCTTTTGTGATTCTTAAATATTTCCATGGACTTTTATTAAACCGATAATCGGTTCTCGTAAGCCCTTCTGTTCCATCACGTTTCACACGCTCTATTACAAATTGGCGCAGTCCCATTTTCCAGAATGCTTCATAGGGAAATGACATACTCATATCCCCCAGCACTGCTATGATATTTAACTTGTCATCACTCTGTTTTATAATCTCCGATATGGGTATATACTGCAGACAGGTGTCTTTTAACAGCCTTTTCAAATTTGCTGTATACAAAAAACTCTTTGCATATCCTGTTCTTCCAGCGCCATAGAAACCGCCGTGATTTACTGTGCCGGCTCTGCACCATCGTTCTATTCCTGTACTCCGAAATAACCCCCATTCATATGCACCCGTACTCTGCATCGGACAGACTTCTGAAAAACGAAACAGACTTCTGTAGCACTCATAAACTGTTATTTGAGGCAGATAGTTTTGTTCCACCCTTGCAGACAGATTCACTGAAAACTGCCTGTAAACGTAATTTTGACTGTCAGTGCATTTCTGTATTAATGATACAACTGTATCATATTTTACCGACTTCTGTTTTTTCCAGCTTTTATATGTAATCCCGCTGCCGCACCTGCATTTGCCCTGCATATTGTGTTTCACGTTTTTCGGTACAGGTACGTGGAGCCTGCAGTGTGTGCAGTATCCGACACCTGTTTCTGCCCGATAAAATATGCTGTGCATGGATGCAAGCGCTCTGTCATTGATAAATTTCATCCAGTCAGCCGGCAGCTTGTCCGGCACCGTGTTCATATATCCGTCAATCACATCTGTAACCAGTTTGTGCTTTTTAGCTAAATTACAGTTTCGTATATCTGCTTGAAAATCTAAAACTGCCGTTTCCACATCCAGCATATTTCCTGTTTTCAAATATTTATTAACAATATTCAACGTTTCTTTTGATGCAAAATTTCTGCCACGATAGGAATAGCGGTATCGTTCATCCCCTGTTTCCAGCATATCAATTTTTGCATTGCTCCACTTTTCCTCTGTCATGTTCCAGCTTATAAAATCTTTTCTCGCATAATCAAGAAATATTCGGAAGCGCGGCTCCTTAGTGCCTGCTGCCAAGCACCTTCTTGTAAATAAATCAACTTCCAATATTTCCTTATCCGCTGTCAGTGCTGCCCTAAAGTAAAAGCGGCTTTCATATTCTGTATAGTCGTAACGGTAATTTCTGTATATGCCTTCCACTGTCTTTATCACACCCTTATCCGATTTTGCTTTATGCATCATGGCAGCAGTCGCACTCATTGGCTTCCGGTCAAGCAGTCCTGCCTTTCTCATCTTGTCCCCTCCTCTGATTCCAAATAATATGCGCGTATCAGTTTCTTAGCACGTCCCATTCCGGGTATGCCCATCTCAACTGACTTAACATACTTTTCTATTTCTGCCGCACGGATAATATCCTTGTCCACCTTATAACGTACTTTGAAAGACCACTTCAGAATATTCCCTATGCATTCTTTCAGACTTTTCCCTTTTCTGCGTACTGCCTGCGCAAACTGCATATCTTCCAAGCAGGAACCTTTTATGTATTCTGTCCAGTCTGCTATAATCTCCACTGGTTTCAACTGTGCTGCTTCCACTTCGATTTTGCCAATTGCCGCGCTTGCGACGTCGCAAAAAGCATCGGTCATTCCCTCAAAGTATAAATCTGCTTCGGCGCGGTCAATGCCGTTCTCATCCGCAAGCTTGTAAAGGCTTTTTTTATCACCTTCATTTTTTAATCCTTCTGCGGTCTTGTTGAGTTCCTCCGCAGATTCCATTTCACCAAAAATGTCAAACATATTTTCTCCTTTCCAGCATATTAATGCCGTTATAATTGTATTGCATATTGTGATAATCAATATGCACTGCATGAAGCAATGTGGCATATAAAGTCCTCATCCCAGTAAACATTTTTTTCCTCAAGTTCATTTACCTTTATCCGCCCCATTGCAGGCAGGTTAACATATTGTTCAATTAGTTCTATTGCCGACTGCGCATCATGACATACTGCAACACAATGACCAGCGTCAACCATATCGCGCATAAACTGTATCTGTTCTTGCGTTGCCACATTCCTTCCGTACTTCATCTCAATATACAGACTATGATATCTGCCATGCGGAAATGGAAGATGTATGTCTGATACCCCCCTTTTTACTCCCATTCGTTTTAGCTTTATTGCTTCGCGGCTGTCACGTGTCCCGCCATTGGGGATATGATACAGCCATTTCAGTTCTGGATATCTGCATAACGCTGCTGCCGCCCATTCCATTACCTGTATCTGCTCTGTGTCCTCGCTCCGTTTCCTGCTCCTTAGATTCATGTTACCAATTTCTCCTTTCCCTTATCTAAATCTCCATCCCACCTATTTTTTATCTTGATTTCTGAATAATAAAAGTAGCTCATTCCTGTATATGGATTTATGCCCGTGCGGATGCTGTCTTTGTCTATGTAATATCCTTCCCTTGGTTTCGGACCATCTTTCAAAATACGCCTCATTGTCCAATGACCATACTTTTTACGAATGCGCACGTCTTCTGGTCGTATCAAATTTCTACTTGTCGAATAGCTGATGCACCGCTTCCTATCCTCATCCGGAAGGAAACTCAACTGCCCCTCCATCTCATCATCTGTCTGCTTGCATATATATGATGCAAGCTGTCCATATCCGCCTTCTTCCCGCAGGCTTTGAAAATTGATACCTGCCCTGCCCCATAGTTTTTTTATTGTAATGTCTATTGTCGGCATTGACCTTGGACGGTTCACAAGAATATGAACGTGTATCCCCCCTTGTGCTCCAATCTCAATACGGCGTATCCACTTTAACGGTTCTCCCTCTTTTTTGTATACATTACGAAGCTTGTCCGTCCAATCCTTAACATCTGCCAAAACTTCCTTTGTATCTTTCCTCGTTCCTCTCTTATATTTGAGTGTCAGCCATAAGTCCCACGGATGGAAGTTCAAAAGTATCACCCTCCTCACCCTTTTTATCTTATTGGCAAGATTCTGCTTCTTTATCTGATCAGATGTCGCCTTCCTACGCTGCCCCCTCTTTTCTCCCTTCGCTCCATACCTCCCCATATACTTAAACTCATGTTCTATTACCTCGCCACACTCAAATATATCCTCCCTGTAAGCCATCCATGCCATCCTTCCATATATCACTAACTTTAATATAATTATATTGTTTCCAAAAGACAGCTTGTCCTCTGCCTGTCTAAGCTTCTATTAGGGCTTGGAGCATCTCCGTTGTTCCCACAAATGGGTAACTTATTCCCTGTTTGATGCATTCAAGATGTGCTTTGCTGACTTTATCTTTATTAAAAATGCCCTTCTCATCCGTAATCTTTGTATCTGGGTTTCCAAAAAGATAATGCAGCACATCCTCCTCTGTTTCCATAAATACTGCTACTGTAACGGCTGAAAAATATGTATGCATTGCCTGCGGATATTTCTTTTGCTGATATAGACTGTCAAATTTATCTCCAAGACTGCATAGCTTTTCTATTACTTCTGCTTCATCTCTGCATAACATTTCACTTGTCCCCCTATGCGTTTCCGGCGCCCAAAAAGGCGCCGGATAGAGAAATTTGGGTAAAAAAAATAAAAGATATGTATTTTTACACCCTATTAGCCATAGTTTTCCTGATTTGGTTCGGGCATATTGTTGAGTAATATGCTGTCGTTATCCTGACCACACAAACCTCTCTGCCTCCTGTAGTATAAATCTACAAACGCTTGTGTTATTCGTTGTTCGCTCCCTTCCGTAAATTCAACTGTACAGGTATATTCCTTTTTTTTGCGCATTATAAACCACCTCCATTTCATGATTATGTGATACTGGTTGTACAATATTTCTGATATGCTAAATTGTCTTTTATAAATCTTGCCATACCTTGAAAAATTTTTATCGTTATGGTAAAATGTGTACTACTTTAGTCATTCTCCGGTAATGTACAGTCGCGAATGTACAAGAGCCTAGAGCCGGGAAATTCACGCTTCATTGCATAAAATAGGCTGAAAGGAAGCATTGTGGAATAGTAGTACATTCTCTTGCTTCTTTTTCATTTCTTGTATAAAATACTCATAACGATAAAAACTTTTCAAGGAACAGCAAAATCTATTTTATTTCAGACTACTGAATTGTTGTTTCCTCTATTTGACTTTTTCACTATTTCCCCTTATACTTTATATACTAAGTAATCTATAAAAATTTTCAGAAAGGGGAATAATCATGTTTCCAAACGATTTTCAAATTATACCTGAAATTTGCAAATTTAATGAGTTAGAACGGTCTGAGCAAGAATCCAAACAAGAACAGCTCCTTGAACCGCTTTATGACATCTCTAAATCTGCGGAAGAACTAGCCAAATCTGCAGAAGAACTAGCCAAATCTGCATCTGCCCAAGCCGACTTGGCTATAAAACAAGCTAACCAAGCAGAAAAAACATCCAAAATAGCACATATAAAGTCTAATATTTCTTTTATCTTTTCTTTAATTTCAATAATAGGTGTCCTTTTAGCTAATGCTGACAAGATAGTACATAACATACAAAGTCTGTTATTTTATCTAGGTATGCTAAAATAAACAACAAAATATTTATAATTGTACAGCCAACTGCTATACTAGCATTGCGGTTTGCAATTCTAGCATTATGTTCTATTTGCTGCCATTTTGTTGTATCTTCTTTCACATTTCTTCCCCCCTTCTGCCATAGTAAATAATTTTATGTGCTGTCACTGCCTATGGATTTTACCAATCATTCGGCAATAACCACTTCTTTGCCTTCTAAAATTGCTTTTTAACAAGATGATACACTGGAAAAGTTACTTTCTTTGTTTCGTAATGCATCGGATAAAATAGTACAATGTAATAAAGAACATAAGGGTAAAGCATTTCCTTTTGAATAATTCATTGCAGATAGTTGCCTTTATGCTAAAGTTTTCATTCCATCTTTAATACAATCAATAAGAATAATTTCTGCTTCTCCAATACTTATTCTTTTCTCCTTAGATATTCTTTCTGTCAAACACTTACTCACCGCAACAAGCATCACCAATAAATTGAGTGTTTTTCCTAACGCTTTTACCTTAGTTTTTTTATTTTTTAATATTGCAAATATAATTCCCACACTTATTCCCTCCTACTACTTTTAATTTTACAAATAATATTGTATAATTATATTAAAAATTTTTGAAAGGTCGTGATTTTATGTCAGAAGGACTTGATAAACTTGTAGGGGATACATTAAAAACTGCTCCCACTTTCTACGAAGATGCATTACAACCTACTGTTCAAGAAGTCGGAAAAATAGTTGAGCGTATTCCCCGTGCCATCAATGCTGCTTTCTCTGGGCTTGACAAATGGATTCTAAACAAAGAAAACAGTATTGAAGAAACAAAAAAACTACTTGCACTAAAACTCCAAAATATAGATACAGAAAAAATTGTAGAACCTGAAGCATATGTTGCTATTCCTGCGATCCAAGCTATTTCTTATTCCATGAATAGCGATGAACTGCGGAATCTTTATGCTAACCTACTTGCCAAATCCATGATTTCCGATACAAAAGAACATGTGCATCCCGCCTTTATAGAGATAATCAGGCAGTTGTCTCCTGCTGATGTTCATGTATTAGAAGAAATATCTACTAATACATCCTTTCAAGTATTAGATATGTACTATGGTAAATATCAACACATTCCTGACTCTCCTGATTCTTTTTTAGGATTAGAATCTCCTGTTGAAAAACGTGGTTTTGAAGGATTGACATATATAACAAATATCTCTCCCGACATAGTAAATGTTGCTTTTGAAAACATCTTAAGGCTTGGATTGATAGAAGAACGTTTCTCTTTCAACGATGAAGTTATAGATGAACGAATCAAACTATCTCCTATATATCAACAACGTTTACAGCAACTTCAAAAATATGATTATGATTCATACTGGAAGTACGAAGAAAATATTCGCACCTTTAATCTTACACACTTTGGAAAAGCATTTCGAAATATTTGCCTTGATATTTCGTAGTGTCCGGAAATTTTGAACTTAACGATAACGCTGTTTCCTATATGCAAAGTCGCTTTAAAAATGGACTTAACGAAGTATTAAAATATCTTGCAGATATTGCAGTATCCCTAATCTGACCTTCTGTTACTGACTGTTTCTTTCAATGGAATGGTCAGTAATTTTTTCTCCTTTTTCATTGTAAGTTGCATAACTAACTTTTGTGTCCAAGTCTATACTAATTGCGAAGCCTTTTCCTCCCTCACAATTTATTGTAAAGCTTGTAGTGCCGTTCCCGAAGTCAGTTCCGTTTATTTTAAATATTCGTTTTTCAGCGTCTATCTCAATAGTCTTTAATTCATTTGGGATATCTGTAAAAATTTCTGCTTTCACTTTCCCTCACCTCCTCTCTGCTGCCTACAGGGTTATAAATTTTACCCAAGCAGCTATTTTCAGTCCCAGACATATTACTGCCAAAATTATCACTGCTACATAGATTAGTTTCTGCCACCATCTCAACATTTCTTCTTTCCTCAATTTTACTTTTTCTTTTTAATACCATGCAACCAACGTACCAAATAAATCAATTACCTTTTTTAATTTAGGATAAAATCTATATATTGATTAGGTTTTTATAAAGTATCTATATATAGTAATTTTAATATTGACTTTTCAATATTTTTCATGTAGTATTTATATACACAAGTAAATCTTAATCACAGAAAGGGACACCATATGTCTAAAAATGTAAAATTTGACCTCGACAATAAGAACATTATGAAAAAACTAAACAAATTAGCCGAGGAAAAAGCCGCATCTATTCAAAAAGAAAGGAACTATCAATCTCGTATCAATGAAGCTTCACCTTCTTTTACAGACCCAAATTCAAGTATTACATACAAGCGGGGTATTGATTTAGATTAACCTTTTCTTTTTAGCCAGTTCATCTGCCAATTCACTGGCTTTTTTCAGCTTCTTCATGGTCTTGTCGATTTCAGAATTGTCAACTTTCGTCTTGATTCTGATTTCTCCGTCGTACTTGCCTTTAGCTTTCTTTGCCAGCGCCGTACCCTGCTTTAACTCAAAGCTGATGCTGAGCATATCTTTTGTAAGGTTGCTCAACTCCTGCGCTTCACAGTTTTTAGACTTCTCCGCAAGTAATTCAATCTGTCTGATTAATAACTTTTTAACCTTTTTCAACTTGTTATCCCTCCTCGTATAATAAGTTTGTAAGCAAGAAATATTGCTTATGAACTTATTCTTTTTATGTGTATAGTGGTAAGG
>VSNQ01000052.1 GCA_009774395.1 Lachnospiraceae bacterium
TCATACGGTAATTACCGCATGAAAAAAGACTATAACCGTTGCTGTCATAGCCTTTTAAGGATTGAGGAAGTCCCTTTCTTATTTGTATTTGTTTGTCACCCCTCCGCACTCTCCAACATCAATAGCAACAATAGCATCTTTGAACATTTCATTTAAGGATTGAATGATCATCTGTGGCGTCAAGCCGACTTCCCCCATAGTAATCGGATGTTCCTTTTTCCAACGGCCTATTTCATCTGTCCACTCTGAGATATGGAGCGGCTTTGCCTTTGCAAGCAAAGCGCATATCGCCTTTTTCGCATCAGCAACAATAGGAATATCTACATCAATATTCCGGGATATAGATGCCGCATCCACATCAATATGGATCATCTTTGCATTTACCGCAAATTCTTCTATTTTCCCCGTAATGCGGTCATTGAACCGTGTTCCTATTGAAAAAAGAACATCACAGTTACTGATCGCTGAATTGGCGACATAGCTACCATGAATGCCTATATTGCCAACATATAAACTGTTCGTTGTAGGAATTGCCCCTTTCCCCATGATCGTCGTAATAACAGGCACGCCCGTCAGCGCCAAACTTTACTGATAGATTCCTTCTACAAACATCTGCACACTTTCTTTAATGTATTCATCTTTTTCAATATCTGTAAGCTCTTTTCCGAACGATGCCTTCAGAAATGTGTAGCCAAATGTAGACGAAAATACGGTCAATGCCAGTGCCTTAAAATCTTTCTCCGGTATTTTCCCCATCTCACACATCTTATTCAGGTAATTGGTAAATGTCATCAAAAAAGCCTGTGGAACTTTCATAATGAGCTGTTTGGTTTCCTCATAGAGCTGTGGTGCCCTCAGACCGATTGACAGATTGACGAAATCTGGTGTCATCCTGTCAATATATGCCCTCATGAACATTTCCAAATCTTTCCGCAAATCCCATGTTACATTTTCAAAAATCTCCGGTGTGACATTCGCCCGCCAGCCTGTCTGATTTGCTCCTTGTAAAACAATATCCTTTTTACTCTCAAACTTGCGGAACAGGGTACATTCATTTACACCAGCTATCCTTGCAATCTCTTTTGTAGTAGTTGCGACATATCCTTTGTCCCGAACTAATGTCATTGCTGCGTCAATTATTTTCTGGCTTGTTTCATCCACATTCTGTCCCCCCTCGAATTTGTCTTTATCAATATATTCTTATGCAAGTACATGCTTTCATAATAGCAAACTAAATATCGAAAGTCAATAGGATAATTCTCAGCCAGAAAGACTTAATTCAGACTGTCTTCCTTTTTCTCTTTTGTCATTATATAAGTCCTACATATCTATTTCTCTCTGTCCGGCAAAGGTGCATACCTCCGAATAAATCAATCGTGTACTGTGCCGCCTCCTCAAAACTGCGGGCGCATATTTCTGTCACATAATTTCCCGGAACAGGTAAACTCCGTTTCTATTAGAAAAGAAATATCTATATACTCCCTATCCATTGAATCGAGAAGTGTTCTGTCCAAATCGAAAATTGCCGCTTCAAAGTTTATTCACAGCCTCCTTTCCGAAAAACAGTGATTTTAAGTCGGCTGCCGACTTTTTTATATCAGGCTGGGCAATCACTGCGGAAACAACAGCCAGACCGTCAATCCCCATAGGCTGAAAAAGCATTGCATTTTCCTTACTGATGCCCCCGATCACAACAATCGGTATATCAACTGCCTTACGGATTCTTCCAAGTTCCTCCATAGATACAAAGCCTGCATCCGGTTTTGTCCTCGTTGGAAACATAGCACCCACGCCCAGATAATCAGCTCCAGCTTTTGCCGCATTTACAGCTTCCGCTGCGGAAACGGCAGAAACTCCAAGCAGCATATCTTTACCAATTACCTTTCGGGCAATATCTGCAGGAATATCCTTCTGCCCGATATGTATTCCGGCTGCGCCCACTGCCATAGCAATGTCCATACGGTCATTTATGATAAGCGGTATGCCATATCTGTCAGTGATCTTTTTCATTTCCGATGCCAGTACATAAAAATCCAATGACAAAATCTCTTTTTCCCGGAGCTGCACCATAGTACAGCCGCCAATAACCGCCTGCTCCACTGCTTCACCTAAAGTTTTAGTACTCATGCGCATACGGTCTGTTACAAGGTATAAAGAATAATCAGGTTTCATTTTCCACCATTCCTTTCTTCCTGCAGCCCATATTGGTAGAGGTGCCAGAAATGATGTGTCGGTCCACAGCCTTTCCCAATGTTAAGGGAATGCTCAATCGCCATAGTTACATAAGCCTTTGCTTTTTGAACTGCCTCCCGTAATTTCACGCCTTTTGCAAGCTGTGAAGCAACCGCAGAGGAAAAGGTACAGCCTGTCCCATGTGTATTTTTCGTATCAATCCGGGCAGTGTCAAAATGACAGATTTCTTTCCCGTCAAACAGGACATCCACCGCATTCCCTGCTGCA
Source organism: Lachnospiraceae bacterium (assembly GCA_009774395.1). Classification (GTDB taxonomy): domain Bacteria; phylum Bacillota; class Clostridia; order Lachnospirales; family Lachnospiraceae; genus COE1. Next base: position 2,461 of record VSNQ01000052.1, read on the forward strand.
TGACCGCCTTTGACAACGACCGCCCGGCATCCCATTGTATGGATTGCTTTTGCAGCTTCTTCCATGTCCGCAAGCGATTTGATTTTGCCTCCTGCTATTTTTTCCGCTTCCGGAATATTCGGTGTCAGTACGTCAGCAAGCGGGATAACCGTCCCGATCAGCGTTTTGATTGCCGCAGGCTCCATGAGTGGGCAGCCGTTCTTTGCATACATCACAGGATCAATTACTATATTTGCCGGGTGGTAATATTTCAGTTTTGCGGCAACTTCATTCATACAGTCCGGTGTGGAAAGCATACCGACTTTCACTGCATCAACCTCAATATCTTCAAAAACCGCATCCATCTGTTTACCGATCATATCCGGGCTGACATCCTGAATGCCGATTACCCTGTCTGTGTTTTCTGCCACAACAGATACAATGACGCTCATTCCAAATACGCCATGTGCGGAAAATGTCTTTAAGTCTGCCTGTATGCCCGCACCGCCGCTACAGTCAGAACCTGCAATACTCAATACTTTTTTCATTGTATGATTCTCTCCTTTGCTTCTCTTGGGAAAACAATAAATAAAGTTCCGTCATTCACTGATATACTGCTTTCCCTGTCAATAAATTCGTTGCTTACCCCGATAGGAAATGTATTAGTCAATACTGCGTTATTTAGTTCATATTTCAAACCGCACAATGTTACTCCCTCCGCTTTTGTGGAACAGGAAAATACGGATACATACCCGCATGGAATTTTCTCAAAACAAAGCCTGGCATTGGTAATCGCTGGCAAGTTTTATCCTTCATGCTTTTTTCCTCCTATAAGCCATATTCCAAAAATCAAGCTCCAGATAACCCGCCTTTTCAAAAATACTGCCCAGCTTTTTCTGGTCAGCTTCAGAAAGGCTCACACATTTCTTATCTGCAAAGTCACACCATTCCTTGCAGCCTTCAGCATATCGGTCATCGGCATAATCTTGAATGAAGTCCCAATATTTTGATTCCCGGCTTTCCGGTTCATCTGCAAGTTTCCGGAATATATAGCTGTAACTCAGCATACACGGGAGTAGCGCCATGAGTATTTCACACCCATTTCCACGCTCCGCAGTTTCAAACAGAAAATCAATATAATTCCGGTTTTCCGGCAAAGGATCAATAAATTCTATGTCATCATCCGTCATGCCGAACTGCCTTAAATAATTCAGGCGCACCACTGACTCTGTATCTGTTACAAAATTCAGGATAGAATGGTAAAGTTGGATCTCCCTTAATGTTTCCGCATGGTATATTGCCTTGCCATACACACGGGCATAATTTTTCAAATAGATACTGTCCTGTATCATGTATTCCTTAAAATCCTCAATGGGGAGTTTTCCGTCCTTCATATCCTGCACAAACAAAGTGGCGATACACTTATCCCAGACAGGCTTATTCTGTTTCAAAATATCTTCCATAAATGACATTACCATTTCCTCCTTGTGATAAAAAAATAGAGCTTCCAAATCATTAGAAGCTCTTTCAGACGCAGTACGGCGTAAGAAATTGCTTCCCTACGCCGGTATTAGCCGACAGGTCAAGAGGTCAGGTCTTACCTTTTTCAACTTGTTCAGTTCCCTCGCAAACACATATCATTCTTAGGAACTGTTAATCAATAACTTTTAAATAACGCGTAGGATTTTTCTTCGAGATTGCCACGCAAAAATCAGGCACATAGCGGGCTATGTAATTGATTTTTGCGTGATGCTATCGGAAAAAAAGACAAGCAGTATTAAAAGTTATTTTTGAACAGTTCCTTATTCAGTTAAAAACAAAAAGGACATTCCATGTGCAGGGAATATCCTAAAAAATACGATATCGTATCATTCAGCTCCCTACGTTGGTATTAGCCAACAGGTTCAAAGGGTCAGGTTTTACCTTCTCAACTACACTGTAGTCCCCCTGCTTGAATAATAGTATAGGCGATATGGGATTGAAAGTCAATAAAGTTTTGCGGAAATCCACATAAGAAATCCATATAAGGGGGGATTTTCAACACATTATACACCCATACTTTTTGGCAAAACCCTATACAATACCTTGCTCTATGCTTTCTGCCCCTTTATCAACCCTTTGTGTTTCCAAATCGTACTTTTTCATGTCTGGATCCGTTCCATACCCATCCAAACAAACAGACCGTGCCCCTCCCAGCCGTTTCATGTCCTTTTGTGTTTCACAGTCTGTAATAATTAAATCCTTTTTCCCTGTAATAATGCGTAAAACAAGTTCTGCTAAGGGGATATTATCCTTAGGAACTGTCAATAAATAACGCATCCATTTGACTTGTCTAAATGTCCATCTGCAGTATCAGATAATCTTGACGCAGCCCGCTACGCCTGCGATTATCTTCTTTGCAGTTGAACATTGATACAGCGTCAAATTAACAAGTTATTTATTTACAATTCCTTAGCCGGTCATACTTTATCATTTTTTCGCCTGCCTTTTTCCAGATTGGTACTTGTATAACGTTAATTATTCCTGTAAAATCAGTTCTATGATGGGTTCTATCATCACCGCCTTCCGCATCGCCAATGTCATGCAATACCCACGCTTTCATCAATACGTCCCTCTCTGCTTCCGCTTCTTTCCGATGCTGCCCTCTTAATCATTTTCCCGAACCATTTCTAAAACGTTATATAATACGCTATACCACGCATCTGTCCTTTTGTACAATTTCCCGGAAACGCTTTAAATCCGCTGCCGTTGTAATTTTAAAATTTCCCTCATCCCCTGGTATCATAGCAATGTCCATTCCTGCCATGACCGCAGGCTCTGCCGAACCGTTGATTTTTAAAATCTTATCCGGCAAAAGCGCCCTGTTCGCCTCGTAATATTTACCAAGCAGGAACACTTCTGGTGCCTGCCCAGCAAAGACTTTCCCCCTGTCCAATAAAGAAGATACTGCCTTCCCATCACCACTGAGATAGACAGTATCCTTCATCTGCAAAACAGGAAGTGCACCATCATGCCCTTTCGCCGCTTTCAGGCAGTTCTTAATCTGAACCGCCATCACGCAGGGACGTGCCGCATCATGGATTATCACAAAATCATTATCCAATGCATACCTGCGAATATCTGCAAGCGCATGATATACCGATAACTGCCTGTTCTCCCCCGGTACAGAAAATCCCCTAAACTTCTCATTACATGGTAGCGCAAAAAGATGCTGCATAATATACCCATGCCACATTCTGTCTGCCACAATCTGTACCGCATCAATTTCCTCATGCACAAGGAAAGTATGTAAACAATACGAAATAACAGGCTTTCCATTCACCTCATAATACTGTTTTGGGACTTCAAGCCCTGCACGGGTTCCCGTTCCGCCTGCCAGAATTATTGCCACATTCATCAGTCATACCTCCGTAAACTCTACTCCCCCCTTTGTTCCAGATTCCTGCCATAACCGCGTATTTCCTTTATTGTTTCTCCATACGGTCTGTTTTTTCCAAAGAGCATGGTTGTCCCAAGCACAAACCCGTCCATCCCTTTCGGCGCAAACGCAAGAATTTTATCCGCACTGCAGGCTCCGTCCCAATATGCCCTGAAATGCATCTCCTCCTTGAGCAGGAGCAGCCGGTCTATCTTTTTCCCGACATATGGCAGGTACATCTGCCCCGCATTTCCCGGATTCACGGACATGACCAGCACCTTTTTCACAATACGCAGCATCTCAAACACTGTTTCTACGCTTGTCCCGGGATTGATTGCAATGCCCGGAATCATTCCTGCGTTGATGATTTTCTGCAATGTGGTTGACGGGTGGTACTCAGCCTCTGGGTGGATATAGACTGTATCACCCTTGCGCAACTTTTCCAAAAAAATATGTATATTATTGTTTGGGTGTTCAATCATCAGATGCACATCTAACGGCTTCTTCGACGCTGACGCTATAAATAACATATCATTCAAGGACATGGCAAAATTCGGCACATATCTGCCGTCCATAATATCAATATGAAAAGAATCAATCCCACCGTCTTCTAAATCCCGCACTTCCTTTTCCAGATTGCCGTAATTTGCGCACATCATGGAAGCTGTTAATTCGAAATCCATAAGTTCCTCCAAATCAATAATTTTAAGCAAATTTCATGTTGGAAATCTGCTCTCATTAAACCTTCTGCTTGTCGTTTTAGTCTACCAATTTTTTGAGATATATTATGATGTATGCTTTAATTATGCTACCTTAAAAAATTCTTATTGGCATATGCTACCCTGTATTTCTCCATGCGGCTTTCAAAAAAATAGGTAATCAGCCGCTCTGAAATAAAGCCGGGATAACGATTCATATAAGAATCTTTCTTTTCTCCCCCATGCTCCGCCACTGCGAAGATGATAGGAAACATCCATTCGCAAAGCTGATCCAACACCTCTTTTCGTGCAATAAGCATATTGCAGGGACAATATAGGTTTCCACTAAAAATCTGTTTGGCTGTTTCATATTCTTCTGAAAGTTTTTCCTTAAAAAATTCCATCAGATATTCCCAATCTGACGCAATATGCCTCTCCTTATAGTTCTCTGCAATGCTTGGCGCAACATATAACGGCACAGGCAGAATCACATCAATCCGATTTCTTATCATCCGTTCCAGCCAGTTATCCGGCAGCAAAAAATGCCGCCTGTAATGCACCAGCCCCATATAATCCTCGCAGGCATTCTTCCAAATCCAGTAAAGCCCCGTAAGTTCACAAAACTGCTTATTCCTGTCAGAAATATTTTCTCCCTCACAATCCGAAACTATATTCTCTGATATCCTTTCCCCTGTTAAAGCGGCTCCCACCTGCAAAGAAATCTCTTCTTGTATAAATGTATAACTATCCTGCAACGGCTTATCATAAATAGAACATGCTACGTAAATTCCTGCTGTTTTTTCCTGCATATCTTTATTCCCCCACGGACAGTTCATCTATCATCAAAAACGCCCTGCCCCTGTCCTGTACATATCTGCGCACATATTCATTACGAAGCTGCCTATCCAACTCTACCGTTACCGGAATAATCTCCTGCATCCCCACTTCCAGCAGTTCGTTCGTCACTTTTTCTTGGTTTGCTCCGCGCATTCCAAGATACACCGGATATTCCGTATGTAATCCCTGCCCGATTAGGCGTACCGGCAAGCCATCAGCAGTTTCCGTATTCTCCGACATATCATCCACCAAAAAAGCCGCCACCTCGATCTCCGGATAAAGGTATTCCAGATAGGCACGTAGTGTCCTTCCTCTAGAATGAGCGCCTGCGATATAGATTTTTCTCTTTTTCTCACTCATACATCTGCTCCAGTTTTTTTACCGCCGTCCTGATATCATATCCGGCTTTTTTTAATTCCGCGTCTTTTCTCTCCCGTCTTTCCGCCGAAACACTATGTGCCAATTGCTCTGTCCATATATCTTCTTCCAATGGTAGAAAGACCCCTAGATTTGTTATTTTTGCTTCCATGGATATCGTGTCTGACAAGAAACATTTCAGTCCTGCAGCCTGTGCCTCAACAGAGGTAATAGCCAGTCCTTCAAACAGGGAAGGAAGGCAGAAAACATCCATCACTTGAAAATAATCAAATATATTTTCCTGCCAGTTCAAACAACATGTGTCATCCTTTATCCCCATCTCCACGATTTGCTTTTTTAGCTCATTCTGTAGCTCCCCTCCACCGATTAACATTAGAAAAAGCTTTTTATTGTATTCCCTCGCTTTGGCAAAGACCTTGATTAAAAAACTTTGGTTCTTCTGGTAACAATAACGTCCCACGTTCCCTATTACAATTTTGTCTTTCAACCCCAGCTTTTCTCGCAAGTTTTTTCTTATCTCCGGACGAAAACGATATTTTTCCACATCAATTGCATTGGGCAATATCTGTATCCTCTCCCGTGGAATCTGCTTGCCGTACAGCCAGTCCCCCGCCGGACGGGAACAGGCGCATACATCAGTCGCATATCGAAAATCAAATTTTTTCTTGTATTCGTTATGTATTCGCAGAATCTCTTCCCGCCTCGTATCATCTGCCACATCGACCCATGTGCTATGGGAATGCACGATCACCTTTGGAATCTTTAATTCCATTGCAATCTGCTCAATCAGAAATCCTCGCCAAAAACTGGTATGCAGATGAACGACATCGTACCCCTGTTTCAGAATGCTCGTGATTTCCTGTTGCAGCTTTTCCTCATTATTCCGCTGCGTATTGCAGAAGGACTGTATATCAAATCCATATTTTTTGCATTCCTCCGTCGCCTCCAGCGCTTTCGCGTTTCTGGTCAGAAATGCAAACTGATACCGTTCTCTATCTATGTATTCCAGATGATTAAATATATATTTGTATACACCGTTATTAATAATCGGCGGCGTCATATGTAAAATCCTTTTTCTATTGTCTGCCATATATTCTCCCTGATATCTATTTATTCTATCAATGCGTTGACACGATGACATTCAGTCGAATCCTCCTGTCACAAAGCAGCTGCGGCAGGCTATTTCTGAAACGATTTATAAATCCATAGCATCTCTTCCGCAGCCTTTTTATAAGAAAATTTTGATGCCTGTTTTTCCGCCGCTTTCTCCAGACTGTTTCTGTACGCTGCGTCCGATACAACTTTATCAATGGCTGTTTCTATAGATTCCACCTCATGCGGATTACAATACGCTACTGCGTTCCCTCCCACCTCCGGCATGGATGCCGCATCGGCGCAGATCACTGCCTTTCCAACGGAAAGCGCCTCCAGTATTGGCAGACCGAAGCCTTCATAATAAGAAACATAGATAAACGCCTTTGCTTTCCGGTACAGCCAGATCAACTGCTCATCGCTGACAAAACCAGTAAACACCACATGCTCCGCTACATCCCTATTTTTTGACAGTATTTCCCTGACGACCTCATATTTCCGCACAGGTCCCGTCAGCACCAGCTTTACGTCCGAATCCGGATGCCGCCTTTTATAGAGCATAAAAGCATCCGCCAGTCCTCCCTGATTTTTGTGTGGTCCAAGACCCGATACCGAAAAGATAAAGTCCGTATTTTCTAATTCTGGCACACTTTTCCCTACAGCATCGTCCGCAAATAACTTTTCCGGGGACAAACCGTTATACACCACCTCAATCTTTTCCGGCGCGATTCCGTAACGCTCTGTGATATCCCTTTTTGTACATTCGGAAACCGCTATGATTTTATCTGCTTCCTTTGCACATCTGCGTATAGAAACATCAAAATATTCAAACTGGTTCCCATACCATTTTGGATAAATGAGTGGAATCAGATCGTGAATAGTGAGTATCTTTGCACAAGGAATGCCTTTACTTAGCTCAAATGGGCGGTAATGCGAATGAACAATATCCAGCGGATGCGCCAGCATGGCATAATTAAGCTGCATGGAAGCGCCGGCATCTGGCAGAACTGGTATGTAATCCATATCCAAAGGAAGCCAATCTGTCTTTCCCAAAAAGATGTATATGTTTTCCCGATCCAGTTTCAAAATTTCTTCCATAAGACCCACTGTAACCTTATTAATCCCTGTGATTTCTCGCTCCTTATATAAAGACAAAATACCTATCTTCATGCCTTGTTCTCCTCTGTGACACGCATAAATTTCAAACCAATCAGGCGGTTTATCTCCTCGTACACTTTAATTCCCTGACTATACAACGCAAGATTGTGGTATTCATACAGTTCATATCCTACTGTATCGCTGTAAACATGAATATCCATCTCTTCCTGCAGGTACTGCGCGATATTGATAAAATTGTTATCCCGCAGATTGACTGGATGCTGGGTAAAGTAAAAAAAGCTGTCCAATCCACTGATATCCGATTCTTTTCTTACCTTGTCAATCAACTTCGCCGTGTATGTTCCGCTCCAGCCAATCACTGGGTATCTGCCTCTATATACATCTTCCAGTACCTTTTGCAACCCAATCTGTGCTACTATAATAAACTCCATTTCCGGATTGTGTTTCAGTATCTTCTGTATACTTTTTTGAAACCGCACTTCCTCGCTGATAGCGATGACAAGCATCTTTTTCCTATCCTTTAACACCTTATATGAAGATGGAACAATACAGCTTTCAATCATTCCGCAAAGACTGTCATAGGTAATTTCTGTTTTATCCATAGCCAATTTCTCCGTTCTGCACTGTTTTTTTCCGTCACACAAGCTGATTCCTTAAATAATAGCTTTTCGCATTTTGATACCCCGTTCCTATTTTGCCATTTCCAGATCCACCGATAAAAACAGCACATTCTTCCTGTCCCGCACTTTACTTATGACCTGCACCGCCACTTTTCCTGTCATTGCCACAATCAGCGGCGCTTCCCTGTCTATCTCTGACAGTTTATAAGCCTGTCCCCCTTCATCCCGTGCCTCCACATAATAATTATCCGAAACCACATACCCGCAAAACTCATTCATATATCTTTTAAACCGCGCCATGAATAAAACCGACATATAACCATTTCCGTAAAGGTATATTTTCTTATGTTCCCTGCAAAAAGAGATTACTTCTCGCCTTGTGGCACAATTCTTTTCAAAGAAACTTTTTTCAGTTAAATACTGCCTGCACAGGACATCATAAAAATCCCTGTGATAAACTCTGTAAACATTTTTCAAGATATAGTCCATCGGATAGTTTCCCCGTTCGGCTATCATACAAAGCGCCCTCCGGCAGTTGTCTTTTACGGACAACGCATCCGAAAAAGCCCTCTTTTTTAACAGCGGCAAACCCAGTAATTCCATCGCGTAATCCGGCGCCTCAAAAATATCCAAATCATGATATTCTTTCACACACGACGTATAATAATCTGTCTTAATCCCACTCAATAAAATGGTCTCACTCAATCCATGCTCATACCCACAGGCCTGTATCGGATTAACAATGCTGCTGTCCACCTCTTGTAAAAGAAAATCTTCTACCAGACGCATCCCACTCTCGCTCGCCACCATAAAATAAGATTGAAAATGCGGCAGAAGCGGATCTTCGATATAGTTGATGCTCCAAAACTCTGTGTCCTTTCCTTCCATCCGGGCAAATATTTCCGTAAAGGGAACAAACGGTCCATAACAGGTATCATTGCACAGGATTAATCTTTGATACTGTTTCAATTCTCCCGGTTTCAGATAGTTTTCCAACACATCCTTGTACGCGCCAAAATCAAAGCCTGTGTTAGAGCGATGGTAGATTTCGTCCGCTATGGATAAAACCTTTTCCCTTCCCTCCCCCGTCAGTTTTCCGTTCACTGTCACGATCAGACGATTTGTGACAGCCCTTAGTGACGAGAGGTAAAAAATAAGATAATCTTCTATGATGCCGTCTTTGTCATAGACAGAAACAATAGCAAGCGTCTTTTTATCTGCTTTTTCCTTCTTCATCTGTCTGATTTCCACTTTTATTTCCTGCCCAATCCGTTTTTATTCCTCTGACAATTCCCCTGCACAGTCTGGTCGAAACATAGGTCTGCCTGTTCGTCCCCGGATACCACATGTATCCCTGTGTGGTGGAAATATCCAGTCCATATTTTCCCATGACATCCCTAATCAAAATTTCATCAAAATCCCCATGATAAGCACAAACCGCGCATTTCAGATTCTCTGACCTGCCAATCAGTTTCTCCGCTCCCAGCAGTGCGTCCCACTCATTTCCCTCTATGTCCATCTTAATGAAATTTACCGGTTCTTCTATCAGAGAATCCAGCGTCGCATATTTCCCTTCGTCCACGGAAGTCACAAATTTTTGAATAATCATTACTTTTTCCTTATAATCTCTAAACGTTTCACGAAGGGCTTCAATCCAGCCATCGTCTGATTCAATTATGTATAATCTGGAAACCCGATCAATCACCTGTAAAGAAAAATTCCCCTCGGCAACTCCGATATCCACCACGACATCGCCTTTTTCTACCCCAAAATTCTCATCTGTGTATTTATGCGGCGATTCCCTGTCCTGCTCCATCAGCACCCCTCTGTAATAATCCGCTGCTTCTTCCTTATCTTTGATTGTCTTTGAGAAATATAATCGTTTTCCCTCGTGCCAGACAAAGTACATTCCACACGGCTCGTCCAATTCTATCCGAAAACACATCTCATTATACTTTTTTACAAAATCATAATTAAAAACCTGTAAATCGTTTTCCGCTAAGTGCTCTAATATTCTGACAATTTCCGGTTCACGGCTGTTCCTGTAACGCTTTATGACGGTCTGCTTATAGAAAAAATTCATCTCCTCGACAGATACCGTCAGTTTGGGAAATTCGTTTCTAATTTGTTCTTCTATTTCTTTATAGCGAACCGTCAGTATTACGATCCGATCAGGCTTCGTTTCCCTCAATATATCCGTGGTGAAAATTTCTCTTCCATAAAAAGTTTTTCCCCTCTTATCCGCATTATTGTCAATAAAACCCATGATGTCATACAGTCCGAACACATCACACTGTCCCAGAACCTGTTCAGCTATTACTCCTGTTCCCCAAATCAATATCCTTTCCATTTGTTTTCCCCATCCATGACTCGCGGCTTTCTGTGTTCTGCAAGCCTATTTCCGCTACAATCTGCTGCCGATATTCCACTTCTATTTTCTTATTTATTCCCGTTTTGTCAGCCGCACAGCTTCCTTTATCTACTTCCGCGACCATCTTTCCCGGAATAGGAATCCTCTCTTCCGCCCCACGGATATACCATTCGTATTCATTATCTAGCTGCCCGATATCCAGCGCCTGATATCCGACCAGCGCCAGATCGTAGGCAAGTACCGTTGCTGTTGGTCCAAGGGAAATACAAATCAATGTGTCACGACTTGCCTTTTCTTCCACTGTCTTTAAAATATCTTCATATACATCCCATGCATTTTTCGTAGGACATTCCATTCTCTCTATCCTTTTTGCACCGTGGAATAAATCGTTTCCAACGCCTATTTTCGCTGTCTTCCCTTCGATAAGCAGCACTTCCCTGTTCTGCCATATCTTTTTAAAAAGACAGAATATCTCGTCAGCATATGCTTTATCTTTATAAATGATATAAGATCGGGAAACATATGCATCATAATACACACAGTTACAATCCAACAGGGAAATAATCTCATCTCTGTTTGGTACAATATACTCTCTGATATCATCTGCCGCTTTTTCCTTATACTTTTCAAGGTTTCCAAAATTATCTGCTACTGCAATGATAATATCCTCCCTTTTAGAAACAAGAATTTTCCTCATTCTCTCAGACAACCTCGCATCTACTTTCTGAAACCATGGTCTTTCCCTATGCAGCATAATTTCAAACTCACCATCACCAAATCTGCACAAGGAACACCTTGCATTTAAGATATGATGCAGCAGTTCTACTGACGATCTGATTTTTGGAACTTCCCGCAAGCCCCACTCATAAGGCGCGTTCAGAAATCGGTTCCTGTATTTAGCCGCTTCTTTTTCACTTTCCACAACCCTGTCTGCACGGTTCTGATATAATCCTTCTGCTTCTTTATCACGCCAGTAAACAATGACTTTATCTTCCGGAATACCCATAAGCCCACACTGTTTTTTAATACCCCAATAGTTCTGCGGAGAAATAAAGATGTAATCAAATGTAACACGATTTAGAATCTCTGGAGCAGAAATATATAAGCCGTATTTCCATTCTGTTCTCTGTTTTTCTGTATCAGAATCCACTATTCCCACTACCAAGCACTGTTCTTTATCAATCACAGAATAAATAAAATCTGCATAATATCCTGCTCCCCATATGTATACCTGTTTCATCATTTTACCTTTCTATTCCTCATTTTTATATAAAAGAAAATAATACAATTATTCAGTGCGTTCATAATTACACGCATCAATCCGTATGGAACAGTTCCAAGGTAAGTAATTACATATACAGCCCTGCCAATGCCAATAACATATTTTTGAAAGATATCAATCCATAGCGATAATGTATTAAATAATATTCACGCTCAGTGCGTTTTGAAATACAACTTACTCCTCCCCTGCGAAAATTAGCCAGTATATTCTTTACCTGTGTAAAAACTACCTGTTTTCCTGTATAAAGCCTAAGCATAAGTTCATAATCTGCAGAAACGTGAAATAGTTTTAGAAACATCCCAAAATCTCTGTATACCGCCCTCGTGACAAAGCATGTTGGGTGTGGAATCATCCGTATCGCCAGCCCTTCATGCCGTCCACGCGCAATATTTTTTATCCGACCGTTTTCAAGCACTCTACAATATCCATATATAACCTGATACTTTGTTTCCTGCTTCCATACAGATACGATCTTCTCTACAGCATCGTTTTCATACCAATCATCACTGTTTATAATACCGATCAGTTCTCCATGTGACAGCCTGATTCCCTTATTCATAGCATCATAGATTCCCCTGTCTTTTTCGCTGACATATTTCATCCTGCCTTGAAATCGGGTTTCATATTCCCTGATAATGTCCAGAGTGCTGTCAGTCGAGCCGCCATCCATAATAATGTATTCAATATTTCCATAGGTCTGTCCTAAAACACTTTCTATTGTGTCACGAATGGTATTCTCACTGTTTAGGCAGGGGGTAATTATGGATACTTTTATATTCATTCTTTTTTCTCCATTCAGGTATATCTATATTTCATATAAAATATCTTCCAATGAGAGGATCGGACAGTCCAGCTTCTCTGAAAGATTCTCCTCAATCTCATCAAAAAACGTGATCGCCGTCACAACAACTGCATCCACCTTTGCCAGATCATCTTCCATTGAGAATACATCTATATCTGAATAAATCGTGTCCGCATTCTTGTCAATGCCATAGACCACCTTTACCTCCGTCCCCCGCAATTCATCCACCAACGTTTCCCCGGCATAGCTCATGCCATATATAGCTATCATTTTATAGCCATTTTCCTTAAAATACTCCGCCAGATTTTTCCCCTCCTGCTTCACCTTCACCCACTGATTCATCATTAAGAAAAGAGCAAGGTGCTTGTCCGACATGGCTTTTGAGTTTTTAATTGACTCAGCTGTCACTTTTCCTACAGTACCTGCGCCAATAGCTGCTCCTGTCAATGCTGACAGGATTGAAAATATTATTTTTTTCATTTAGAAATTCCTCCTTTAATATAAACTGATAATTCTCAATAACTTATGTGACTTTATTTTTTATGAACAACTATCGACGATGCCCTTACAATTCCCTTTCTTAGTATCGAAGTCCTTGGGGAAGATGGATTTTCCGGAAACCACATATAACCACTGGATGACTCTACCTCAAATTTTCTTTGTTCAAAAAAAGTTTTTATGACATCATAAGCAAATTCCTGGTGGTATGAGCAAACATAACATCTTATATCCGGAGAGTTCTCAATCGTTTTAATTCCACCTTTTAACGCATAAATTTCTTCTCCTTCAACGTCCATCTTTAGAATATCTATTATTTCACCCACCAGTTCTTTATCTATCGTTGTGGTAACTACATTCTCATAGTTAGAAAGATTTTTCTGAATGATCACAACCTTATCCCGATATGGTTCAAACGTATACCTTAACGCCTCAACCCAGTCTTTATCGGATTCGAACAGATATACCTTTTTGGCTCTTTCTATCAGCGACAATGAAAAGTTCCCTTCCGCCGCTCCAGCATCCAGAATAGTCAAGTCGTCGCCCAGGGTTCCGTTATCCGAAACATATCTGTGTGGGCTTTCCATATCCTGTTCCATACACAGCCATCTGTAATACTGTCCTGCCGTTTCCATCGTGTTAAAATATCGGGCAAAATACATCCTTTTTCCATTATGTAATGCATAAAATAATCCTCTTTCCGAATCAAATTCAATCTCACACTTCATATCGCTATATTTATCGGTAAATGAATAATTAAATACCTGCAAAGAATGATTACCTAAATATCCCACAATGTTTCTCTGCTCAATTTCTGCAGAATTTCTATATCTGTCCATAATCTGCAATTTTTGCAGAAAATTTTCCTCTATCCTGCCCAAGTCATAAAGCATATCATTTTGTATTTGTTGGATGATTTCATCCTTATATACATTGGCAATAATCAAATAAGCCTCTTTTTCCTCTCTCAGTACGTTTGGAGAATATATCTTTTTCCCCTCAAATTCTTTTCCCCATAGTATTTTATTATTGTCGATATAACCTTTTATTTCTAATCTTCCTAAAATATATCCGTACTCCCGATTCATCTGTTTTGCAATCTTTCCGGTACCCCATATATAATATTTTCTTTTTTCCATATTTACCCCACATTATCTACTCATAAAAACCATCATCATAAACTAAAATCTCCTTATACTTCCCCCCATTTCTGGTAAGTGCTGCCATAGTGCCACCACACATGCAATTTGCTATAATGCCATCACATGCTGATAGCATTTCTATAACAGTACAATATTCTAGTCCGCGCAAATATCCATCATTATCACGCACAAATTTTACCTTCATAAGAGGCATATCGCATCTATCCGTCCTCTGTTGATTTGTATATAATAATTGTTCCCCTATCTTTTGCTCAAAAACTTTTAATATTTCGCTGTCTTCTGTTGCAAGATAAACAAAATCGTACTTTTCCACTTTTACCCTTTTCAAAACGTCACTTATTACATGATCCATATTGTGCGGAATAGGATGTCCCTTCGGGCATCTTTTAAAATCTGTTCCACGCATCAAAACCCCTAATATTTTTCTGCCTTCCCAGTCCATCCTGGCTTTTTCTCTTAAAATCTCTTTTTCGAGAATCGGAGTTACCATAAAAGAATCCGCATACAGCTCTCCAAGCTTATTAAACGGCTCATGAATTTTCAGATTTTCTTCGAAAATATCACCTATCCGTTCACTTTCCCAGTCCGTTCCGAATTTACTTAATATTACGTTTTTAGAACAATATGCCTCTTCTAGGGAATATTGGGACGGTTGGGCATAATATTGTTCCCACACATTATATTTCCCGTAATTATCCGATCCTGCATATTCCGTGTAATAATTCTTCATATCAATCAGCAGTTCATATCCCTTCTTCCGTGCATAATGGTATGCCCTGACCGCCCTGTTGAAAAAATTATAGAATCCATTGCTACTTTCCTGCCAGTGTGCCCTCAAGATATAAAAACATTTATCCGGGTTTCTGGCTCCAAATGACACTCTTCTCTCTTTGGCGAACTCATCAAGGAAATAAATTATTGTTTCACATGAAATATTGTAATTATCAATAAGAGATTTTTTTATTTCCTCAAAATGCACGGTTGTTACTAGAATCTTGTCAAAGTTTCGCATAAGTCCCTTTTTCACTGTATAAAATCCATTCTCCGCATCAGAAACTTCCCATTTCCTATCCACAACCCCAACGACATCATATATCATGGAGATCCAATATTTATTCTTCGCATAAATCTCGCCGCAGCCATAAAGTAAAACCTTTTGTTTTTCCATATCACACTGCCCTTTCCTCATGTTTTAACAACCATCCGATAAGTATTTGCGGATCAAATAGGCTAAGAAAAAAAAGCCGTTCCTAACGCAAAAATATTCTGTTTTTTCTAAATTTTTTGCATACAATGCTGCGTTTTCATAGAATCTATCTTTTGAAAGCATTTTGTATAACTTATGAAAATTGACAGTATATCTCTTTTCTGTCATTGCTTTTGCGTTTAAGCACAGATTGACCTGTTCCAAATAGGACAAACAAAATAATTCTTTGTCACGGTTACTGATCTTGTCGGAATCCGTTAATTTATACATCAGACAATATGTCTTATTCACGCTTGTGTACATAAAATTATTCTTCTGTTTTGATAGTGAATTGCAAATATCCTTCTGATAATAATACATAATCCGATTTTGTACATATATTCTATTGCAATGTGCTAAGTATCTTAAACAGAAATATATATCCTCATAATACTTCCATCTCTCATTAAACTTAATTCCCTGTTTGTCGATAATATTTTTTTTATAAACTTTCGTGCCAATCGCATGTAGTGTAGTTGAAGCAAACAATCTCACCACAATATTCCCTATTTCATCATGTCCCCACACTCTTTCCTCTATTGAAGGGTTGTACTTTTTTTCTTTTATTTTTCCGTTATTTCTGACATTTTGGTATCCGCAAAGATACATGTCTGCCTTCTCATCTTCAAATACCCCAAGTGCCGTTTCCAAATAATTCGCTTCAATAAAATCATCACTGTCAACAAAAAGAATGTATTCTCCTTTCGCATTATCCATTCCCTGATTCCTCGCTTTTGAAACTCCTTGATTCCTCTGATGAATGCAAAAGACATTATTATATTTTTGTGAATATCTGTCGCACAGCCTGCCGCTTCCATCTTCCGATCCATCATCCACCAGAATAATCTCAAAGTTTTTATACGTCTGATTCAAAATGCTCTCCATACAGTGTGTTAGATAATTTTCCGCCTGATAAACAGGAATGATGACGCTGACCATTTTTTCTATGTATCCCATATAATTCCTTTTCCAATCCATGCAGTTTTCAATATAGAATTCAGTTATGCTTATTATTTTTTATGACATATGTGTATAACTCTATCAGTTTTTTTACTGCATATTCCGGTTTCAGTCTGTCTATTCGCTGCCTTGCCATTTTTCCCATCTGCGTCTTTTCTTCCTTAGTCATGGAAACCGCTATCTGCAATTTATCTAATAAGTCTGTTGAATTTCCTATCTGACAAAGTAAACCGTTTTCGCCATGTGTAATAAGCTGCTCAAAACTCGCGCCATCTGTACCAACGACAACCCTTTCAAAATACATCGCCTCAATGCAGGCATTTGATAAATTTTCCATTAATGAAGGAAGAACAACAACGTCAGCCTGCCTGATAACCGGATATAGTTGTTTATGCGGCATAGCATTCAATATACTGACTCTGGAAACATATTCTCCTGCTTTCTTACGTATAATCTGTGCTGCATTTTCTCCATTTATATTACACACGTTTCCTATAAAGACAAAGTTGTAATCAGTATTATCCCCTAAAAATTTTTTAAGTATTTCAGCAATAACCAGAATTCCTTTTTCTGCATATAATGTCCCAAAGAATAATACATATTTCTTCCCTTTTAAACAGGTATCCAAATACTGGTTGTCATATTCCTGCACGTCATTCACAAAAGGTGTTTCAATCACTTTAACCTTTCTATGACAGTCATTTCCAAATATCCACGCATTCTTCCTGCTGGGCGCAAAAACTGCATTACATCTGCTCGCAGAACATCTTTCAAAAAAAGACATTAGCTTAACAGTTGTCACCGAATATGTCTGAAAATCTGGAAATGCTGTTTTCGCATAAGAAGACAAACGCAGAACCGCTGGAATATTCCCATGATAAAACATTGCAATTCCCTGAAGGGACGTAAACTGAATCACATCTATATGCATCTTCTCTAACAGTTCTTTTATCTTTTTGTTTAATATATATCCCTTATTTAAGGCATTCACGGCATAGCTTAGTGACTGTAATCCACATCCCCCATATCCCCCCACATATACGGTTCGAATTTCTATACCATGGTCTACTCTATGACTGTCCCTGTCACCAGACACTAAAATAATTGGATGATGTCCCAGTTGCATTAATGAAAGGGAAACTCGATATAAATAATTGGGAAATCCTGTTGTTGGCTGCCCGCGTTTAGGATAATCCGTCGATACAAATAATATATTCATCTAATTCTCCTTTCTTATCAGCCTACGAAGTTTTAACAGCGAAAAGTTGTATATTTTTCGATATGTACCGTGCAAACACAATATTTACATCTTCCCATTTTCACACCACAAGCTTTCCAATAATTGTTCCTGTGGAGATTTTTTATCATTATAAAAATTGATTGGTATGCTAAATCCCATCTTTTTTCTATATAAAATATGTCTTCCTATTTCTCTTTCATATGCTTTTTTCAGCAATCCTTTCTGTTCACCCTTTGGACATCTGTCCTCCTCCGATAATGAAAATGAAAATTCAATGAGCCTTTTCGATAAAAATGGTACTCTTGTTTCCAGCGAAACTGCCATACTCGTCCTGTCAACTTTTGTCAAAATATCCCCTGGAAGATAAGTCTTTAAATCTAAATATTGTACTCTTGTCATCGGAGGAAGATCTTTAATATAATGTCTTCTCAAGCCCCAATACATATCATAATCTTTGGATATTCCAAAGCATTTTCTCAATTGTTTATCATTCATTTGAGGTTTCCAGCAGTTTGATCTAAGCAGAAATTTCAAATCATCAGTCCAATAATAATTAACCTCGTTTTTCTTATATTTGCTATAGAGCTGAGATATAAGCAGATTGTCAGGAGCATTCTCTTTTTCCTTCTGCCATATTGCCTTTTGTCTAGGATAGCCTCCAAATACCTCATCACCACCATCTCCTGTCAGCGTCACTGTTGTTTTTTCCTTAGCAATTTTTGATACTAAATATGTAGGGTATGCTGAGGTGTCTGCAAATGGCTCATCATACCATTCTTTCATCTTTCTATAATATCTTTGAAATATATCATGATTAAATATCCCTGAATTCATAAGAATCTGATATTTTTCTGACAATTCATATGCATACTTTAACTCATTATAGCTGGCATGTGTAAATCCCATTGAAAATGTTTCAATTAACGGATTTATCTTGTGTGATTCATAAGTTATAATACTTGAATCCACTCCTCCACTCAGAAATGTACCGACTGGTACATCAGCTATGAGCTGTTCTTCTACTGACTGCTTAATCAAATCCCTAAGTTCATCAATCAAATCATCCTGTTTTTGCTGCGAACCTTGATACGAATTAATGTTCAATCTCCAGTAAGCTGAATCTTTAATAATAGTTTTCAATTTAATATTAAATATCATTCTGTGTCCAGGCAGAAGCTTGTACACATTTTTATAGTAAGTTTTCGGTTCTGGTATATATAAATAATTCAGATAATCATATACTGCTGTATTATCTATCTCAAATGAAATGGTATTGCACATATTTACAATACCTTTTAACTCTGACGAAAAGCCAAAATTTATACCATCATAATAGTAGTACAATGGTTTAATTCCAGTTCGATCCCGAAACAGTTTGACTACGCCTTCCCTTCTGTCATATATTGCAATAGCAAACATGCCATCCACTTTTACAATAAACTTTTCTCCCCATTCCAAATAGGCATTTAATATTATCTCTGTGTCAGACGTTGAACGGAATTTATATCCTTTTTTTTTAAGATTATCTCTCAATTTTTTGTATCCATATATTTCACCATTAAAAACAACTGCTACTTGGTTGTCATATGAGAACATAGGCTGCATCCCCTTCTCAGACAAATCCATAATAGCCAGTCTAGTGAACGCCAATGTAAAATCACCAAAACTGCTAATTCTAGCTCCATCTGGTCCCCTATGATGCATACATTCTATTCCCTTTTTGTAATCCCATCTGCTATTATTTCCACCTAAAATTCCGCACATATGTAATCCTCTCCGTCCTTAATTCCGAAACATAATCCCTTTATATGTCAATATATTTTTCCTACTCTAATTCATTTTTGTTTCGTCGAAAATAATCTGTTTATATCTTTTAATCTTTAATCATAATTTATAAATCTTTTGTTGCATCCGTTTGCCAACTGCACAAAAATTGATATACATTTTCTGGTACTATGTTTCTGATTTTGTCCAAGTTATTTTCCCCTAACAGCTTTCTCACCTTCGATGCGCTAACTACTTCACCACTAATTTCTTTACGCGAAATTTCTACAAATTCAATTCCATATAAAGGTAAAATTCTACTCATATTATAATTATATTGTGCAGTAAAGCAATCACACGGTTCACTACCTGCAAAACGAATACTAATCCCCATATTAGGCGCAATGTATTTAGCAAATACTGTAAGATCATTAGACGCATTAAGAATTATATTTTGCAAATTTGCCTTTTCAAAATATCCTGGCATAGTTTCCATAGAAATAATAAACTTCCCTCCTGGAACTACAGATATATTTTCCAAATGACTTGTTGCTTCTTTCACCAATCGTATCCTATCTTGAAAACGAAATACCGATTTGTCTTCCTCCAAAATGAAAACATATAGAAAATCCACTCTTGCCGCCACAGTTTCTATTAGGTATAAATGACCGTTCGTCATTGGATTACAGTTCATGCAGACCGCACCTATCCTGCCATGCACGGTGTCATTCCTGTATTTTTTAATCCACTGACATAATTCGCAGTTTCCATCTTTTACCCCCCCCCGTATTCTATGTCAGTCATTAGCCGAAAAGAAATTCTTTGATTTTGGGAGCAATTATTTGTTCCTATCCAGTTCTTTTTTCTCATTTCATCATATAGGTATTTTGCTATACTTTCATATACTTTTTTATTACAATGTAACTCATTTTCCCATATGTTTTTCTTCAACTCACTTCCCAAATTTTCATATGCCTTCGCAATATCCACAACTTCAATACCATAATGTTCATAAATCTCCGGATTATACGCATACAATACCACCGCATCTTCCTCTTGATACACTGGTATACGCATCATATACCCCATCCAATCCCATGCGGTTCCCATGTTATGAATCGTATAAGAAGATGAATAATCCATCCTGCGCAAAAAACTTGGCACCGTTTCCTCATCTGCTGCATATGCCCCACGTATCAAGCAAGGACCGAAAAAAAACATGGATGCTGGTTCTTGGTAATTATTTCCCACCGTATAGCGTTCTCCATCAGTCATATGCACTGATGGATTCTCATAATCGCTTAGCATAAGTACATGATTGTTTAGCCTTACAAATGTATTACTGTTTGCATCCATAATATCCTTATATTTCTTGCCGAGATAACGTTTTTTTTCTTCTGTAACTTTTCCAACACATACATCTGATGTATGCAAAAATTGCATTTGTCCTCGAAAAGAACAGGTGTTTTTCAATATCATTATCTTCATATGATGTTTTTTCATCTGCGGAATGACATTTAAACAAATATCCCTTTCAAATGTTGACTCAATTTCTTTACTGGCGTAGGAACAAAACAAATTATGAAACGGAAGATGAAAGATTTCTTTCCTATTTATATAGACTCTCGTAGCACACATTGCGAACTCACAGGAAATTAATACCTGCGGTCTGCAGTTCATATATAAGTTTAATTCATCACTATTTGTACTAAAACTAATAACATTTTTAGTTGTAACCGGGAAAACATTAACACCTCGTACTTTTTTCATTTCTTGAAAAATCCTCTTAGATGCTGCATTAGTCACAAATACGCCTATAGATGGATAAACTTGTGTAATTAATGAAATTGCTGAAATATAAAGCATTTTAAAAGGCATATGCAAAAATGCATTCTTTATACGTATCAACTTTGTGCTGGAAATAACACCATATAAATATTTTTGTTGACGGCTCATAAAATAAATATCACTTACCGTAAGAATTGATTTTCCTTTTTTTTCCTTTTGATTTACTTTTCTGCATATCTCTCTTACAGCCTTTATATTCTGTTTTTTACATAATCCAATATGCATTGTAGCCTCACAAAAATTCATATAACTGTAAAATGAACTATTGCAACTTTTTTTATTCATCTAACAAACTTACCTCTATATGACTTTTTCATACAATTCTATATAATTAGCACAATTTTTATGTAATTACCTTTCAATAAAAATCTGACTATCACGATATTCTCTATTCACATAAATATGCATTCCCTTTCGAATTTCATATTTTGTACCCTTTTTAATTAACATAAATCTCCGATCTCTTACTATTTCGCGAGGAAATTCCGGATATAAATATAAAATAATTACTTTCCTTGGTTTCCTGTCGATGCTTTCTGTAATCTTTCCCACTACTTCTCTAATCACTTGTTTTGGAAAAGAATTATAAATATAAAAAAAATTATAATTGTCATACCCATCATATAGTCCAGCGTCAGCACAAATAACATTATATTTCTTTTTATTTACATGTAATATTTTTAAATTTATTTTTGCCACTGCTACTAATTTCTCCGACAACTCTATTCCCGCAATTCTGCGGAATGGAAACTTTCCCATATAATACATGGCTAATCCCTTCCCGCATCCCATATCAATTATGCTATCCTGATTAGTTATATTAAGCTGTCGTAATGTATTTATCAAGCATCTTGGCGTTGCTGAATAATCATTAGCCCTCTCTTCCAAAGTTCCAATTTCCCTCTGTTTCAACCGCCCATATTTTCCACCTTGCCCAAAGTCTGTTTTATGAACAGCATCAAAAAATTTAACATAGATTAAATTTAATGCAAAATACATTTCTCCTGGCACTGTAAACAATTCATATAGATGAGATATACTAGCCGCTTCCAAAAAATTATTCATCTTTTACTCACCCTTTTTATATCTGATATATTCTACTGAATTCTTTGATTTTATCAATTATGTAATATACTTCATCATTTGTAAGCGCCTGATGAATCGGCAAACATAATGTGTTTTTTGCAGCATATTCAGCCTGTGGTAATGTATCATTTACTCCATATTGTTTTACCCAGTGTAAAGGATAATATCTATATGTTGTATATATGTCGTTCTTCTTTAAAAATATAGCCAGTTCATCTCTTTTATCATTTTGGGTCTGGATATGATAAAAATAATAAGAAGACTCACAGTCATTGTCTATAGCGGGTGGTAAATCTATCCAATTTACCCCTTTTAAATTTTCGTTATATATATTGTGTATTTCCCTTCTTCTATCAATAAATGTCTTAAGTTTATCTAATTGTACTAAGGCCATTGATGCCGTAATATCATTCATAATACTTCTATGTCCGAATTGCGATATTTCAAACTCCCACCACTTGCTATCTACCGTATTTGAAAATCCACTTTTTGTTTCCAGTCCAAAATACATTAATTTTTCAGCAAACTGTGCTTTTTCCTCATCTTTTACATATAAAGCGCCCCCATCTCCACAGACAAGTATTTTCATTGCATCAAAAGACCAAATACCAATATCGCCTATCGTTCCACATGCTTTTCCTTTATACTTTGATGCCACAGAACATGCACTATCTTCTATCACTTTAATATTATAACTATCAGCCATTTTCATTATTTCATCCATATCGCATGGAACTCCACCATAATGTAAAAGCAAAATTGCTTTTGTCTTAGCGGAAATTTTCTTTTCTATGTCCATGGCTGTGACATTCAAACTTCTACTGTCAACGTCGCAAAATACCAATTTGGAACCATTATCACAAACTGCATTTGCTGCACCTACAAAACTCAATGAAGGTACTATTATCTCGTCATTCTTTCCTATTTCCAATATCTTCATGGATGAGAATAATCCTTCTGTACAGCATCCCATCGTTAATATATGCTGCTTTCCAATGCCCAGATGTTTCGCGAATTTTTCTTCAAACTGATCTACAATTTTCCCTTTACCTAACCAGTTTGACGCAAATACTTTTTCAATCTGTCCTATTTCCTCTTTTCCCAAGGATGGTTGAAATACGTTAATCATCTTTTTCTTTCCTTTATACAAAATTTTTATATATTCTTTATTAAATACTCAATAAACTCCCTAACAGCCCCAGCTCCACCTTGTCTAGCACAAACATAATCGGCAATTGCCATAACTTCCTGCACCGCATCTTTAGGGCATCCTACTAGTCCTCCCACATCTTTTATCATCTTCATACACTGTATGTCGAATATATCATCTCCTATATAAGCTACCTGCGACAAATCTACAGTCGCCACATCGCACTTCTGAAAATCAGCTATTATCTGTGCCAGCTTTTCCCCTTTTTGCTGTATTCCCTGATGTAATTCTTCAATACCCAGTTCCCTACATCTTTTTTCCAAAATTTTTCCCTGTCTTGCAGTTATAATAATCGGAACAATATTATACTGTGGAAGAATTTCTTTAATACCATAACCGTCCTTAATGTCGAAAGCCTTAAACAATTCCCCACTCTCACTCATATAAATTTTTCCATCCGTAAGGGTTCCGTCTACATCTATTACCAAAAACCTAATTTTGCAATTATTTATCATCTTATCGTTGCTACCTCCTATGCATCTTCTGCAGAATTTTATAATCAATTTTCATTATAACGTACAAATTCTAAAATCCGCTGAGCAGAAACTCCATACTTTTCCTTAATATCCCTAGGGGCTCCAGATTCCGTAAATTCGTCAGAAAATCCAACTGATTTTACAACAGCCCTGTACTTATTTCCCGCAAGACATTCACATACTGCACTGTATAGTCCCCCCATCACGGAATGATTTTCTACCGTAATAATTATTTTAACTTGATCTGCAATTTGACATATGCATGCACCGTCTATAGGCTTTATTGTCCTTATTGAAATAAGTTTTCCATATTTTCCTTCATTTCTAAGCTTCTCCCACCCAAAAAGCGCCTGTTCCAGTGCAGTACCTTCGAAAACTATTGCAAAATCGTTTCCTTCATCTTTTATGTACTCAGCCTTCCCTATCTCAAACCGACACTCCTTTTCATGGATAATCGGTTGTTGTTCCCTTGCAACCCTCATATAAACGGGTCCCTTATAACCTATCATTGCTTTTATTGCTGCTCGGACTTCATTTGCATCTGAAGGCGTTAAAACGGTCATTTTAGGAATCACTCTCGAAATTGCCATATCCTCTGTCGCATGATGACCTGTTCCATCCTGCCCATCATCTACACCTGCATGTGTTCCAATAATCTTGACATTTAATCCGGCATTACACAATTGTCTAGTCTGAGCCCATGTCATCCCATTGGAAAAAATCGCAAGCGCTACATATACAGGAAGAAATCCTTCTTCCGCAAGTCCTCCTGCCACACTCACTGTACTCTGCTCTGCAATCCCCATTTCAAAAAATCTGTCAGGGTATTGTTTGTGGAACATTTCAATATTACATGAAACAGAAACATCGCTTGACATCACAACAACTTTGTCATTTTCCTCTGCAACTTCAACCAGTGTTGATCCTATTGCATCCTTAGGAATTGCATAATCGTACTTTTGCATCATCCATTCATTCCCCCCACCTTACCAGTTCCTCTCTTGCCTTCTGATATTCTGCCTCCGTCGGCACACTTCTGTGCCATTTTCCATTATTTTCCATAAAACTAACGCCTTTCCCTTTTACTGTATGTGAAATAACGCACTTTGGTTTTCCATATTGGGAACGAAAGCCTACTATACACGAATGAATCTGTTCCATGCTATGTCCATCTATTTCTTTTACATTCCATCCAAAATCTTCAATTCTGTTCTTCAACGGCTCTATACTTATAACATTCCTGAATCCGTGAACATTGCCTCGAATATATGAGGCACGTTGTTTTGCCTCCGTTGATAGCTCCGTTTTGGCGT
>VSNQ01000053.1:0-15184 GCA_009774395.1 Lachnospiraceae bacterium
TTAAAATAAAGTTGTCAGCAATATTAACAAAGCTGTGGATTGAAAAAGCTTTATGGAAAAATAGGGAATTTTATCATCGTATAAATTCCTTATTTTTATGCGCAGCCTATAAAAAATAAATATACCACAAAAACAGCGCATTGCTTGTTACAAGCTGAAAAACTTCTCTAGTTATACTGCACACTGATTAAATTTACAGTACAACCCGACTGCAGACCACCAGCCAGATACTTTTCCGGAAATATCACTGTAAATTCTGGCGGTCTGCAGTATAATTTTATATCAAATGCATTCCAATTTTCAATTTATACTGCTTAACAATTAAAATTTCCGAGCAACCTAATTACATAATACCAACCATATACATTTAACCAGTGCAGTACGGTAAATTTTGGCGTTATGTAGTATAAAATTAGGCGTGTCTGAAAACAATGTCTGTCAGCCACGCCTTAATAAAATACAATATGAACTTCCAATATGCATTCAAAAATATGCATC
Source organism: Lachnospiraceae bacterium (assembly GCA_009774395.1). GTDB lineage: Bacteria > Bacillota > Clostridia > Lachnospirales > Lachnospiraceae > COE1. The sequence continues at coordinate 499 of VSNQ01000053.1, forward strand.
CAAAAACACTACCTTTTACCGCTTCACACCAAACTACTTATTCGCCATCAGCTTCACCATAGCCTCATTGAGTCCCTGTACGGTTAGTTTATACATGGGAAATAGTTCTTTTACGGCTGTTTCTGCCTCGCGCCACGGCGCGCGTCCAGGCGCCATTTTAGGGTTCAGCCAGACAACTCTTTTATAATGACGTTTTACAAGCTGCAGCCACTGATGCCCCGATAACCCGCCGTTTGGGCCTCTGTAATTGCCTGTATTAGAATACAGTTCTTCTGGTGCCATTGCCGCATCACCGACAATAATCACTTTATAATCACTGTCTGCATTGCGAAACAGCCATTCCGTGTCAATCCAATCGCCATTTTCGCACTCTGGCGTTTTATACAGTTTGGAATAAATACAGTTATGAAAATAGTACACTTTTACATCTTTATAGTGATTTGACTTGTTCACCGCCTGAAACAAATCATTCAGCAGCTTTGTATAAGGTATCATGGTGCCGCCAGAATCCATAAGCAGCATTAACTTTACCGCATTTTTGCGCGGCTTCATCATTTCGATCTGTAAATATCCGCCGTTATTGCAGGTCTTGTCAATCGTCGTGTCAATATCAAGCTCTGTTTTGGGAATATCCAGCTTTGTGGAAAACTGCCGAAGTCTTCGCAGCGCAAGTTGGAACTGCCGATTGTCAATAACCTTATCATCACGGAAATCCCTGTATTTTCTAGCGCCGACCACCGAGAAAGCAGACTGATAACCTGTTGTGCCGCCAACCCGCACACCGCCGACATTACCGCCGGTATTGCCAAACTGCGTTTTTCCCATTGTGCCAATCCAATAGCTGCCCCCATTATGCTCGCTATCTTGATCTTTTAAACGCTGCTTAAATTTCTCCTCAACATCGTCTTTATCGACATGGATATCCTCAATCTGATTCAGCCAATGCTTTTCCTCCTCGTGCAGTAGTTTGCTCATCTCCGGCTTGTCCAGCCAAGACAGCATATTTTTGCCGATTTCGGTTTCTGTCTTCACACCTTTAAAGCATTCTTCAAACGCCATATCAAACTTATCGTATTCTGTTTCGGTTTTCACAAGGATCATTCTTGCAATATAGTAAAACTGCGTCAGAGAACTTTCACACAGCCCTTTATCCAGCGCCTCCTGCAAGTCAAGCCATTCGCCCAGCGTAATATTCAGCCCTTTTTCCTTGCAGGTATAGAAAAATTTTATAAACATACCATTTCCTCACTTTCTTCGTGCGCAAAATCGCTGCTTTCTGTGCCAAAAGCAATCATTACACAAATATTAGACACTGGTTTTCAACATTATTTGTGCATCGGTGTACTAGTGAATTTCCTGCCGAACAGTTGTTAAATCCTCGTCTTTTTTGACAACAACGCCGATAAATGGCAGCTTCTCCCGCAGCGTATCGGTAGGAATCCCGCCGATTTGCAGTGCATGAATCCAGTCGATTAATTCTGATGTACTCGGCTTTTTGCGGATATCGCGCAGTGTTCGGATATCGTAAAATACCTGCATTGCGTTCTTTAACAGATTTTCCTCCACGTCTGAGTAATGTGTCCGGATAATCTCCTCCATTAATTCCTGATTCGGGAAGTCAATATAGTGGAAAATACATCTTCTCAGAAATGCATCGGGTAGTTCCTTCTCCGCATTGGAGGTAATAATTACAATCGGTCTATGTTTTGCTTTTACCGTGCGCTTTGTTTCATGGATATAAAATTCCATCTGATCCAACTCCCATAAAAGATCGTTTGGAAACTCTAAATCGGCTTTGTCAATCTCATCAATTAAAAGGACAACTTGCTCCTCGCTTTCAAATGCTTCACCCAATTTGCCAAGTTTAATATATCTTGCAATATCGTCCACGCCCTCTTCGCCAAACTGTCCGTCATACAGACGCTGAATTGTATCGTACATATACAATCCGTCCTGTGCTTTTGTAGTAGATTTAATATTCCAGATAATCAGCTTTTTGCCCAGCGAATTTGCAACCGCCTGCGCCAGCATTGTTTTGCCGGTTCCTGGTTCCCCTTTAATTAACAGCGGTTTTTTCAGCGCAATCGCCACATTAACGCTTGCAAGAAGCTCCTTGCTTGCCACATAATCCTGTGTACTGTTAAATGATTCATTTGCCATAATTTGTTTTCCCTCCAAATAAAATTTTTATATTACATATTTTGTTAGATTACCAATTATGCATCCCAATTCCCAGAAATCTCAATCTTTTTATCCCGTATCATTAAGTCCTTTACTGCGTCTGCTGCCGCTTTACCGCAAAACAGCACTTCATGAACCTGCTCAATAATAGGAAGCTCCACATGGTATTTTTCTGCCAATGCCATGGCTGCTTTTGTGGAAAAAACGCCCTCCACTACCATTTTTACCTCTGCCATTGCTTCCTCCATTGTCTTACCCTGCCCAATTAAGATGCCGGCACGTCGATTTCTGGAATGCATACTGGCACAGGTAACAATCAAATCGCCAATACCAGACAAACCACTAAACGTTTCAAATTTGCCGCCCATTGCCATGCCAAGGCGCGAAATTTCCGCCATTCCTCTTGTAATCAACGCTGCTTTGGTATTGTCGCCATAGCCAAGCCCATCCGCAATTCCTGCCGCCAGCGCAACCACATTTTTCAGTGCTGCGCCAAGTTCAATGCCAAGCACATCTGGACTCGTATAAACACGAAATACATCACTCATAAAAATATTTTGGATTTTCTCTGCGGTTGCTCTGCTTGACGCACCTACCACAATTGTTGTCGGAATCCCTTTGCCAACTTCTTCGGCATGGGATGGGCCGGAAAGCACCGCCACATCCGCCTGTGGTATTTCATCCTCTATCACCTGCGAAAGTGTCATTAACGTAGCTTCCTCAATGCCTTTTGCCACATTGACGATAATCTGTCCATTTTCCACGAATCCCGCCATACGATGCGCGGTTTCCCTTGTAAAAGAAGATGGTACTGCAAGCACCAAAATATCCATTTCTTTTACTGCATTCGATAAATCCGTGGTAAACAAAATATCCTCCGCAAGTTTTACCCCCGGAAGTTTTTCCTTGTGCTCATGACAGGCTTTTAATTGCTCTATCTCCTGCGGCAGCGCCGACCATACAGTAATTGTGTGTCCATTATTATGAAGCAGAACCGATAGTGCAATTCCCCAGCTTCCTGCCCCAATTATCCCTATTTTTGCCATACTAAAATCCTCTTACCTTTTCTCTTAATTCAAGTTATTAACTTGTTCTATACCATTTTAAAGTCACTTCAAAAGAAATAGCATAATCATAAACAACTACCTCTTCATCAAAGTTTTCTTTTCCGTTTTACTGTCTTTCACTTTCAGACTTCTTTATTAAATACGTCTTTCGTTCCTCCTTATGTATCAGTCTTTTGATGTTCTCCCGATGCTCCCATAATGCCAGCAATGCCAGCAAAACCGTCACTAAGTACAATTCATTCCGTGCTGTCTGCTCCATTCCTAAAACTCCCGTCTGCCCTAATACTATCATCTCTGCAATCAACACAAACTGCACCAGAATCGATCCAAGCGATACATAATGTGTTGTAAAAAAGATACCAAAAAATGTTATAATCTCTGGAATAACCATATATGGGTGAAAAAATATAATTAGCCCTGCAGTACATGCAACCCCTTTTCCGCCCTTAAATCCCAGGTAGAATGGAAAATTATGTCCTAATATCGTTCCAGCAGCAGCATAAATCGCCAGCAGATACAAAATATCCCCATAGCGTTCTCGAAACAGAAAACGCACAAACATAATTGCTATCCCTGTCTTTAGTATATCACAAAACAGAACAATTGCCCCCGCCTTTTTACCTAAAACCCGCAAAGAATTTGTTGTACCAGCATTTCCGCTGCCATGCTTCCGAATGTCAATGCCGTGAAGCCTGCCATAAATATAGGAAGTCTGAAAACACCCAAAAATATAGCCAATCAGCACACACACCAAACGAATCATAATCAATCAATCCCCCTGCTTTTTTTGTCTAACAATTATTTTTATTGACGTTCCACGGAATCCAAATGCCTCCCGCAGCTTATTTTCCAAATATCGCAGATACGAAAAATGCATTAATTCCTTATTATTCACAAATGTTACAAATGTCGGCGGCTTAACACCTACCTGCGTTGTATAGAAAATCTTTAAGCGCTTTCCCTTATCGGCAGGCGGCTGCTGTAATGCCGTTGCCTCAACAACGATTTCATTGACTACTCCAGTCGATATACGCAGTGACTGATTCTGAATTACCATATCAATCGTATCAAACAATTTGTTTAACCGTTGTCCTGTCACTGCCGAGATAAATACAATTTCCGCATAGGTCATAAAAGAAAGAATATTTCGTACTTTTTCAGTAAAACGGTAAATCGTCTTGTCATCTTTTTCAATTGCATCCCATTTATTGACTGCAATAATAATACCCTTACCCCTGTCATGTGCAATTCCTGCGATTTTAGCGTCCTGCTCTGTCACACCCTCTACCGCATCAATTACAAGCACAACAATATCGGCACGTTCCACCGCGCTCACCGTGCGGATAATCATAAAACGTTCCAATTCCTCTTTAATTTTGTTTTTCCTGCGCAGTCCCGCCGTGTCAATAAAAATATATTCTCTGCCATTATACACTACTTCCGTATCCACGGCGTCACGCGTCGTTCCCGCAATATCCGAAACAATCAGGCGGTTTTCCCCAATCAGCTTATTTATAATAGAAGATTTCCCGACATTGGGCTTGCCGACAATCGCTACACGTGGTCTTTCATCTTCGGATTCCTCGAAATCTTCCGCGTGGAAAAGTGCTGTCACCTTGTCCAGCATTTCACCGATTCCAAGCTTATTTACTGCCGAAATCGCTATTGGATCACCAATTCCAAGATTATAAAATTCATATACATCTGCTTCATACTTGGCAAAACTATCTACCTTATTTACCACCAACACTACAGGCTTCTGGCTGCGCCGCAGCATATCTGCTACCTTTGCATCTGCATCCACCAGCCCCTGTTTCACATCCACAAGAAAAATAATAACATCCGCTGTTGACACTGCGATTTCTGCCTGCTCACGCATCTGCGACAAAATAATATCCTTACTGTCGGGCTCTATTCCTCCCGTATCAATCAACGTAAAACTCCAATCCAGCCATTCCACATCTGTATAAATACGATCCCTTGTAATCCCCGGCGTATCTTTGACTATGGCGATCCGTTCCCCTGCAAGCGCATTAAACAGTGTTGATTTTCCCACATTGGGACGTCCGACAACCGCTACAATCGGTTTTTTCTTATTTTGTTCCATTTTGCTATCCTCTCCTATTCTATTTCTTCCAGATTCTCTCCGGCAAACTCTCCCAAGACTGCGTTTACAAAATCCTGACCGCTTGATTTTACAATATCTACAGGAACTTGTAAAGCTTTTTCGAGCATATCGACCGTAATATCATCAAGGAAAATCCGCTCGTCGCTCTTTAGGACATTCTGCGGCAGCAAAACACACTCCCCCAGCATCTTTCCTGTGAGCTGCGCTATTAAATCCTGACCCGTTAAAAGCCCTGAAACCGTAATCTGCTCTCCGAAGAAATTATTGCGTATCGGATACACATATATTGTAATCTGCGGAAAACGTTCCATAACCTGCAAAGCCATTTCCTGTATAAATGGATAGGCAAGTTCTCCTGTTGCAATGGACAGCTTGCGCGGCAACACTACCCTACTTGCCGCCTGTGCAAAAGCTTCCTGAAATTCGTCCATGAAAAGCCGCAGCATTCCCACGCCATTTTCAAGCTGCAAATATCCATCATAGCGCTCTGCTTTGGGCAGCTCCTCCTGCGCCAAAATATACCATTCATCGCTCGCGTGAATAAAATGCAGCCCATACTCTGGAAAAAGCTTATTCTGCCACTGGTGAATACAATTTAACACTGCCTGCGCGTCCTCCTTCGTAAACGGTTCAAGCGGAAACAATCCTTCCCGATACTTAGAAAGCCCCACGGGAACCACCGATACACTCTCCAACGTCGGCAGAAGTTTTGTTAAATCTTGTATGCTTCGTTCTAGCTCTGCGCCATCATTTACACCCTTACATAACACAATCTGCCCATTCATTGTAATCCCAGCCTCCGCCAGCCGCCATGCTTTCTGTAAAGCCTCACCTGCAAAGCGGTTATTCAACATCTTGCAGCGCAGCTCAGGATTTGTCGTCTGAAAAGAAATATTAATCGGCGACAAATGATAGCGGATAATCCTATTAATATCCTCATCAGACATATTTGTCAGCGTAACATAATTGCCCTGCAAAAATGAAAGCCGTGAATCATCGTCTTTAAAATACAACGTTTCCCGCATTCCTTTGGGCATTTGATCGATAAAGCAAAAAATACATTTATTACGGCAAGAACGATATGCGTCCATTAATCCATTCTCAAACGTAATCCCTAAATCCTCGTCAAATTCCTTATCAATCTCCAAAAGCCACTCCTCACCGGAACGCTTGCGAATCAGAACTTCAATATACTCATCCTGCGTAAAATACTGATAGTCAAATACATCTTCTATTTTATTGCCATTAATCTCCAGCAAAATATCTCCTGCTTCTATTTCCAGTTCCTCAGCAATGCTCCCCGAAGCCACCTTTTCTACAATGTGTAAATACTGTTTTTCCATTTCTGCTGTTCCTCCTGCTTTTTGTCGCATTCTTTTACTATTTTATCCCTTTTTACAATCAAACAAGGAAATAATCTTCTTCCTTTCTCACCGCGCGACCCATACGCCGCCTTAGCTGCTAATTTCCTTTGCACCCGTCTGCGCATAAAAAATTCATAATTCTTTTTCAATTGGCAAAAATTGTCAAAGCCTTTGAAAATCCGCGTTTTTAAAGCAACAATGGCAATATTTTACCTTTATTCTCACATATATCATACAAGAAATTCCTTGACGTGTCACTACTAGAATGTTATAAAATAAGTAGTATAAAAAAATTTTATTATCCTATTCCGATAACTGAAACTGCTTATCGGTCTAAGCACCCATTAAAAACGGTGAAAGAGAGAGAATAAGAAAGGAACTATACTATAATGCCCAATTTACATGAACTGAAAAATGCCCGTCCAGTGGCACCATTAAAGCTTGTTGTATTAAACAGCGCTTCCGATCTTGGCAGCAAAGTCAACAAATATTTAATTAAATTCCGCAAAAAAATGAATAACGTCTACAACAACGATCCCGCATTTCAGGGGTATTCTGAACCAAATTATCTGTTAAATTTTTCCACTCCGCGCTTTAACAGCGGCGAAGGAAAAGCTGTTTTAAACGAAACTGTGCGCGGTAAAGATCTATTTATTATGGTTGACGTATGCAATCACAGCCTTACATACAAAATGAACGGCTATATTAACCGGATGTCGCCGGACAATCATTATCAGGAACTAAAGCGTGTAATTGCCGCCACAAATGGAAAGGCACACCGCATTAATGTTATTATGCCATATCTCTACGAAGGACGCCAGCATCGCCGAACAGGGCGTGAATCCTTAGACTGCGCCTATGCATTTGAAGAATTGACTGAAATGGGCGTCAGCAATTTTATTACATTTGACGCACATGATCCCAGAATCCAAAATGCGGCACCGTTAAGCGGATTTGACAACTTTACAGCCCATTATCAGTTTACCAGGGCGTTGCTTGCATCCGTAAACGACCTAGTGCTTGACAAGGATCATATTATTGTAATTTCGCCGGATGAAGGCGCTATGGAACGTGCTATCTATTTTTCAAGCGTACTTGGTGCAGATACGGGCTTATTCTACAAGCGCCGTGATTACTCTACAATCGTCAACGGCAAAAATCCAATTGTCGCCCACGAATTTCTAGGTAACGATATTGAAGGAAAAGATATTATTATTGTTGATGATATTATCTCTTCCGGTGAAAGTATGGTGGATACCGCAAGACAGCTTAAAGCGATGAAGGCAAAACGTGTCTTTATCTGTGCAACCTTTGGTTTATTTACCAATGGTCTGGAAGAATTTGACAAAGCATTTACAGAAGGGGTATTCGAGAAATTATTTACAACAAACCTCTGCTACCGTCCGCCTGAATTATTGAAAAAGCCTTACTATATTGAAGCGGATATGAGCAATTTCCTTGCTTCCATTATTGACTTTATGAACCATGATTTGTCAATGGAAAACGTTTCCACTCCTACAGAAAAAATTCAGAATATCCTAGAACTGTATAATGATGGCACTGTAATTGATGAAAAATAAAATATCGGAAAATTTCTTGCAGATACACCAAGAAAAGGATTGTCGGGAAATATAGTTTATCCACAATATATTGTTGCATTCTCAAATAAATAAATTGATATATTATTAGAGAAATGGTATTATTTTCCGACAATCCCTTTTTAACGCATAATCGTACTTTTTACAGTATTGATTATTTTATAATTTGTATGATTTCTCAATGTCATTATTTTCTGTTTTCATGCTGCTTTATATCCATTGAATAAATGCCGTCTTGTCCTTTCTGTTGTAACCTGCTTTTTCATAGAAACGCAGTGTACTCTCCTCTTTCGAACCTGTCAGCAGCATTAATTTATAGCAATTTTCCTGAATTGCGAGTTCTTTCGCATAGTGTAAGCACTTAGACGCTAATCCTTTCTTTCTGAAATTCACGTCCGTAATCACATTTTCAACAAATGCATAAGGCTGCTGGTTATGCGTTAAATTGGGAATTATTACGCACACACAAGACGACACAATCATGCCGTCTTCCTCTGCCACAATAATATGGTGATTTTTATCTTCTAATATCCGCTTCCAAAGTTGCAATATCTTTTGACTTGGCTCTGGCATAGGATTATTGTGAAGCTGTGTATAAAGCCGCATCAGCCCATGAAAATCATCTGCACAAATCTCACGTATCATTTTTTTACCTCCTGCCTTTTCCCAAAATCTGATATCATACCATTACTCGATACCTTCAAAAATATCCTCCAAGGTCATTTTAATATGTGGAAATGCTTTTAACGGAATTTCCGTTTTACCATTGTAATGAATATTTTCGATATCATCCTCCAAAATATAACTGTTTTTCAGTATATATCTGCCATTTTCCAAATAATAAATCTGAATCCCCCGCTCCTTACAGGAAACAACCCAATATTCCTGCACACCAGCAGCTTCATAGATGTCTTTTTTTATTGTCAAGTCGCGCATAGCTGTTGATGGGCTCAGTGTTTCTACAATAAAATTCGGCACGCCTGTATAAGAACCGCCTTTTAAACGTTTTCTGTCACAAATAATCATAACATCGGGAATTACATAATTATCACTATGCTCCGGCTGGTATTTATAATCTAAATTTTCCATAAAAACAAGACATAAACTGCCTTTTAACCCTTTTTTTATTATGGTATTAATATTGTTATTCACAATTCCATGCTGATAATCCGGCGACGGCGACATATTATAAATCTCCCCGTTAATTTTTTCCTGTTTCTGGTATTCTCCTTCTAACAACGGCATCTTTACAATCTGCTCCTTTCTTGGATAAATATTCCCTTGCACAGCGGCATACTTCCTCTGTATGAAGCTGTGCATAAAAATGTAACAGTCCAGCGAACTGCCAAACTGTTACAAATACTTTCTAAAACAAATACTTTTTTACCGCAATACTTTAATTTCTGGATAATACTCAATTTCAGCCTTTCCGATAATCTCGGATTCACTGACATATTTATTATCCCAATACCGCGAATCCCAAGAGTTACTACGGTTGTCACCCATCATAAAATAACAGTCGTTTGGAATTGTATACGGTCCGAAATCATCACGAAATACATTACTCGTATAATCTTCTATTTCATTACCATTGATATAAACTTTGCCATCAACGCCTTTAATCGTTTCTCCGGGCAGTCCAATAATCCGCTTTAAATACAGCGTTTCCCCGTCATCGGGATAATAAAATGACACAATATCGCCTCGCTGCGGCGTGCTGCACAAATATGCCAGCCTGTTAATTACAATACGGCTGCCTGTCATCACCGTTTCCTCCATAGAGCCTGTCGGAACTACTGCGCTTGCCGCCACTGTATTCTTAATCAGCAGGGAAATAGCCAAAGCGCAGAATACCACTTTTGACCACTCAAATACTTCTTTGAGTACCTTTATTATTGTTCCCTTTTTCGCCAACATTCTTACAACCATAATCCTTTCTAAAACTATTCAATATTTTCAATCTGCCAGTCAATTGGATCGACACCATTTTCCTGCAAAAACGTATTCGCCTGACTAAAATGCTTACATCCGAAAAATCCGCGGAATGCCGATAGTGGACTTGGATGCGGCGCCTTTAATATCAAGTGTTTGGGATTTGTCAGCATGGATGCTTTGCTCTGTGCCGGCTTTCCCCACAAAAAGTATACAATCGGGCGATCCTGCGCATTCACTGCCTGAATCACTGCATCTGTAAACTGCTCCCAGCCGTGTCCTTTATGGGAATTGGGTTGGTGTGCACGCACCGTCAAAACGGTATTTAATAAAAGTACGCCTTGATCTGCCCACTTTTTCAAAAAACCATTATTCGGTATGTAACAGCCTAAGTCATCTTGCAATTCTTTATATATATTTTGCAAAGAAGGGGGGATTTCCGGCTGTGATGGCAGCACTGAGAAACTCAGCCCATGCGCCTGATTTACATTATGATATGGATCCTGTCCCAACAAAAGCACTTTTACTTTACTTAATGGTGTAAAATGAAATGCATTAAAAATATCATCCGCCGGCGGAAAGATCACCGTCTGGCTGTATTCATCTTTAACAAAAGTAAACAGTTCCTTATAATATGGCTTATGAAACTCGTCGTTTATTGCATCTAACCAATCATTTTCTATCATTGCCATAACTTAATTCTCCTCTCTTATTATATCACATATACCGTAGCAATTATCACTGTATATATTATCCCATACTGCTTAACAGTTAAATTTCCGAGTAACCTGACTACTTGTTTTCTAAAGTTTCCCTATCAAAGTTTTCTTTCAAAATTTCCTGTCAAGTTTTCACTACAAGGATTCTCTTACAGGGATTCCCCTACTACTAAGATACTCTTTTACTTCACAAATTTCCAGTTCCTTAAAATGGAAAAGTGAAGCCGCCAACGCTGCATCTGCCTTTCCCGATTCCAAAACACTGTAAAAATGCTCTAATGTGCCAGCACCGCCGGAAGCAATCACTGGAATGGAAACATTTTCTGAAACAAGTCTTGTCAATTCAATGTCATATCCGTTTTTGGTACCGTCGCAGTCCATGCTTGTCAGCAATAATTCCCCTGCACCCAGTTGATTCGCTTTTATTGCCCATTCTACTGCATCAATTCCCATATCAACACGACCGCCATTTTTATAAATATTCCAGCCTGATCCATCCGCCCTGCGCTTTGCGTCAATTGCAACCACCACGCACTGGCTGCCAAATTTATCTGCGGCTTCACAAATTAAATTCGGATTCATAATCGCCGCGCTATTTACAGCAACTTTATCGGCTCCTTCCCGCAGAATTGCCTTGAAATCCTCGACAGTGCGAATACCACCGCCCACAGTAAACGGAATAAATACCTTTTCTGCTACCCTGCGCACCATATCCACCTTAGTCGCACGATTATCCGAAGAAGCTGTAATATCCAAAAATACCACTTCATCTGCACCTGCAGAATCATATGCCGCAGCAATTTCCACCGGATCACCTGCATCAATTATGTTCACAAAATTTACGCCCTTTACCACACGGCCACCATTTACATCAAGGCATGGAATAATTCGTTTTGTATGCATATTTTTCTCCCATCTGTATGCATTTACACACATATTTCTGCACATTTTTTATTTACACAAATAAAACTTTTCTGTATCTGCAAGCCTGTTTTCGATCTTTTCTAATTTACACGAATAAAATTTTCCAGCATACGCAAGCCTACTTTTGAACTCTTTTCTGGGTGAAACTGACACGCAAATACATTGCCTTTTTCTACCGAAGCATGGATTTCTACCCCATATTCCGTAGTTGCAGTAACAATATCTTCCTCCGCCTGCAAATAATAAGAATGCACAAAATACACAAATGCATTCTCAGAAATGCCCTCAAACAGTCTGCCGTTTTTGGGAAAGTGCAAAGAGTTCCAGCCAATCTGCGGCACTTTTAACTTTGCATCTGGTATATGCACAATTTTTCCCTTTAAAATGCCAAGTCCTTTTGCATTGGGTGTTTCTTCACTAGAGTCAAACAATAACTGCAGTCCTAAACATATGCCCAAAAAAGGCGTTCCATTCTGCACCACTTCTTTTAGCACCGATTCTAAGTGATACCGCCGAATCTTTTCCATTGCATCACCAAAAGCGCCCACACCGGGAAGGATGACCCGATCTGCCTGCAATATCGTCTGTTTATCTCTTGTCACCACAACAGATTCTCCCAAGAAATCCAAAGCTTTTTCTACACTTTTTATATTTCCTGCATCATAATCAATTACTGTTGTCATATTCTACTCCAGCCTTTCCAATCCATCCCCTTGTATAGTACTCTGCCAAGATGATCCATAATAAACTGTTTTTCCGTCCTTTACTCAGTTCCTAAAATGATCTTATTCAACGCCATAGTATATTCCAAATTATCTTCATAAAGCAGCAATTCACGCGCCGATGCTTCATCCAAACCATATTTTGTGCTCAAAATATTTTCAATATCTGCCTTAATTGCATCTACTTCCTGCATAGCACCATATTGTTCCGCGTCGGCATTAATTGCATCATATGTCGTATAAACCATAATCAATGAATTCAATGCTTCAATCTCTCTGTCCATTTTCAAATTTGTCTGATAAGAGTCATATCTACGCTGCATTTTTAAAATTACTTCACTCTTTTTCTGCATTTGCTCATCTGCACCATTTAAATCCATTCCATATGTAGACAAATAAACGGTCTTATAATCTTGTGAGTCAAATGCATTACGCGCTTTTTGTATATACCCCTGCGACGCTAATACATTGGTTGCCACAATCACTGCACCACACACAGATGCACCAAACACTGCTGCAATTGCAATCTTTTTTGGCGGAATACGCTTTTTGGGGCCTTCTGCTGCTTCCTTTGCCCGCTTTGCTGCAAGCTTGGCTTCCTTCGCAGCCGCTTTTTCTTTCTTCTTTTGCGCTGCTGCCTCTGCCTTTGCTTTTTGTGCCGCCTCCTTATCTGCTGCCTTTGCCTCTTTTTCCTGCTCTTTGACCGCTTTTTCTTCTTCTTTCTTTGTCTGATTTTCCTGCTTTTTCGCTTCCTTTGCTGCTTTCTCTGCTGCAAGTTCTTCTTCTGTTGGTTCTGGTACTAATTCTTCTGTTAATGCATTAAACAGTTTTCCAAAGAACCCTGATTTTTTCTCACTCTCCTCTTCCTCTGATGCAGTATCTACGTCTTTTCCTTTTTTCTTCTTGCTCTTTTCTTTCTTTGCCTTCTTGTTGTCCGCGTTACTTGCGCTCTCTGCTTTTTCCGCTTTTTTCTCAACTTGCGTACTGGCGATGGCTTTCTCCTCATCAGCATCAACAAAAGCTTCTTCATTTTCTGCCATCTGATTTAGCAAATCCATCATATCATCCTGAATAGGCTCATTATTATCCGACTTTTTAAGCATATCATTAATTTCTGCTAAGTCGGAATCTGTATCCAACATACTAAGCACATCATCCAAATCATCATCAGAATCTGCACTTCCTTCCAAAGCCACATCATCAATGTCAATATCCAAGTTCAAATCCATATCAGAATCATCATCACCGCTGTCTGATTCCTCCGGCTTTGACTCTTCCAAATCTAAACTGTCAAGTTCCAGTTCTTCAAGATTTAATTCTTCATTCTCTGTTCCCAATTTACTCTCCTCTGATTCTAATTCATTCATTTGTTCCAACTTTAGTTCGTCTGTCGTTTCCGGCTTATCAATGGGTAGTTCTGGCTCATCTAATATATCAGGAATATCAATATTCAAATCCTCTTCTAGTGATAGTTCTGGAATATCTGCTTCTAAATCTAATGTTTCTAGCGATAGTTCTGGAATATCTATATCTGATTCAAGAGCTGGATTGGATTCCTCTATTGCGATATCGGGTTCAAATAATTTATCAGGCTCTATATCCAATGCATCAAGGGATATTTCTGGAGCAGGGATTTCTTCTGTTCGAGCAAAAATCTCCGTTTCAGATTGCACATCAGCTTCTTTATCCAATACATCTAAAGATACCTCTGATTCAAAATTTACTTCTGGTTCAGGGGGTAATTCCAATTCATCTAACATTACTTCTGAATCGAAAGTTGTTTCTGCATTATTTTGCGCAGGTTCTGACTCAAGAATTGCATCAGATTCATCTGACAATGTTCCTGAATCAGAAAATATATCCGATTCCACATCTAACGCATCTAAGGACATCTTTGATTCTGGCACACCTTCCAATTCCTCAATCCTTATATCCGACTCCTGCGGGATTTCCAGATTCTCTATATCTATATTCGGTTCTGACTCTTCTTCCAATTCCTCAAGCCTTATATCCGACTCCTGTGGGATTTCCAGATTCTCTATATCTATATT
>VSNQ01000053.1:15284-27852 GCA_009774395.1 Lachnospiraceae bacterium
ATATCTATATTTGGTTCTGACTCTTCTTCCAATTCCTCAAGCCTTATATCCGACTCCTGCGGGATTTCTAGATTCTCCCAATTTATCTCCGGCATATCCTCCGATTCCTGCGCCACCTGTGGCTCAAGCAATTCCCCGTCAGTTTCCAAATTATGTTGTACTTCATCCTGCTTTCCTTCCTTACTACGATGCAGTAAATTATCCAAGTAATTTTCTTCGGTACCCATAATAAGTCCCCCCTAATTTCTTTCTACTCCAAAAAATTCGAGTGCATTCATAGCTACGCTGACTGCAATACCTTCTGTAACACTGCCTTTTCCCTTGCCGCCCAACTCCTCTGTCAGTTGATACAATGTGCCATGCACTCTGAAAAAGTCCGCTTTCCGGTTATAGTAAGCAATTTTCTCAAATGGCCACCGGATAATATTGGGAAGTTCCATGCCTACTCCAAGTTCCAATATACATAGCTTCTTATTTAGAGTAAGCTGCAGCCATTTTGTATAACGTTCCCACTGTGTCTGATATCCGTCCTGCACATAATATTGTGCGCGCAAGATATTATTGAAAGCAAGCGGCATCCCACATTCTGGACAAAGTGGTATTTGCAGTGCCAAAACACTTTCTTGATTTTCCAATGTTTCCCGAAGCTGCCTAGAAAATGTATCTGATGGATACAACTGTGCACAACAGCCCTGACTGCATTGCAGCCGATGATAACTGCCGCATGGCTCTACGATTTTCTCCTTATCAAAACCAATCTGCCCCACAATAGAATCAATACACGTCGTTACAATAAAATAATTTTTATCCTTTATTAGCTGATACAGTTTCTGATAGGCTTGGATTCTCGTACCCTCCCGTTTTCTTTCTATATGTTCCTGAATATAAAGCTGTTCTAAGAAAGGGATTAGCCACTCCAACGAAGAATCCATCTCCATTTCCTGCAATATGGCTGTCAGCATCGGATACTTGTCAATTTCTGCAAAATCCTCATTCCATTCTTCTCCAATACCTACCAGCAAGACATCTGCCTCCTGCACTTTCTGTTCCATCAAAGCCTGTTTCTCTAATACTTCCGTTCTATCCATACCTTTACAGTCCTATCCTTGCACCTTATAAATACTCATACCATTGTAATGCACTATTGCACCGACTTACTTCTATATATCATATAAGAGCCGGGGGATTAGCCCGGCTCTATTTCATATATTCCGAAATTGCTCGAACAGTAAGGGAATAAAAGTCTTGCCCTCGGACAACGCTATTTCAATTATCTCTCCAGAAGTTTATCAATTACCTTAACTAAATTACCAATTTCAGGCTTTGACAATTGTGCATCCGCTCCTAAATCCTCGCCTTTTCTTCTCATTTCTTCATTTACCAATGAGGAGAATATAATTACTGGTATTTGACTTGTAGATTCATCCGACTTTACAAGCTTTGTCAAACGGTGTCCATCCATTAAAGGCATCTCAATATCTGTAATCAGCAGTTTCACTTCTCTATCCAATGTACCTTTATCTCTGCACGATGTTATGTATTCCCATGCTTCCTCGCCATTTTCAGCCTTGATAATATTGTCATATCCCGCTTTCTTCAGGGAATCCACAATCAGCTTACGAAGCAGCGACGAATCCTCCGCAATTAAAATTGGCACCATCGATCCATCTCTTTGTCCCAGAGCTTCAATCTCTGTCACTTTCAAACCGGTTTCAGGATTAATATCCGTGATAATTTTCTCAAAATCAAGAATAATAATCAGTTTTCCGTCAATCTTAATAATACCAGTAGAAATGCCGTCCTCTGCCGTTGTAACGGTTGCTCCTGGTTTAATAATATCAACCCACGAAACTCTGTGAATACCAATAACGGAATCAACATGGAACGCAATATCCAGCTTATTAAAACTGGTAATTATAAACAAACCGCCCGGCTGCGACTGCCCTCTTTGTAAACAATTGCGCAAATCTATCGCCGTAATCATTGCGTCACGCGGCATAAATATTCCCTCTACACTTGGATGTGCATTGGGAACTGGTGTGATTGACTGGTAAGGAATAATCTCTCTAATCTTTGCTACATTGATTCCATACGAGTTACCATCTACCACAAATTCTAGTACTTCTAATTCATTTGTTCCGTTTTCTAAGAGAATCTTAGTCTCCATATTAAACCTCCATTCTACCCGGCGCATATTTTCAGTCTTTTATCATTACTGCTTTGCAGAGTAATTATTTATCTATAATTATAACATATCTCTATCTATAATTACAAATATTTTCAGATAATTTTTTTAATTAAATTGATTTTTCTGATTCTGCTTTTAAAACAACTATCTTAGCTGCAAAACACATCGATCAGCACCATTCGAAATCTGCAATGATAACGATTCGATCTCCTCGTCTGTTATCTCGCCAATCTCTGCTATCGCAACAAGTTCCTTTGTAGTTCCCTCTGGAATGGTATCCATATAAGATGCGATATCATCCGGCAGCAGCGTGCTCAATGCCTGTGCTGACCTTCCGTTAACACCCATACTAATTTTTAAATTATAGTCAAATAGATTACATTCTACTGCCCCGCCTGCGGCACTCTCTACATCAAAGCGCACCACCAACAACGTTTTTCCCTGTGCTGCAGTAACACTAAATCCTGCACTGCCTTCCGGATAGGAACTACTAAGCCCGAAAGACTGATAACGGATAACCACATTGTCAATAGAAAGCAACTCTGCAATATCTGCATCAATATCATTGATCAATTCCACTTCTGTACTTTCTGTTTCCGCTGGGGTCTGCCCGTCATTATTATCGTTATTATTCGCCCCCTCGGAATTCCCCTCAGATGCAATTTCCGTTGTTTCCTCCACAGGAACAGTTTCTGTCGCCCCTTCTGCTTCCAAGCTGGCCTGCTGTAACCGATCCAATTCCATCGCCTCCGCAAGTTCCTGCTCGCCGGCAATCTTATAATCATAATTTGGAGAATACTTAAGCAGTAAATCTGCTGCATACTCCGCAATCAATTCCGACTCGTCATCTGTCAGTTCTGGCATAGCATCTGCACAGCCTGCAAGCAGAACCGCCGACATTGCCATTAAACCTAATATTTTCCCCTTTTTCAAACAAACACCTCCGTTATTCCGTTTCGAGTTCAAACCAAAACTCGACGCCATTTGTATAATTGATAACACCATACTGCTGATTCATGGAATCCATGATCGCCTTTACGATGGATAATCCTACACCGCTGCCACCATATTCCCGCGTGCGTGCTTTGTCCACTTTATAAAATTTCTCCCAGATATGTGGAAGCGATTCTTCGGGAATCGGATCGCCGGTATTAAAAACGCTGACCCGCACAATTTTAACGGATTCCTTGTTCTTATTTTCCTTACTTGTATTTTTGAAATAACAATTATATTTTATATCAATTACTTTTTTGTTTCCTGCAATTAACTTTACATGATTCATTGCATTACTAAAGAAATTTCGCACTACTTCCTCTGTCTGAAACTCATCTGCCCATACATAGATTGGTGGTGATTGCTCTATCCTAACCTCAATATTATTTTGACTAATTAAAATATCTGCCGATTGAATAAAATTCTGCACCAACGCTACAATATTGAAACGTTCCATTGTCACAACATCATTTCCAAACTCGAGTTGGTTTAAATCCAAAAGCTTGCGCACCATTGTATTCATCTTGCCGGCTTCATCCATAATGACTTCGCAATAAAAATCACGACTTTCTGCATCGTCTTCATAAACGCATTCTTTTAATCCCTCAGCATAACCCTGAATTAATGCGATCGGCGTTTTTAACTCATGGGATACATTTGCGAGAAATTCTTTGCGCATTTCGTCTATTTGCTCTTTTTTCTCAATATCACGCTTTAATTCATTGTTGGCTGTTTTCAATTCGGATATTGTACTTTCCAATGTTTGTGAAAGCGCATTAATATGTTCCCCCAGCAAATCAATCTCATTTTTTCCTGTGCTAATATATTTCGACTCAAAATTTAAGTTCGTCATTTTCTCGGAAATATCTTTTAACTGCATAATCGGCTTTGTAATCTTTGTGGCGACAAACCATATAAGTACAGCGCTGATAAGCGTTGCTATCACACCCACATATGCAAGAAATTTATTGGCAATCTTCACACTGTCGCGAATACTTTCTACCGGAGAACGTATTAAAAACAAATTTCCATTTTCAAGGACACCCCACATTTCCAAGTATTCCGTCGAGGTAAAAACATCCATAACCATTGCGATGCAAAATTTATCGTTATTCTCCAAATACTTTAAAGAACTGTCCGATAGAAAAAATATATCATACAAATGCTGTTTCAGGCGTCTTGTATCCATAAAATTGGTTTTGGTGATATTCGACTCTGCGTCAATTACCAAAACATCAATATTATACATATCGCAGACTCTGCGGAATTCCATATCAAATGTTTCTGAAGCGATATCGCCGCTGATAAAGGCTTCATTTATGCTTTTATAGGCATCGCGAACCGCATCCTTTTTATTTTTTATATAATAATTCTCAAGGAAAATATTGTTGATTGTCCAGCAAAGTGCTATGGTTCCAGCCATAACCAAGATAAAAATAAACGCAATCTGCTGTTTTATAGAATATTTCATACCCATTATGCCTCTTATTATTTCCCTCTGTTCATTTTAACAAATATCCTATGACATTTCAATCCTTTTTACATGAAATCACGATTGTACGCCTCTTAATTTTTCTAAAAGTGCCATAAAATAATCAGGAAGCGGTGCTTCAAATTCCATATATTCCCCTGTTCTTGGATGCACAAAGCCAATCGTCATTGCATGGAGCACTTGCCCATTTAAGTGAAACGGCTGCTTCTGACTGGTGTATACCGTATCGCCCAGCAGTGGATGCCCCATACTTGCCATATGCACACGAATTTGGTGTGTTCTACCCGTTTCTAATTGGCACTCAATATAAGTATACTTCCCCATGTGTTCCAAAACTGTATAATGCGTTACCGCACGCTTACCGTTTTTTTCATTAACTGCCATTTTTTTACGGTCGTTTGGGTGTCTGCCGATCGGCGCGTCGATAGTTCCGTTGTCTTGCTTTAAACTGCCAAATACCACAGCACGGTATCTGCGCGTAATCGAATGCGTTTTTAAAAGTGCAGCTATAGCATTGTGTGTTTCGTCATTTTTACAGATTATTAATGCACCTGTGGTATCTTTATCTATCCTATGTACAATTCCCGGGCGTAAAACACCGTTTATTCCAGATAATTCACCCTTACAATGATACATTACTGCATTTACCAGCGTACCCTCGTAATGTCCCGGTGCCGGATGCACTACCATGTTTTTAGGTTTATTCACAATTAATACATCTTTATCTTCATATAAAATATCAAGCGGAATATCCTGTGAAGGAATATCAGGCTCGACAGAAGGCGGTATTACAAATTGTATTTTATCTTCAACACGCACCTTATAATTCTGCTTCACTGCTGTATTATTTACCAACACATTTCCGTCTTTAATAATCTTCTGAATATAGCTTCTTGACAGTGTAGAAAGATAGGCAAAAATGCATTTGTCAATGCGTTCACCTTCCATTTCTGGCGCTGCCTCGAATAATATTTTCTCCATCGCTTCACCGCCTGCTATTTCATATCCCGAAATTTCTTTGTCCGAAATGTTAAAAATTCTAAATCCGATTCCTTATAGATAAACAGCAACAAAATTACTAAGAAAAAGGAGGACAGTGTTACATAAATATCTGCCACATTAAATATTGGGAAATTAATCAGACTGAAATACAAAAAATCCACAACATAATCATGTCTTATCCGGTCAATCATATTTCCAACTGCGCCGCTGGCAATAAGTACCAATGTAATATGCAGTTTAAAATACATTTTCTGATACGGTGTCTTTAACAGCACATACACGATTGCCGTCAAAATCACTACAGCAATCAGCACAAAAAATATTTTCTGATCCTGCAGCAATCCAAAAGCTGCTCCTCTATTTTCCAAATAATTTAATTCAAATACCCCTTTTATCAGCTCTATTGGCGGCATTTCCTTTAAATAATATACCGCTAAATATTTCGTAAACTGATCTAGTACCACAAACACCAGCATCAGCACAAAATCAACGATTAACAATATATTCTTTTTCTTATTCATTCCAATCCTCGTCCGTAAAATAGATTTCATTTATTCCTGCCAAAATCTCCTCTTTTGTCACAGAACGATCAATCATTGCCTTACCCATTTTTTTCAATAAAATAAATTTGATGTTGTCTCCTTCGGTCTTCTTGTCTGATGCAGTCAATGCAAGAATTTCTTCCGGATTAATATTCTCAACGGAAATCGGAAGGTTAAACGGTACAAACATATCCCGAATTTCATAATATTCATCCATAGAAATAAGATTCCGTTTCCATGAAATAAATGCAGCAGCAACACATCCCAACGCCACACATTCCCCATGCAGTAGTTCAAAATTTTTCGCTTTCTCAACTGCATGACCAATCGTATGCCCGAAATTTAACAACGCACGATCGCCTTTCTCTGTAGGGTCTTTCTCTACTACCAGCTTTTTACATAAATTGCTTTGATACATCATTTCCTCAAGTGTTTCAAGATTTCTCTCATGGATTTCATAGATGTTGTCAATCAACCATTCATAGAACTTCACATCCTTTATCAGTCCATGTTTCATAACTTCTGCCATGCCGGAATAATACTGCCGATCCTCCAGCGTCTTTAAGGTTTCCATATTCATATAGACCAATTTAGGCATATAGAAAGCCCCAACCATATTTTTGTATTGATCAAAGTCTACACCTGTCTTGCCGCCAATACTGCTGTCCGCCTGTGCCAGCAGCGTTGTTGGAATCTGCACAAAATCCACACCACGCAGATATGTAGCCGCCACAAAACCAGTAATATCACCTACTACACCACCACCAAGTGCAAGCAGCATATCCTTGCGGTCAAATTGCATCTCAATAAGAAACGCATATATATTTTTTACCGTTTCAAGATTTTTACTCTCTTCGCCGTTCGGAAAATCATAAATTACAAGCTTCCTGCATTTTCCCTCTAAAACTGCGCTGACCTCGTCCGCATAAAATCCTTTAACCTTAGAATCTGTAATAATACAAAGCTTTTTTTGGCTAATTTCAAACGCTTCCAACTCCTCCGCCAGTCGCGCAAAACTGCTTTCATAAACAATATCATATATTGGTTTATTATTTTGGTTCACCGATAGCCTTTGTGACATAGTAAATTGGTACTCCTTTCTAATTTGTACTAACTATTTCCTTTAGGAATTGAAGGAAAATAAGTGCTCAGATTGCGCAGGATATTTCTTCAATCTTGTAGGAGAAAAAACGTAGGCGTAGCGGGCTACGGCGAGGCTTTTTCTCCTGCAAGATTGGAGAAATAGACAAGCAAGATGTGTCACTTATTTTTCTACAGTTCCTTAGACGCCCGTGTGCATAAAAAAGCCCCCCACCTTGAATATAAGTGGGAAGCTCCCTATTTTTATCCCAAGTAAAATTACACTGCATTATGAGAAATCGGCGGTACATCAAAAGAACCTGAAAAAATTTCCTGAAAATCGCCTGATATATCCACACATGCGGGTGTTATAATGAAAATGTAGTTAGATATCTTTTGAAGGTTTCCGCTAATTGCATAAGTAGAGCCTGATGAAAAATCTATAATCCGCTGTGCGACTTCAACGTCAAGCCCTTCTAAATTAAGAACTACTGTACGATTTGCTAATAGTGTTTCTGTTATCTCTCTGGCATCTTCCACACTGGAAGGCTTAATAACGCAAACCTCCATATTATTACCGGGTGCTTTTCTGACAGGTCTGATGGGTGTTACTTTCTGAGACTGCCTTCTGGGTTTTACATCGTATGAATCATCATACTCCTCATCATCGCGTACTAATACGGGCTTTCTTACAGTATTGTCAATTATTTCCCCTTCATCATAGTAATCATCCTCGTATTCATCCTCCATCCCATTCAGTCTCATCGCATTTAAAAACTTGTCCATTACTCCCATGTTCAATCCATCTCCTTTTGGCATTATCTATCGGCTCCCGAAGATACCTGTCCCTACTCTGACATACGTCGCACCTTCTGAAAGAGCAATCGGATAATCACCGGTCATTCCCATAGATAAAATTTCCATAGATATATTATCTACGTTTTCGTGTTCGATGTCAACTGCTAATTCTTTCAATTTTGAAAAATAAATTCGATTTTCTTCGCCATTTTCGACAAAAGGGGCAATTGTCATCAATCCTTTGATACATACGTTTGGAAGTATGGATATTTTTCGTACCAAATCCAAGGTTTCTTTACATGAAACACCAAACTTAGATTCTTCCTCTGCAACATTTACTTCTATTAAAATATTTACTATCACATTCTTTTTCACAGCTTCCTTACTGATCTCCTCTGCAAGCTTTAAAGAGTCAACGCTGTGTATTAAATATACTTTATCCACAATATACTTTACTTTATTGCGCTGCAAGTGCCCAATCATATGCCAGCGGATATCTTTGGGCATTACTTCATATTTATCAACCAGTTCCTGTACTTTATTTTCACCAAAATCACGACAGCCATAATCATATGCTTCCTGCAGCATTTCCACAGGTTTTGTCTTACTAACTGCGATCAGTGTTACTTCGCCGCGGTTCCTTCCTGCTTTTTTACAACTTTCATCAATTACCTGCTCCACTTTTTTTATATTTTCCTGAATAATTCCTTTCATATTTTTCACCATTCCTTTCCAGTCACAAACAAGACCTGAAAGAAAGATTCACACTTCACAGTGCGAATTTTCTTTCACTCTTCCTCTAATTTTTATGCTATGGATTAATAAAATCGTCGCTTTTCACACTGGCAGCATCTAAAACAATTCTATCATACACTGTCAATCCATACTGTGTATTGGAACTGACAATGGAATATTCATCATTTTCCGCGATAACCGTTATTTGTTTAAAATCGGCATAGCCTTTATTCATATTATAAACGCCTGTCAGTGTACCAGATTTACTGACCGCCATTTTATCTGCGGAATCCTGTTTGCAGATATAGTCGCCAATCTTTAGATTATCCGATTCAATATAGAACTCTGTATCCGTTGCATTGTAGACCGTTGTTTCAACAAAACGGTTCAGAACATTTCCTTCCTCGTCATAGTCCTCTTTGAGAACTCCATAATTCCCATTAGAACCACCTTTGCTCATATATTCTGCCGGAATTATAAAACATTCCTTCTCTGCAATCGCTGAATTTGGTATTTTCAACCCTCGTTTATCATCTACCACCAGTTCGATATCAATAAAACGGTCTGTACAGAAGGAAACACAAGAATTATTAAATGCAAGTTCCGCATAAATTCCATCCGACAAATGATGTATTGTAACCTCTCCCCATGAAGTTTCCTGCGTCTTAATAAACTTAACTTTTACAACTTTCTTTTCCTCAAGAATTGCGGCACGTTCCTCGTCTACGGGAATTATCAATGACCATTCCTCGCTGGTTACCAGTTTCCCGACAACAACGTTTGCATTTACCAAATCATTATTGTTTATGCGCTCTTTCTTATATTCTGTCTGATCATACAAAGCAGCAGAAAAATCCTGTGGCGTTAAATCTTCATAGCCATCTGTGCTGTACACAACATATCCTGATTGTCCTGCAGGGCAGAGGGAAACCATCCCGCCGATTCTTGACTGATTTAGCGCTTCAATATTTTCAGAAATACTAAGGCTGACAAGTTTTACTACTGCACCTTTTACATCATATTTAAAATCATAAACACTTCTAAAATTTTTATTGTTGTAACTCCTACCGTATTGAATAATCTCAGAACGAAATTCACTTAACTCCTCATCCGTATAAACATTATCGCCGTCTTCCCCTGTATTTAGCATATTTGCCAGACGCCCGCTTGCATCAATAGAATAAACAGTATCCCTTGACGACACGCGCGACCCCTCCCTTTCATGATAGCAAATATAACCTGTGTAGGGTGTTTTCAGAATCTCCTCCTGACGTAGCGCAATTCCAGTATATGTTTTAGATACCGACAATGAACCCATTTGTATTTCATAGCCTTTAATGGGCTTCGTATTAATATATCGGTAAATTAACACAAAAATATAGATAATAATTGCACCGAAAATAACAAGCTCCAAACGATTCATTATTATCCCAGATTTATTCGGTTTTCTTCTGCGCCGCCTGCCGCCTCTACTTGCCCCGTTTGCCAAAATAAATCCCTCCATCGAGTACTGGATTCTCCTTCTTCCCTACTCGGTGCGCGACCCATTTCTTATGCACGGGTCTACGCATAAAACAGAAGCCTCAGACCTGATATCCGAGGCTTCACAATAATTTATGTTTCATATACTGTAATGCAGCACTACATATACAATATATATTTTATATGCATTTCCTCACCAAAGACAATACTTAAAGTGATACAATAACTTTTGATTTCAATGCTTCCGGCAATTCTGTTTCATCCAGAGAAACACTTGCAGTAATCTTAAACTGATAATTTTCGCTAATACTGTCCAGTTTGCCGACGATTTCCTCCAGCCTGTCCGTGCCTTCCAGACACGCTATCTTTAAAAAGCCATCTAAATAAATATGTTCCAAATCATGATCCTGTGAAATAATACCACGAATAAATCCAACAAACTCGTCAGCATTGGCTACTCCGTAATCACTGACACTGATAAGGCGCACCTTATTATTTAATTCATACATGTGATCCATACCCTTGTCCAGATATACAATATTGCCAAATGCGTCGGTAATCTCATTGTTTACCATTTCTAAAACTTTTTTTGTCTTGCCCTTGCCTTTCTTCCCTACGATGAGTTGTACCATAAGTAATCCCTCCTAATAGAATTTGCATATTGTGATTCCAAATTAAATATACCACAATTCCATTATAGTAGAATATAACAAAAAAAACAACTTAATTTTCACAGATTACAGAAGAATTATAAAAAATTAATCTGTAAACTATTGGATTTTTATTTTTATTTGATTTCATTCAAAAGATCTGTCATTTCTGTATAAAGTATCGTTCTGTCCTTAGCCTGCAAAATAATAGAAATATATGGGTCGCCGGAAGCATTTCTGCAATACAAAATTAAGCAGTTGCCTGCTGCATTGGTTGTTCCCGTCTTTCCTCCTACTACCGTTACATTCTCTGGCGCAATTGCTTCTCCTTTTAAGTAGGCATTGGAATTTGCCAAATCAATTTTCTTCTCGTTACCATCCTTATCATGGTAAACAGATGTATAAGTCTGCTCCTGAATCAACTCCAAGAATTTATCATATTTTACAGCCTCATTTAAAATCAAATACATATCATATGCTGTCGTATAGTGCTCCGGATCGGTTAATCCGTGTGGATTGGTAAAATGTGTGTTTGTTGCACCAATACTTGCCGCCGTTTCATTCATCAGGTTTACAAACCCCTCCACGCTGCCGCCAATATGCTCCGCAACCAGATTGGCAACATCATTAGCAGACTTCAGCATCAACCCATAAAGTGCCTGCTCCATTGTCATTGTATCGCCTGCCGTAACGCCAAGCTTCACAGCACCTGACTCTGTAACATAAACATTTTCCGTTGCTGTCAGAATATCGTCTAATTTTCCGTATTTTAGAGCACACAACGCAGTCATCACTTTTGTAAGACTTGCTGGATTCAGCCGTTCATGGACATTTTTCGCATAGATAACTTTACCAGAATGAATCTCAAACAGCCCTGCCGCAGTTGCATCTGCCATATCCACATCTGTTCCCGTCGTGACATCCTGTGTTACAACACACAGTGATTTTGCAAATGGGTCAAGTGTACTGCTCTCCATACTGGCAGCTACAGAAAAACTGGTATTATTTCGGTTCCTATCATATGCAAAGCCATACTGTTTCGCACCGCACGCTGTCAAACTTCCCAACAGCAGCATCGCTACGCTGAGAACCGACAGGAATTGATATATTCTTTTACTTGTACATTTCACGCCAATCTAAATCCCCTCTGTCCAGTGACTTAATTAAAAGTTCCGCTGAGGCAAGATTTGTTGCCAACGGTATATTATGCATATCGCACAGCTTAACCGCATTGTTTACATCCGGCTCATGCGACTTAGAATTCAACGGATCTCTTAGGAAAATAACCAAATCAATCTGATTGTGTTCTATCTGGGCACAGATCTGCTGCTCCCCTCCCAAATGTCCAGCCAAATATTTATGGACATTTAGATTTGTAACCTCCTCTATCAGCCTGCCGGTCGTTCCGGTGGCAAATAGGTCATTCTTGCTTAATATTCCGCGGTATGCAATACAAAAATTCTGCATCAATTTTTTCTTGCCGTCGTGTGCGATTAACGCAATGTTCATTTTCCTGCACCTTCCTTTGTCAAATCAAATTTTCATATAATTCTATTTTAACTGCTTTCAAAGGAAAAATCTATATTTTCATATATTATTTTTTTAT
>VSNQ01000054.1 GCA_009774395.1 Lachnospiraceae bacterium
TATAAAATTTAACAACAAAAAAGGGCTGGCATACCAACCCTCAACATTTTCTACATATTAAAAAGATTTTTTAACAGCCTGCGGCAGTACCCCAGCAATCCTTTATTACCAGCCTCTACCTTGTTGTCACTTGTAGCCTCCAACGCAGGATTATCTGAATTAACTACCTCTACAGCTTCTCCTGATATATAACTGTCTGAATCTATCTTTTTTATAACATCTCCCAGAACAGACCTATAAACTGATGGTACAAAATGATTAGGGTCAATAGTATCAGGACTATCCAGAGTGCTCCCCGAACCCTCAAGAGCTCGTGCACCATCAAATTCACCATAAAAATCCAGATACGGTACAGGACTATTCTTCTCACAGAATTTATTGAAAGCCTTCACCTCTTCATTGTCATGTTTAGAAAATGGCTCAGGCAGGCTGTTAGCATTTACCCAGTCGCTCCAGTATCTGCCGTTTTCAGGCAGGGGTGGAATTGAAAGAACAAAGATTTTGTTGTCGGGGAAAGTATCTTTGAATTTCTGCCATATGGGTATGTAATTTTTCCATCTTTCAGGATACATGGATTCTGTTGCGCCATGCTGGATGATTATTGACCATTCCCCGACACTCTCATGCGAGTCAATGATAGCCCTGACAGAACCAAGTGCCGTATCTTCCAGCCATTCCTGCTTACCAACATCACTGCTGTTCTCAAATACAAAAAACAGGGTGCTGTCCAAAACATAATCAGCTAACGTGTTATCTCCACCCTGCGATGGCGTCACTGACGCTGATGCTATACTGACATGACTCTCACCGACAAAAATAATGCCTTTCTCTGCTGCCTGTGATGTAATGGATGAAGCATACAAAACTAATAATAATAATAATATGTACGAAACAATTCTCCAAACCTTCATATTAATCGTCCTTTCTCAATAAAAATATTTAATTATATAGCTATTTGTTCTATATGCCTTCAATCACCCCCTTGCAATACCCCTGTAAACCCTCGTCAGAAATATCACCCTGCACATACCGAGCCATAATCTCTGCAAAACACTCATACTCCGAACCAAGATAATAAAAATCCTGCGAAGTGTAATCAAGTGAGTAATCCTGCATCTTTACATCAAAAACCTGATATTCATCAATATTCTGATAAATCTGCTGGAATCCAGCCGACTGGCTTAAGTACCCCTGACAGCAGTCAAGCACATGCATAAACTCATGCAGAGTGCTATCTACCTTGTCTGACGCAATGAATATCTCTGCGGAAGTAACTACCTTTGTTTCAAACAGGCTTGTATCCCCAGATAAAGTAGAGCCTGCCGCACTCCAACTCTCAGGTGCGTACGCTACAACTTCTTCTTCTCCATAACCTGAAACATCATCGCTATCAACCAAATTAATTCTGCCGCCTGAATTAATAAGATAATTGAACGCTTCCTGTGGAACCTGTGTCTTTACAATATCTACATATTCACTAATACTTTCATCAGATACATCACCGATTATGTTGGTATAATCAAGTACTAACGCTTTATCCACATAGCGGCTGCAATTTGCATCTCGAATATTTACACACTGATTAAAGTTCACTATATTATGAGTCATCACAGCACAGCCGATTGTTCCAACAATTGACAACACCTTGCTTCTCATTTTCATACACAAAACCTCCTGACAATATTTTTTCATTTGTAGATTTATAAAGAGATTGCGATTTGAAAATACACATTAAAATGGTTTCTTCTGTCTATCCTGCATTTTTCGCTGGGATTTTGGGATTTCGCTAATATGACCAGCCAAACGGACAACTTTCAAATAAAACGGCACTCCTGACTCTACCCCTCTGCCATTAGCACTATATTCCACTCAGAGATACAAAAAAAGACAGCCTGCATATACACAGAACTGCCTTATCACTACCCCTATTTCTTTTCAAAATGCCAATACAAGTCCTTCAATATTTCGTCAGCGTTCAGACCATATGCCTCTATACATCGTCTTGCATATGGCAAATCAACTTGCACTATACCATTTTCCTGATAATATTCAGGAATATAAACTTCCTTGTTCTTCTCATACCGCTTGACGTACTCCTTGTATTTTCTAATGGTTTTTTTGGGAGTTAATACTTCCAATGTCTTATCATGAATGTAAATCCCAAGAACTACTCCTGAGAAAAATAGGTCATCACTCAACTCCATCTCACGACACTTAGCCTTATTATCCAAGTCTTTCCACAGTGCGTTCGGCATCTCATTCCAACATGTTATCCCAATCACCAAGTCAAGATATGGAAACTTCAATAGCTTTTGAAACCACTCAGTAACAAGTTCATATAGTACTGGATACTTCTGGGTGATGGCATTCGTGCCTATGGTGCCATCTGCATGCACCCAGCCGTACCCCCTCGGATAATGGTTCTTGTGTATCAACCAGTTATCGAAATACTCACAACCAACAAAATCACCACTATAGCGGATTTCATTGATGCCTGCAAAGAAATTATCCGTTCTTCTGATAAGCTCGAATGCCTGCTCCTTTGTCACTGGCTTGCCACGCATCCGATAATAAGGTCTCCTTACATTGCCATCATAGTCCAACCCATCGGGGATAATTATTTCATACTGGTTATATTTATCGCAGTCTTCCTTGCTGATAAAAATATAATCATCTCCACAATGCCACCTGACTCCCATACCTGACAGTCGTTCTTCATCGTACCATTTTAAATTTGATTTTTCAACATATACATTACCCAGTTCATCATAACTGATGCTTTTATCCAAGCCTTCTAACATATACTCCATCGCTTTCATAAATATCACAATCCTTTCGTTTAATCACAATTACATATGTTATTATTAGGTACTGTGATGATAACTCTGATTAGAAATATGTCAATAGTATCTGGCACATTTTCATTAATCATAAAAACACATACAAATTTTCCCCATAAAGGGCAGGGGCTGTCAGGGTATCTATCCCCCCGAAATGAGGGCTGTCAGAGTGTATATCCCCCAATTTTGGGGCTATTAGTGTTTCCATTTTAGGGTACAAAAAAAGACGGCTCTTATTTTTTAGATAAAAACCGTCTTTTTCCTCTGTTTTATTTTGCTGATATTTTCCAAGAATGCCCTAAAATCAAGGGTTTCAGCCCTCCTGATTTAAGCGGCTTAAGCGGATAGCCTGGTCGGCAGCCACACACGCTTCAATAATTTCCTGGATATCCCCATTCATTACCTTATCCAATTTATACAATGTCAAATTAATACGATGATCTGTTACACGTCCTTGCGGGAAATTATAGGTTCTGATTTTCTCCGAACGATCTCCGGTTCCAATTTGGCTTCTGCGCAGTTGTGCTTCGGCGTCGTGCTGCTCCTGCATTTTTATATCATACAATTTCGCACGCAACAGCGCAAATGCCTTCGTTTTATTTTGCAATTGAGATTTCTCTGTCTGACTGTATACAACAATCCCCGTGGGATAATGTGTTAATCGCACCGCCGAATCCGTTGTATTTACACATTGACCGCCGTTTCCGGAAGCTCGCATTACATCAATGCGGATATCCTTTTCATCAATAACAATATCCACATCATCCTCCACTTCCGGCATAACCGCAACACTGATCGTTGAAGTATGAATGCGCCCGCCCGACTCAGTTTCTGGAACACGCTGCACACGATGCACACCGGACTCATATTTCATATAAGAATATGCACCTTGTCCGTTAATCATAAAACTAACTTCTTTCATGCCGCCAATACCAATTTCATCCACATTTAACAATTCTACTTTCCAGCGGTGGCTTTCAGCATAGTGAACATACATTCTATATATCTCTGCGGCAAACAGCGCTGCTTCGTCCCCTCCAGCACCTGCACGGATTTCCACAATAACGTTTTTATCGTCGTTGGGGTCTTTAGGCAGCAGAAGGATTTTCAATTCCTTTTCTAACTCCTCAATACGCTTTCTGGAATCGTTTAATTCTTCTTTCAGCATTTCGCGCATTTCCTCGTCGCTCTCTGATTCCAACATTGCAAGAGAATCTTCCACCGTTTCATTACATTTCTTATATTCCTTATATGCCTCAACAATCGGCGTT
This sequence comes from Lachnospiraceae bacterium, assembly GCA_009774395.1. Taxonomy (GTDB): domain Bacteria; phylum Bacillota; class Clostridia; order Lachnospirales; family Lachnospiraceae; genus COE1. Next base: position 4,112 of record VSNQ01000054.1, read on the forward strand.
AAATCACTTTGTTCTTTCATGAGTGCCCGAAAACGCTTCTGATTTTCCGTTACAGTCGGTTCGTTTAACTCATTCATAATTTCCTCAAAGCGGGCAATTAAAGCTTCTAATTTATCAAACATTCCAGTTCCTCCCTACACTATTACAAAATCAGCGGAAACGGCTTTCTTCCCTATTTATAGGGTTCCTTATTCATAAGGTTCCTTACTCGCCGCGCAACCCGCACACCACTCTATCTAATCCGGCATAATCCTTTATAACAGAAACCTCACAAAATCCATTCTGTTCCAAAAGCGCCTGCACTGCTTCTCCTTGATTACAGCCTATTTCAAAAAGAATCCATGCTCCGATATGCATATATACTGCTGCCTGACGGATTATTTCTCGATAGAAAAACAAACCGTCCGCTGTACCATCAAGTGCAATTCGCGGTTCATAATCTCGTACTTCTGGCATTAATGTATCAATCACTGCCGTTTCAATATACGGCGGATTCGATATAATCATATCAAAAAGCCGATCTGTCGTCTTATCCGACTGAAACTCTGCCAAAGGTGCAAACAAATCTCCCTCTAAAAAAATCGCGTCCAATCCCAGCCGCGCCGCATTTTCCCGCGCAACCTCCAATGCTTTAGGCGAAATATCCACGCCAATACCCTCACACTCATTACTGTACTTTAACAAACTTAACAAAATACAGCCGCTGCCCGTACACAAATCAAGAATACGCATACCATCTCCTAAATGGCACATCGCTTCCTCAACCAGCGTTTCTGTATCCTGTCTGGGAATTAATACATTCTTATTCACCCGAAAAGACAGTCCCATAAACTCCTGCTCTCCCGTAATATGCTGCAATGGAATATGCGATGCCCGCTGTGTAACTGCCATTTTATACGACTGTTCCTCAAAGTCACTGCGCAGACTGTCACCATGCACCAACAGTGTATTCCTATCTGTGCGGCAAATATATTCCAACAAAAGACGAGCTTCCAATTCTGCTTCTGCAATCTGCGATTCTGCAAGCTGCTGAACACCATATTGATATAACTGCCGATACGTCATTATTGATTTCCTCCCGTTACGAATATCCCGCTTAAGCCGTTATCCGACTTTCATAGTATCAATTCAAGTCGGGTGCTTTCTTATTAGACGGTTCCTCGTTCACCTATTCTTTGTCTGATCTTTCTGGACTGTAAAAATTATCCATCGGCAATTCATCTTTTACGTGCTCCTCGTGATCGGTTCCTTCATAATACAAATGATCTTCTAATACCCCACCACTATGCAATGCTGCATTGTATTTATTTTGAGCAAATGATTCTTTATTTAATAAATCAATATCAGACAATTCACTATGAGAACCTCTGCCATTATATTTTGTATTATTAAAAAATTCATTGTTATTTTGATTTTCGTTATACACTTCATCTTGATTAGATGTATTTTCTACATATAACATATCTTCACTTTGTATTACGTTTTCACTATATGCATCTTCTTCATATATATCTTCTTCATATATATCTTTACTATTCTCATCTTCTATATATACATCTTTGCCATACGTTTCTTCACTATGCTCATTTTCTACATATGCATCTTCTTCATACAATGCACTTTCATCGTATTCTTCTTCGTCATAAATATTTTCATTTACTGGTAAATAAGTATCTTCTATATTTAGTTGAAAAGTTTCCTTTAAATATGCCTGCCAGTCAAATACCGCCTCAACCGAAGCAATTGCCACTTTTACCATATCCTCATCTGGTTCTTTTGTTGTCAAGCGCTGCATCATCATGCCTGGCGCTGAAATAATCCGCACAAGAATATTGTCACAACGCCCTGCAAGTCGGATAATTTCATAAGAAATCCCCGCAATCACCGGAACCAGTGCCAGCCGTATTACCAATTTCAGTGCTAAATTATCCACACGGATAAAAAAGAAGACTACCACACTCACCAGCACTACAAACAGCAAGAAACTGGTACCGCATCGTTTATGCTGCCTGGAACACAGCATAACATCTTTTACGGTTAATGGTCTGCCCTTCTCAATACAGTTAATACATTTATGTTCTGCGCCGTGATACATAAATAGACGCCGGATATCTTTCATAAATGAAATTGCCACAATATATCCGACAAAAATTAAAATACGAATAACCCCCTCCAAAATTGCAATCACACTGTCATTGCGGATATAATTCGCCATAAAATCCGATATAAAAAATGGCAGCAGCATAAACAGCGAAACGGCAATTATTACCGAAATCACAACGGTTATTCCCATCATAAAATCATCCGCTTTGCTGCCAAATGCTTTTTCCATTAGTCCCAAATCAGGTTCTTTCTCCTGCCCGCTTTGGTTTTCCTCCACTTCTTCGTCTTCATAAAAGGAAGCGGAATGCATGGTCACCCGCATCCCGAGCACCAAGGAATCTATAAAGGCAAAAATTCCTCGAATAAACGGCACTTTTGTAATCCCCCATTGGTTTCCGATTCCCTTATATTCCTCAACCTGCACATCAATTTCCCCGTCAGGCTTTCTTACTGCTACAGCGTACTTCTCTTTGTTTTTCATCATTACGCCTTCCAAAACCGCCTGCCCACCGATACCGGAATACTGATTCTGCTTTTTCTTCGCCATACTTTTTCTGCTCCTTGCCGAAAAACTTCTATACAATCACTTCTATACAATCTTGCTCTACCCGTGCGCGCCATGCGCCGCTTCTGCGGTATACTTCCTCTGCAGCGGCGTGTGCAATCGAGTAGAAAAGATTCATCTTCTCCCTACTCGTGCGCCGGGCGTCCGTCAGCGAACCGATTTATCGGTTTGATGACATTTTTCCTTTGGACGCCCGTGTGCATAAAAAACAGGCTGGGATAAATATTTACCCCAACCCGCTCAGCATTACCTTATTTGTTTCCTACGCCATACTTCCTATTGAACTTATCAATACGTCCACGAGCTGCCGCAGTCTTCTGTTGCCCTGTGTAGAACGGATGGCATTTTGAACAAATTTCCACATGGATCTCAGGCTTTGTAGAACCTGTTACAAATGTATTTCCACAGTTACAGGTTACATTTGCCTGATAGTAATTTGGATGGATTCCTTCTCTCATTGTTTTCACCTCTCTATAAAATCATTACTAAAATCATTACTTTTCCTGTACATTTGTTTTCATAAACAGCTTATTCAGTATAGCACAAGTGCTAGATATGTGCAAGCCTTTTTTTATAAACCTATAAAAATTTCATTTTTTTAACCGTCCCTACAAATTCACTGTTATCTCGTGTACGTGCGAAAATATCTAAAATCTTATCCACTGCCTCCTCTGGTTTCAAGCCATTTAGGGCTTTGCGCATAATATTAATAGCCTCCAATTCATCCGGATTCAGCAACAAATCCTCGCGCCGTGTACCCGACTTTGGAATATCAATCGCAGGAAATACACGCCGCTCGGATAGTTTTCTGTCAAGCACCATTTCCATGTTGCCGGTACCCTTAAATTCCTCATATACCACATCATCCATCTTAGATCCCGTATCGACAAGCGCTGTAGCCAATATGGTCAGGCTTCCGCCCTCGCGCATATTTCTTGCCGCACCAAAAAACCGTTTCGGCATATGCAGTGCCGCAGGATCAAGACCGCCAGAAAGTGTTCTGCCGCTTGGTGGAACCGTGAGATTATATGCCCGCGTAAGGCGTGTAATACTATCCAGCAGAATACATACATCTTTTTTATGTTCCACAAGACGTTTTGCCCGCTCAATTACCATTTCGGAAACGCGCTTATGATGATCTGGCAGTTCGTCGAACGTGGAATAAATAACTTCCACATTCGGCCCCTCGATCGCCTCTTTAATATCTGTTACTTCCTCCGGCCGCTCATCGATCAGCAAAATAATCATATGCATTTCTGGCGCATTTTTCAGGATAGATTTCGCTACTTCCTTAAGCAGCGTTGTTTTTCCTGCCTTGGGCGGCGATACAATCATACCACGCTGGCCTTTTCCGACAGGGCTCATTAAATCCATAATTCGCATAGCAACACTGGATTTGACCGTTTCCAAACGAATGCGCTGATTCGGGAAAATCGGGGTCATATCCTCGAAATTGCATCTTTTGCACGCAATTTCTGGCGGCAGTCCATTTACACGTTTTACATAAAGAAGCGCACTAAACTTCTCATTCTGTGTCTTAACGCGTGTATTACCTTCAATAATATCGCCAGTTTTTAAATTGAATCGACGAATCTGGCTTGGTGCTACATAAACATCATTTTCACCTGGAAGGAAATTTTCACAGCGGATAAAACCGAAGCCATCTGGCATAACCTCCAAAATACCATTTGCTGACACACCACTGTCAAGTTCTGATGGAAAGCGCTCCTCTTGTTTATCTTCCCGCGGCTCCCTTGGTCCGCGCAGCACCGGTTTGGGCGTTACATCCCTGCCTGCCGCTTTGTCTTTCTCATCTTCAGCAAGCATTAGTTCAATTAAATCCGCCTTTTTCATAGTGGTAACGCCTTTCATACCACGCGATTTTGCAATTGCCCGCAATTCGGCAAGTGCTAGAGATTCGTATTTTTCTCTCATATCTTCCTCCATATATTATATAATATTTATTTGGTTTTCTTATTTTTTAATTAAATTTGGGGATTGTCCTTTTCTGAATTCTACCAAGGAACTATCCCAAAATAACTTACCATATTCTTTGTCTTTTTCTTCGCTATCACTGCTAAAAAATAAGTTACATAGCCCACTTATCAAAGAAAAATCCTGCGGACTATCGGTAAGTTTTTTCGTGACAGTTCCCAAGCGTCGAAAAGACTGACGCTTAGTATAATCAAAAATGGGATCTTTAATTTATTTTGATGCGTTTTGTAATGATTCCGTCAAAAACAGAACCATTACAGATTTTTGAAGATGCAGTTGAAGATACTGCAACACTATTATAACTCATTTTTTTCAAAATAGGAAGAAGAAATTATTGCGATTTGAAAATAAATATTATAAGATGTTAGATAAGATGAATTTATTCACGAATTTATTCATAATAAACTATAATAATAATGGAGAATATAATTTATGACAATTCAAGAAAAAGCACTAAAACTACATAAAGAATGGAATGGGAAACTCGAAACGGTTTCCAAAACACCTGTAAAATCACGAGAAGATCTATCACTTGCCTATACACCTGGGGTTGCAGAACCGTGCAAAGTGATTGCGCAGGACAAAGAAGCTGCTTACCAATATACAATGAAAGCCAATACCGTAGCCGTTGTTTCCGACGGAAGCGCAGTGCTTGGTCTTGGCAATATCGGCCCTCACGCAGCACTTCCCGTTATGGAAGGAAAAGCCGTACTATTTAAGGAATTTGGCGGCGTTAATGCTGTTCCTATCTGCCTTGACACACAAGACACAGAAGAAATAATTAAAGCCGTAACATGGCTTGCGCCTGCTTATGGCGGAATTAATCTTGAAGATATCAGTGCACCGCGGTGTTTTGAGATTGAGGAACGCCTAAAAGCTACCTTGGATATCCCCGTATTTCATGACGACCAACATGGTACTGCAATTGTAGTTTTAGCAGGTATTATTAATGCATTAAAAGTCGTAGGCAAACAAAAAGAACATTGCAAAGTGGTTGTGAATGGCGCAGGCAGTGCTGGCGTTGCCATTACCAAACTGCTGCTGACATATGGATTTACAAATATTATCATGTGTGATAAAGCCGGCATTATTTCCACAGAATCCGAAGGGTTAAATTGGATGCAGGAAAAAATGGCAAAAGTGACAAACCAAAACCACGAAACGGGAACGCTTGCAGATGCTCTAAAAAATGCTGATATTTTCGTTGGTGTATCCGCGCCAAATATTGTTACGCCGGAAATGGTTTCCACAATGGCAAAAGATTCTATTCTTTTTGCAATGGCAAATCCTGTCCCTGAAATTATGCCGGATGCCGCCAAAGCCGTCGGTGCAAAAATTGTCGGCACAGGACGCAGTGACTTTCCTAACCAGGTTAACAATGTAGTGGCATTTCCTGGTATTTTTAAGGGCGCACTTGAAGGACGCGCAACACAGATTACAGAGGAAATGAAACTTGCTGCTGCCAACGCAATCGCAGGACTAGTTCCCGACGACAAACTAAATGAGAACAATATTATGCCAGAGGCCTTTAACCCCAAGGTGGCAGAAGTTGTTGCCGAAGCAGTAAAATCACATATTGTAAGATAACAGATGATGATGCAGACTACACCTAAAATTTGGAACGGAAAGCCTTACCACACTTTAGATTATGAATTAAAGAAAATTTATGGTGAAAAAATTTATAAAATTGCTCTCGACGCTGGAATGACCTGTCCAAACAGGGACGGAACAAAAGGGACAAGGGGCTGTATTTTCTGCAGCGAAGGCGGCAGCGGTGAATTTGCTGGAAAGGGCGCTACTATAGACCAGCAGCTTGCACAGGGCAAATCTGCTTTTCGCAGCAAAAAAATCGGCTGTCGCTTTATCGCCTATTTTCAAGCATTTACCAATACCTATGCCCCTTTAAAACGTCTGGAAACGCTTTACCGCTGTGCACTCTCGGAGCCTTCTGTTGTAGGGATTTCCATTGCAACCAGACCCGACTGCTTAGACGATAGCATTATCTTTCTGCTAGATACATTAAAAAAAGAGTATTCCGATAAATTTATATGGATTGAACTCGGTCTGCAAACAAGCTCTGACGCAACCGCTCGTTTTATTCGGCGCGGCTATCCACTTTCCGTATTTGAAGAAGCTGTTCAGACATTGCAGCATATCGCAATTCCTGTGATTGCACATGTAATCCTAGGCCTACCGCAAGAAGATAAAGCGGCCATGCTTGCAACCTGCCGCTACCTTGACAGACTGCATATCGACGGTATAAAACTACAGCTTCTCCATGTACTAAAACATACGGATTTAGCAGCATTATACCAAAACGGCACCTTTACTGTCCTTGACTTTGCAGAATATATTGATATTGTGATCTCGTGTCTGGAAGTCTTATCTCCTGATATCGTAATTCATAGGGTAACCGGTGACGGCGCACGTTCACAGCTTATTGCTCCACTTTGGAGCCTAGATAAAAAGCGGGTTCTAAATACACTCCACCATGAAATGAAGCGGCGTGGTACATTCCAGTCCGCCGCATGGGAAAAAATTAAATAACTCATTTTGGAAAGGCTGGGGAAAAATGACAGTAGATTCATTAAACTTGTACAAGTTAATTGTATTATATATGCTGGATAAGGCAAATTTTAAACTGACTTACGCCCAGATAAGCGGTTTTATTTTAGAACGAGAATACACCAATTTCTTTACCTTACAGCAAGTTATTTCCGATTTAGAGGAATCCGAACTAATACTATCCGATACACTAATCAGTCGTACATTATTTACAATTACCGACGAGGGAAGAAAAACTCTCACCTTCTTTAAAAACCGTATCGGAGAAGACATTACTGTTGAAATTGACAACTTTTTAGCCAAAAAGCGTATGGATTTAAAAAGCGAAGCTGCAATTACTGCCACTTGCTACAAGACAACAAATAATGAGTATGAGGTAGTCCTTGCCGCAAAAGAAAGGGACTCCGATCTTGTAAACATTAAGCTTTCCGTGCCTTTTAAAGATATGGCAGAAGCCATCTGCGATAACTGGTACCAAAAAAACCAACAAATCTATCAATATTTAATGGGAGAGTTATTTTAAACTCTCCCGATATTTTTGTATATGTTTCCACAAATAGCAAAGAACGCAGCACCTACGATTCACTTTTAATTTTTTTCATATGCTCACGAATCTTTGCTTCATAGCCATTCCATGACGGTTCATAGAAAACTTTCCCAGTTAATTCATATGGAAGATACTGCTGTTTCACATAATGATTCGGATAATCATGCGCATACTGATATCCTGTCCCGCGTCCAAGCTTTGCGGCGCCTTTGTAATGGGCGTCCTGTAAATGTGTCGGGATCGGCAGATTCCCGCTTCTGCGGATTTCCTCATTTGCTGCAAAAATTGCATTACACGCTGCATTGCTTTTCGGCGCACAAGCCACATAAGCCGCAGCCTGTGATAAAATAATCTGTGCTTCTGGCATACCAACGCGTTCTACAGCAAGAGAAGCGCTAACCGCCAAAGTCAACGCCATTGGATCGGCATTTCCAACATCTTCCGCAGCGCAAATCATAATACGCCGTGCAATAAACGTTATCGGTTCCCCAGCGCTTAGCATTTTCGCCAAATAATAAACCGCCGCATCTGGATCGGAACCACGCATACTTTTAATAAAAGCGGAAATCGTATCATAATGATTATCGCCCCCCTTATCATAGGAAAGCCGCCGCTTCTGAATACACTCCTGCGCCACTGCCATTGTAATATGAATTTTTCCGTCTGCACTTCTATCTGTAGTCATTACGCCAAGCTCTATGGCATTGAGTGCGTGCCGCGCATCTCCTCCTGACAGATCGGCGAGAAATTCCAACGCATCTTCATCAATCTCGGCATCAAAACTGCCCATGCCTTTTTCCTTATCATAGACTGCCCTGTGCAGCAGTTCCTTAATATCTTCTTTTTCTAAAGGCTTTAACTCAAAAATAATGGAACGCGAAATCAATGCGCCGTTTACTTCAAAATAAGGATTTTCTGTTGTTGCGCCTATTAGAACAATTGTTCCATCTTCTACAAACGGAAGCAGATAATCCTGCTGCCCTTTATTAAACCGATGAATTTCATCAATAAATAGAATGGTACGCTTCGCATACATTGCAAGTGTTTCTTTTGCCTTATTGATCACTTCCTCCATATCCTTCTTGCCTGCGGAAGTGGCATTTATCTGTGTAAACTCAGCGCTTGTCGTATTGGCAATCACCTTTGCAAGCGTGGTTTTTCCTGTTCCTGGCGGCCCATAAAAGATAATGGAACTAATTTTATCCGCCTTTATCGCACGATAAAGCAGCTTGTCCTTGCCAATAATATGCGACTGCCCTACGACTTCCTCCAAAGTGACAGGACGCAGCCTTGCAGCCAGCGGCGCTTCTTTTTCCTGATTTGTAGTCCTCATATACTCAAATAAATCCATATATCCCCCCAAAATCAAAGATTTTATATTAGATAATATAGCCATTTACTATTAGATAATCTCAGTCGACTTTTTTCTACGCCAAATTCTGCGCTGCCACAAGACTTTCGGTACCATATATCTTACGAAGCTTCGGCTTCTCAATTTTGCCTGTCGGATTGCGCGGTATCTCTGCAAAGATAATCCGACGCGGTCTTTTATACTTAGGCAGTTTCATGCAGAATGTGTTTATCTCTTCCTCGCTGCATTCCATCCCCTCTTTAATCTCAATAATTGCCGCGGTAATTTCACCAAGCCTCTTGTCTGGTATCCCAATTACTGCAACATCCTTTATCTTATTATGAGAACGCAAAAAGTCCTCTATCTGCACAGGATAAATATTCTCTCCGCCGCTAATTACAACATCCTTCTTACGATCAACAAGGAAGATAAATCCATCCGCATCTTCCTCTGCCATATCACCTGTAAACAGCCAGCCGTCCCGCAGCACCTCTTTGGTTGCCGCCTCATCGTTATAATAACAGGTCATTACCCCCGGCCCTTTTACTGCCAATTCGCCGACTTCTCCCTGTTTCACTGGACTGCCGTTTTCGTCCGCAATCTTCACTTGCCAGCCGTAACCAGCTTTTCCAATCGCACCTACTTTATGAATATTTTCCACGCCCAAATGAACACAGCCGGGTCCAATAGATTCGCTCAGTCCATAATTTGTATCATACTGATGATGCGGGAAAATCTTTTTCCAGCGTTGTATTAGGCTTTGTGGCACGGGCTGCGCTCCAATATGCATTAATCGCCATTGTGAAAGTTCATAATCCTCCAAACGGATATCACCACGGTCAATTGCATCCAGAATATCCTGCGCCCATGGTACTAAAAGCCATACAATGGTACACTTCTCCTTTGAAACCGCATCCATAATAAATTCCGGCTTTGTGCCTTTGAGCAGCACTGCTTTCCCGCCTTCAAGGAAGCTCCCAAACCAGTGCATTTTTGCCCCCGTGTGATACAGTGGTGGAATACACAAAAAAACGTCCTGTTTTGTCTGCCCGTGATGATTTTGCTCCACTTTGCAGGCATGGACAAGGCTTTCGTGATTATGTAGGATTGCTTTGGGAAATCCTGTTGTACCAGAAGAAAAATAAATTGCCGCATTATCACTGTCTGTCAGAGATATCATTGGTGTCTGGCTGGAACAATTCGCTGTTAAACTTGCGTAATCCTCCGCAAAACTAGGGCAGCTATCTCCCACAAAAAACAATAATCTGTTTTTGCTGATATTTTCTGCTATTTCCTCAATTCTACCAATAAATTCCGGCCCAAATACCAGCACATCCACTTCTGCCAAATTTAAGCAGTACTCTATCTCATCCGATGCATACCGAAAATTTAATGGCACAGCAATTGCCCCCGTTTTTAAGATTCCAAAATATATAGGCAGCCATTCAAGGCAGTTCATTAATAAAATAGCCACTTTATCCCCTTTTTTCACACCTCTATTTATTAGAAGATTTGCGAAGCGGTTTGCCTTTTCATTAAAAACACTCCATGTAATTTCCCTGCGGTAATGCGTCACGGGATTCGGCTCAATTAAATCATATTCCTTCCATGTAACACGTCTTGTTTCCTTAATTTCCGGATTAATTTCCACAAGACAGATATCATTTCCGTATAGTTTGCAGTTTCTCTCCAAAATATCTGTAATCGGCATGGTTTATACTCCCTTTTCTCAAAATTTTACTAAGAAATCGTTTAAAATCCTTTTTATGCTTTATTATACCAACAAAACGATTTTGTGTAAACGGGTGAACACAGATATTACAATAATATTACTAAAATGTTAGCAAATAAAGTATTTTATGAGATTTCTTGCCATTTTATCCAAGTTGGGCTATACTATGTTTGATCCACAACAATTCCGCCGATGGTTCCTTTTCTGATGGTTCCTTTTCTATAGAAAGGGTGGTTTTATGAAAAAAACAATGCTTAACCACGTATTAATGGGCGTTATTGCGCTTATGCTGTTTTCCATATGTTGTCTAATCGTATGTATCGTAAACAGACCACGGTATATTGATATTAGTGAACAGGAAAACGTTGTTATTAACGAAGTGCCTGTTTCGGATATTGCAGTATCCGGCGCTGCTGACAATGCCTCCACCCAATTGGATGCCGCTTCTGCGGATGAAGATCAAGAAGATGCACGAACCGATGACAACACCCGTCAAGGCAAAACTTCTACAAGAGTCAATATCCGCGATGCTGACAACGCAACTGCGCGAGTACTTGCAACAGTCGAGGAGGGCACTACATTTGAGGTAATTGAAAACCAAAGCAACGGCTGGACCAAAATTATTTACGAAGGACAAGAAGCCTATATTTCTTCTGACTATGTTATTTTGATTAATAACTAAAGAACTGTAAATATTTATATATGGAAGTCAAAAAACGCAAGCCTCCCTTCACCAGCTTGCGTTTTTTGATTTATTTTATTTACATTATCCTGTTTTTGCAGATTATCCAACATTCCTTCCCTGTTCCATAATTCTGCGTTCGTCTGCCCTGCGCTCAGATTCGCTAAGCAAATCCTCCAATTCAATGTCATCATCAAGTACATAATCATCATACCCGCATTTGACAAACTCTAAGGCAAGCTCTTCATCTGTGGTCTTATCCCAGCATTTCACTCTGTTTCCACAAAACATACACATCATAATTATTTATTCTCCCTTCTTTTCCTTTTCAGCCTAAATATTAGACTGTCCTTCATAATAATATCACCCTGATATTTATTTTTATAATATTCATACGCGTGCCAGTGATTATATCCATATTCCGCATATTTGCGCAGCACTACATTAATCTCAGCGCCGATAAACACAATATTCATTGTACCATACAGCCATAAAATAAAAATCACAATTGTTGCCAGACTGCCATACGTTACAGAATATTGCGCGAAATTGTCGATATAAAAAGAAAACGCCCATGAATACAATAACCAAACGGCTGTTGAAAACACTGCTCCTGGGAACTCATAACGCATCTTTGATTTTCGATTCGGCACATGCATATAGGTCAGTAGAAAAAACAATATTAATAAAAACAACATACATATGTACTTTCCATATTGAAATACCCTATAAAACACCGAAAGACTCGGAATAAAATACATTAATCCTTGAAACAGATTGTTGCCCAGTACAATAAATACCAGCATTAATCCCATTATGGAAAACAGTGTCAATATATAAAAAATTGCAAGTGCATACAATATCGGCGTACTGCGTGTTTCGCGGATGCCATATACTGCATTCATACCAATAATCACTGCATAAACACCTTTCGAAGCACAAAACAGCATACCAATCATCGTAAAAGACTGTAGCATTGTTGTAGAACTTTCTGTATATGCCTCCGCTAAAATCTGCTCTAAAAGCGGCGTAAGTCCCTCTGGAAGAACTTCCAAAATATGCGTTGGAATCACAATGGAATCCAGCGGAAAATACCGAAACATGGAAATACAGAACATCGCCATCGGAAAAAGTGACATCAATAGAAACAGTGCCGCGTGTGCCGCAAATGACGATACATGGTCAAACTGAATTTTCTTCATAAAACTTAGTGTGATTTCCAATACGGTTCGTAACGTCTTCCCGTCCTTTTCTTCCCGATCTCTACCCTCTACTTTACTCTCAACCTGCATTACTTATTTCTTTTCCTTCTCTTTTGCCTTTTTAATAAGGAATAAATCGCTGATTGCTTTTCCCAAATCATGTGGATAAAGCTGGATAACCGGACTATCCATAATATCACCGATCTTCATATGGAATTTCACCTTGACAAACTTGTCGTCATCAGGGAACTCACAGGCTATATACTGTCCGCCCTCCATAAATTTTGTATCAGGGGTAGAAATATCGGTTTTCCGTTCCAGCATAACACTCATAGAGGTTGCAGCAGAACCCATCATTTGATTCATTGCCTCAGAAACAGCACTTAAATGCATTTCACCAAGTTCCATCTGTGCAAACATACCATGACCATCACTTCCCATCATTAAGTCTGCAATTGCCTTGGCATCATGCTCTTCTAACATTAAAATACTGCATCCTTGGACACCCTCCACATAGTCCACTTTCACAAAAACTTTTTTGCTGGAAACATTCTTTGTATACTCGCTTTTTTCTACAATCTCTACATTTGGGGGCGTAATTTCTACTGTTTGTCGTACCAGCATACTTAATGTTGAAGCTGATCCTCCAAGACAAATATTGGAAATCTCACCAATTGCGTCAATTTCCATCTCGCTAAAAACATAGTTGCTCATTCATGTCTACCTCCATTATTTATTTTACCGATCTTTCATTGCCATTCACAGTTTCCGTTCGTTTATATTATTTTGGCTATTAGGAATCACAATTACAGCCTTTTATACTCACAAGCGGTCTAATTTGCTATGAACGGTAACGTTCTTTAACAATTTGCCATAAGCTCCTCTGGCTCCCAATTCAGCGCTTTGGCTAACTTCGCCCTTAACGTTTCAGGCTGTCTGGACATATCACAATGAAAATCCTCACAGTTTCTCACTGTAGAAATACCATATCCCATCCGTTCAGAAACCTGCTTCTGCGATAGCCCAAGTTCAAACCGCCGCATCTTCACTGGTGATATCTTCGCATAATGCATATACAAATATCTTCCATCAAATCGTACTGAATTTACTAGCTGTACCACCTCACCTCCATTCGTCACATGATCCTTATCCAATTTACTAATTGATACAATGGCGGTCATCATTTTCTTCATAATCTGTGCATCATTATAATGCTCGATATCCTCCACCGGTATGTAAATATCCATATAAATGGATTTTAACTCGCTGACCTGTTCCTCATTCAACCTTAAAAGGTAATTGCTCTCTTTCGCTGCCGGATACATGGACATTACCTTATCCCAAAAAGCATCTCTATCAAATACTGCCATAACCTTCTCCTATCTGCGTGTAAAATTTATTCTGCGCAATACCACATATGCGAATCCAAGATTTCTCTTTCCTTTATGGCACTTACACGCCGTTATTATCTACAATTATACGCTATCACAAAAATAGTGTCAATTATTATCCTGATTTTAGACCAAATTGTATAAATCTTATGTTGTTACAATTCACACAGCCAGTCTTTATCAGCTTATAGGTTACTGAGGTGTGAATGATAACAGATTTTGTACACAAAATGCTAAAGTGCAAGCATTTTGGCGCATGATTCCTACTACTTGGGCGTGGGTGTGAAAAGTAACCCTTATGTTACAATCTTATCTATAGTTTCTTAAAACACCCTTCTCATTTCTTTTATTTTCTGATATCATAAATTATCATAAATCAATTTATAAGGGGAATTACTTAACTTAAAGACAGTATATACATACAGCCTGCTGATACATTGCTTGCAGATACCCCGCAGAAACCAAACCATACAGAAAAGGAATTTTTGCATATGAAATCAATATTTGAACAGTTAGGCGGCACATATCACGAAGAAAATGGGTATCTTATTCCAGATTTAAGATTACCCGCCGAAGAAGAACAGTCAATAGGTACATGGGGGACAGCGGCATCTGGACTATCTGAAGCAGTACCAAAAAGTTACATGCACCAATCTTCTCACAAGCGGCAGGCTCAATGCTTACCTTGCCGACATTGATAAACAGGCGCAGGAACGCTTTGAAAGGCTTATAGAGGGCATGAAGCAGGCACAAGGTATTACAGAACAACTAAAGCCTGAAAATCAGCTTGAATGGGTACAAAGGGTTAATGACATAAGGGCTTGTGCGGGAGATATTGTGAACGAGGAAATTATATACGCATGGACAACATGGCGGCAGAGGGTAAAAGCTCTGTCGCTATTTTTTATAATTTTAAGAATAGTCTTCTCAAAAACGGTCAACGGATATATAATATACTTGCATTAACCGTTTCGGTCAATAAGGAGAATGTATATGAATGATAAGTTTTTCAAACTTCCATTAGAAAAACAGCGGCGTATCATAAGTGCTGCTTACAAAGTGTTTTCCGAAAACAGCTACAAAAAAGCCCCAATGTCGGAAATTGCAGACGAAAGCGGCATTTCAAAAGCATTGCTTTTTCACTATTTTACAAACAAAAAGGAATTATATATGTACCTGTGGATGAACGCTATTGAGATGACAAGGAAAGCGGTTACAGAATACAAAACTTTGGAAACAGATGACTTTTTTGAAATGCTGAAAAGAAGCCTATTATCAAAGTGTTCGCTTATGCGTGATTATCCGCATTTATATGCTTTTTCGCTAAGAGCATATTATGAAACGGCTCCAGAAATACACAAGTCCATTCAAGAAAACTTTAATGATGTTAGCAAGGCAAGTGAAATGATAGTGTTTGAGAAAATAGATATATCAAAATTTCGGAAAGATATTGATATAAAAACAATGTATGCTGAAATCTTTTACGCTGTCGATGGATATATGCTGAAAAAATATCGTTTAAATTGTATTATACCAGATGAAATTGAGAAAGAAATTATTATTTTAATTGATTTTTGGAAAAAGGTTTATACGCAGGAGGTGTGAACAAAATGCAGCATAAAACAATTTTGGCACAAGGCGGAACTGTACATTATTGGATTACCAGAAATGAAAATGTATCAGACTGTATTGTTTTTACGCATGGACTAACCGCAGACCATACCATGTTTGAAAAGCAGATACCCTACTTTTCAGATAATTACACAATCATCTTATGGGATGTTCCTATGCATGGATTGTCGAAACCATATCAGAAATTCACTTATCAAGATACAGCAGAAATATTACATAGCATGTTGCAGAAAGAGAACATTCAAAAAACATTTTTAGTGGGTATGTCTATGGGCGGCTATCCAAGTCAACATTTTGCTGCTTTGTATCCTGATATGGTAAAAGGATTTGTGGCGTTAGATACAACGCCATTGGGACTTAAATATTACTCAAAATCAGACTTGTGGTGGCTGAAGCAGGTTGTCCCTATGGCAAAATGCTTTACAACAAATCTTTTACGAAAGAGCATGGCATGGTCAGTATCAGAGAGCCGCTATTCCTATCAAAAAATGTTGTCTATGTTAAAGCCGCTGTCTAAAGCAGAAATTATCCAGCAAATGCGGATTGCATATGAATATTTTATTGTAGAAAATAAAGATGTTAATTTTTCGTTCCCCATATTGATATTGGTGGGTGAGAAAGACAGCACAGGCAAGGTTAAGGCATATTGCAAAGAATGGGCAAAGCAAACAGGTTATCCTTTGCATTTTATAAAACAAGCAAAGCATTTTGCAAATGGAGATAATCCAGAGCAAGTAAATAAGGAAATAGAAAACTTTATTATTGAAACTGTTCACAAAGAAAGGAAAAATTATGCTGTATTATGATGAATATGGAAGCAAGGAAAATCCGACTATCATGCTTCTGCATGGGGCGGGTGCGCTTGATACATTTTGTAGGCAGTACTGCTTTTCTGATAAATACCATCTTGTTGTACCTCACTTAGCAGGTGCGGGAAAGGCGGCTACTGAGATTTATGATCCAGAAAAGACCACAGAGGAACTCTTTATGCTCATTAAATCCCTACATAAAAAGCGAATCGGCGTAATCGGTCATTCGCTTGGAGGTCAAATTGCAATAATGCTTGTCAGTAAGCAGCCCGAATTATTTAACTTTGCAGTATTTTTAAGCGCATGGGTAAATCCCAAGCCGAATACAATTCGGATGTACTGTTCTCTTGCAGGCTTATCCGCAAAAATGCTACATTGGAGATGGTTGGTGCAGTTTCAAGGAAAATATTGGAACTACACAAAAAAACAAGCCGATAATATGGCTGAATATTCAAAACAGATTACTCCGCTGGTGTATCGCTCATTCTTTTCCAATACATTAGATTTATCAAAGTTACCTGAATATCAAGCAGTAACGATACCTATGTTGGCGATTTGTGGGAGTAAGGAAGTCAGAGATATGAAAACTTCTCTTACATTACTTGCTCAAAATCCAAGCTGTCAGACAATGACATTACAAGGAGCAAATCACGGCTTTCCAATGCGTAATGCCAAGCAACTTAATCCAATGCTTGAAAAATTTATATTGGAGTGCTTATGAAACGAGAATCAGAATGGATTTTATGTCCTGTTTGCGGAAATAAAACTCGTGACAAAATCAGAGAGGATACGGTTTTGAAAAACTATCCTCTCTACTGTCCCAAGTGCAAACGGGAAACATTGATTGAAGTAAAGGATTTACAAGTAACGATTATTGAAGGGCTTGAAGCGAGAACACGAGCAGAAGAAAACCTTATGGAATTACAGGCGAAAAAAGAAAAAGCACAAGGAGAATACCATTCTATATTGAAAATTTTGATTGTAACTTTCAGTTCATTTTTTGTGCTTAATATGGTTTTGAATTATTTCTTTCCAGAAATAAACTTTAACAATCTGTTGGGTTTGCCATCGATAGCTATTGCCGCTATTCTTCTGGTCAAGTGGTTTTTTTTAAACTATGAGATAAAACCAAGATAAAGACAAATGATTTTATCCTATTGATATGAAAACCCTATTTATCGGGTAGGACAATATATCATCACAGAGCCCGACGCACAGACGCAGAGCCGATGAACAAGTGAGCAATCACAGGTTTATTGGCTCTATTCTATTTCATAAGGTTTTACGGCAAACGTCCACCATATAAAAAAAACGGTGTGTGGTGGGCGATTATGCTATGCTCAAAAAGACTTAACAGAATATGTATCTCCTATAACCGTAGAGGTCACAGAGCCTTTGCGGTTTTTCTTATGTCGTTTTTTATAGGAATGTGCCGCAGGGCTGTTTCTGCTGTTGGCTGCCGTTCCCCGCCCTTCCAATCTGGATTTTAGTATTTTCAAAAATATTAGATTGGAGAAAAAAAGAATGGCATACAACAACGGACGGGAGAACAGGAAATGGCTTATCTGGAAAGAAGCCGAGGAAAAAATATTGCGGGAGCATGGAGTTGATGAAAACACCATTGAACAAATCCGCACAGACGACAGGGCAGACTTCAATTCCAACAGGCGGTTTTACCATTGGACAAGCGACTTCGGCGAATACCTTGAGGGGATGGCAGACAGGGAGCGGAATGCCGAGGTAAAGACCGTTGCTGATTTACTGGATGAGATTGAGGACGAAACTCTGTATCGGGCATTGCTTACGGTGGACAGGCGTACCCTGCAAATTATCCTGCTGAAAATGCAGGGCTATTCCACAAAGGAAATTGCCCCGCTTGTCGGATTGACAACAGGGGCTATCTATGCAAGGCTAGACCATCTGCGGAAAAGTCCAATGCCACCTGCGTCATTTTCCAGCACATAACCCACGTCGCTGACACCGCCAATATTAGCATAAATCTGGATTGTCCTGCCGTCACTGGTCGCGTTCTTCTTTCCCTTCAACTCCTGTAATAAGCGGAGTTTCTCTCTCTTTTTTGATTTTTTTCTCCGCCTCACTGCACTGAAATTCTGTAGGTTCAAAGATAATCTCGCCGGCAGCACCATCTACAATCGCAGTCATCCCGGTCTGAACCGCACCCAAGTCCATCTTAACGCCAATCAATGCAGAAATGCTCATCATATGGGCAAGAATCGTTGTATGGGAATTTGCCGAACCATGCACGGTCACAAAAGCTAATATTTTCTTCTTATCCATCTGCACCGTTACACTGGGGCTCAGATCGTCCGCAACAGTAATCGAGGACTCCATCGCAGTGAAATCCACGCCGCCCTGTCCTGACTGATTTTGCACCACACGCCCAGAGATATCTCGCACCTATTTTTATAAGTTTTCAAAAACCTGCTCAATCTCCTGCCTTGTTGCCAAAAGTTCCGAGAAGGCACTTGCGCTTCCCGCCGCAATTCCCATGCGGAATGCATAGTCGTAATCCTGCTGCTTCGTCCATCCAGCAACAAATCCGGCTACCATAGAATCTCCGGCACCCACTGCGTTAACCAGCTTTC
This sequence comes from Lachnospiraceae bacterium, assembly GCA_009774395.1. Taxonomy (GTDB): domain Bacteria; phylum Bacillota; class Clostridia; order Lachnospirales; family Lachnospiraceae; genus COE1. The sequence goes on from VSNQ01000054.1 coordinate 23,292, forward strand.
CCTGCGGCGCCGCAAGCATATGTACCATATCGTTCTCGTCCACCAAGACAGCTCCCTGTCCTGCCATAGATACCAACACATTCCTTGCGCCTTTTTCCTGCAGCTTTCTTGCATAAGGGACAACATCTTCTCTTGTTTCCAATGTTACATCAAAGATTTCTCCCAGTTCATAATTGTTTGGCTTAATTAAAAATGGTTTATACTGCAATACATTTAACAGTAAATCCTTTGTTGCATCCACAACAAACAATACCTCTTTTTTCTGAAGCCGATCCAGAATATCACTGTAAATGGAATCTGGCAGACTCTTTGGAATACTTCCTGCAAGGACAAGGATATCATCCGCATGAAGCCGATCCAATTTTTCAAACAATTCATTTATATGAATTTGACCAATTTCAGGCCCCATGCCGTTAATCTCTGTGCCATCATAATCTTTTAATTTCACATTAATGCGGGAAAAACCCTCTTCAATATGGATAAAATCGGTAAGCAGCCCCATTTTGCGCACTTCCCGCTCAATCTGTTCTCCGGTAAAACCAGCCGTAAAACCAAGCGCTGTATTCTTAAATCCAAGATTGCTTAAAACAATCGACACATTCATTCCCTTACCGCCGGGAAACATCTGCTCCCCGATAGTGCGGTTGGTTTTACCCAGTTCAAAACCGTTCATTGATACAATGTAATCGAGCGATGGATTAAATGTTACGGTATAAATCATGCTTCTTTTCCTCCAAAATATTCAAAACAGTATAACCTCTGCCTCTTTTGACCAAAGTTCCTTGTTGCGTTTGCAGCACGCATCCAATTCCTTGAAGAATGGATCTTTCTCGCCCAGCTTTCCAAAGTACTCAATGGCTGTCATCGGCATATTAGACAGTGGCCCAATAATCATTGCAGATAAGAATTTACCAAAACGTTGTACACTATTTTTCATATAGAACCTCGCTTCAAAATTTTTGCCTGCCCTCAATTTACGCTTAATCCAATATTATCCTATATCACCTGTATTCCATGCCGCCTGCAGTCCTCGCAAAACTCCTTGGGAAGATTGTCATCCGAAATAACAATATCCACATCGTCTAAACTACAGAAAGAATATGTACTTTTGACACCAATCTTGGAAGAATCCATCAATAGAATCCTCTGCTCCGCCTGACGCATAACTGTTTTTTTCAAAACAGCCTCCTCGTCCACACCGCAGCAAAACCCTGTCGGTTCGCAATAGCTGGTAACACCCATAAACACTTGATCAAAGTTGATCCGCTGCACCTCCTGAACGGTACGAATCCCGCACACACTCATGCTGTATCGGTTCATCCTTCCACCCAAAATATGAATGGAGGGCTGTGTCAACCTGCCAAGCTCTGCCGCACAGGTCAGGGAATTGGTGTAAATCAGGTTGGACTGATCAGGGATACACGATGCAAGCATTGTCGTTGTGCTGCCGGAATCCAGAAAAATAGTGGTATCCTTCCGTATAAAAACCAGCGCTTTCTGTGTGATCAGCTTCTTCGCCTCAATATTACGCACCTGTCTACGGCTTAACATATCATCTGTTCCGACCACAACATCCACCGACTTTGCCCCTCCATGTATCCGGACAATCCGTTTCGCTTCATCAAGAGCTTTTAAGTCCGTGCGCAGTGTCATCTCCGATATTTGGGGAAATTTCTTCTTTAGTTGTGTAAAACTAATATTTCCACTCTGATTTACCCAATCTACAATCGTGTTTCTGCGCTGCTCCATTGTATCCATTGCAATGCCTCCTCGTCTATGTTTTTTTGTTTCTAAGCTTCATAAACATCCTCTCCCTTCATTTTACCACTTTGTGCTGTTTCTTCAACAACTACTTTTATTTTAAAAGTAATATTTTTATATTTTTGTTGTTTTAACAATTTTTTTAATATTAACAGCATTTTAGGCAATTGTCAACTTTTATTTCAACAATTTCTATCTTTTTTTTTAATAAAACACAACACAACATTGTTGCAGGAAGCTAGAATATAACTGCCGCTAAATTCCCAAAGAAAAGGGTAGGCATATTGAAAAAGAATACAGGTAAATGGATTAAATGAATGGATTAAAAAAATTCATTAATACCTGTTTTTCCTGTTGAAACTGCAAAGCTATAATGATTTTACTATGCCATTTCACCTGTTGGTTTATATGGTAGCTATTGGATTGGATTTCGATAAATGGATAATATGGTTTTTTAATATGATAAAAGAACGAAACGAAGAAAAACGCAGTCAATTAATGGAACAACTTAGAGAACTTGAAATTCAAAAAATATAGGAACAGCTTAGAGAACTTGAAATTCGAAAAATATAGGAACAGATTAGAGAACTTGAAGTTCAAAAAATATAGGAACAGATTAGAGAACTTAAGTTCAAAAAAATATAGGAAAGTCTTTGGAAATGCCAAGAAATTATATTATAAAGCAAACTGATTTAGAAGTGCTGAAAAGATGATATAAAGCAGCAGCAAAAAGCAGCTTCTATAAAAGATTTTAGACAAACTGCTGGCTGCTGTCAATGTAGCAAATAGCTAAATTCTACGGAGCATAGTCTTTAGACACAAAAACAGGGGCAGCAAGAATCGAACTCGCATCGACGGTTTTGGAGACCGCTGTTCTACCGTTGAACTATGCCCCTATATCTGGTGTTATACTAATATTCTCTCACCGACAGATATTAGTATAGCACAACTAATATTCATATTGCAAGCAAAATTTTTTATTTTTTGAAAAAAAATAATGATAAAATAAAATCATGCTTTCTCATAATCGAAAATACTAAGCGTCAGTTTTTTGACGCTTAGGAATTGTCAAAAAATAACTTGTTAATTTGACGCCGTATCAATGTTCAGCTGCAAAGCAGATAATCGCAGACGTAGCGGGCTACGTTAAGATTATCTGATGCCGCAGATGGATTTTTATATAAGTCAAATTGATGCGTTATTTATTGACAGTTCCTTAGTATAATACAAATTTCAATTAAACTCTGTCTTTATTTGCCGCTTTCTTTAACCTCGCCTGCACAATATAGCGCCGAACTGTTTTCTCAGTGTGCGTTTGTACCACGTACATAATTTCGTCTAAGTCCAATCCGTTATCAAATGCTCTTTGCAGCACTGCGTCCAAACCACATTTTGAAAGACCATTGTCTAAGCTATCTGCTGCCTGATTAAAAGTTTCTCTGTCATCATTAAATATACTCATTTTTTTGCCTTTCTTTTTCGCTTCTTTGACTTGTCCGGCTGCAAAGCCCATTCCTGCCAAACGAAAACACAATTATTATTGTTACAATTTTGCCTTGCGCCGATAACCATGGCACGAAACGGAACTGTAACTTATTATTTATATGTTAATATATATATCGTCAGCAACTGCCTAGTAGTTTATATGTTAAATTTTGTTAGCGTATCAATATTACGTACACTAAATACATATATTAAATACTATTGTGCTTGCAAAGTTCCAAAACCCCCATTCTCCAAATATCCCAACTTCTGATAAATGGTGTAAAGTGTTGATGTGGATTATTTCTGATTCTTTTCAAGCTACTTATTGATAATCAGCTTTTCCACTCTGTCCTTAAAGGTTTTGTCAGTGTCCTTACTGAAATGTACTTTGACGGTGTAAGTGGTGTTCCCCAACTTTCGCTTGATACTGTGGGGTTTTTGGTTTCTGCCATATTCTCTGCTCCTTTACATAAAAATAGAGCGCATAGATTTGTTTTCTATATGCTCTGACGCTGTGCAACTATTTTATTGTGATTGTTGTAATTTACACTATGTAATCTATTCTCTTGAATAATTTATTTTTTTGAGCATTAAGACTTTTGAATAATCGCAATGTTTTTCAGACTTCACTATTAGACCATATTTTTCAAAATAGGTTTTTAAGTCTTTATTTATAAATGATTTATAAGGTTTTGGCTCTAAAATTTCAATTGGTAAAAATAATATGATTAGCCCGTCAAAAGGATATTTTTCAAAAGAATGGTACAATATATTGTGATTATAAC
>VSNQ01000055.1 GCA_009774395.1 Lachnospiraceae bacterium
TAGATTTATTAGATTGGACTTTGTAACTATTAACTTAGTAGTCATTCTTGACTACACCATTATTATACTAGGAGGAATCACGATAGAATGAAGCCAGTCAAATTGATATTAAGTGCGTTTGGACCTTATGCAGGGAATACGGAGATTGATTTTGCGCGTTTGGGCGGGCAGGGCTTGTATTTGATTACCGGAGATACCGGCGCTGGAAAAACGACGATTTTTGATGCGATTACATATGCTTTGTACGGAGAGGCGAGCGGAGATGTGCGCAAGGCGGATATGTTTCGTAGTAAGTATGCCAAAGAGGATGTGCCGACATTTGTGGCGCTAACATTTGATTATCGTGGGAAGCGTTATCAAGTGAAGCGAAATCCGGAATATCAGCGTCCTAAGGGCAGAGGGACAGGATACACGACACAGAAGGCGGAAGCAGAACTGGTTTATCCTGATGACAGAGCGCCGATTACAAAGTCGAAAGAGGTAACGAAAGCAGTAACTGACTTAATTGGATTGGATCGCAGGCAGTTTACGCAGATTGCAATGATTGCACAGGGAGATTTTCAAAAGCTTTTGCTGGCGGGGACAGAGGAGCGGGGGAATATTTTCCGGCAGATTTTTAAGACAGGAATGTATCAGACAATACAGGGAAAACTCAAGGATGCAGCTAAGGCGCAGTGGCAGGAGTATGGCGAGTTAAAACGCAGTATTAATCAATATATGGAAAGTATTGTCTGTAACCAAGACACGCCGACGGCGGAGAAAATGCGGCAGCTTTCTAGGGAAAAATTCGAGGGCAGAGTCGGCGAGGGACTAGAATTGCTGCAACAGTTATGTGATGAGGATGAGGCGGCTTTGCGGGAATTAGAGCAGCAAAGGGATGCATTGGAAAAGAAGATTGAGGAGGAGAACCAGCTTATCGGAAATATCCATAAAATCCGTCAGCAACAGGAGGAACTTTCTGAAAATCAGCGTATGTTGGAGGCGTTGGAGCCGCAATTGCAGCAGGAGGAAGCGCATTATCAGGAAGCAGAACAAAATGCGGCAGTGTGTGGGCAGATTGCGGAGGATATTAAGCAACAACAAAAAAATCTAACACTTTTTGACCAATTGCAGCAGCATCAGCAGGAGCTGGCAGCAGTACAGCAGGCAATAGCACAGGAAAATAAACAGAAACAAATGTTTGCTGAACAAAAAGTATCGCTGGAAACCTTGTTAAAAACAGAAACAGAGGAATTGGAAAAACTTGCGTCAATCGGTGAGGAGCGGGCGCATCTGGAAAATGGCAGGAAGGAAAAACAGCAGCAAATAAATAACCTAAAGCAGCAAAGAACTGACTGGGAGCAGGAGCTTGAGCGACAGCGGCAGACGGAGGAAAGTATTGCAAAGGAGCAGGAAACGACAGCATTGCTTACAGATCAGACAACACAATTAAAAGAGAAGATAACACAGCTTGCAGACAGGGAAACAATGCTGGCAACTACAAAAGATTTACAGGGAAAACTTGCGGAGCAGGAAAGGTTTTTGCAGCAGGCGCAGGCGGAGCGCGAGGAAAATCAAAAGCAGTTGCAGCAGCTAACCAATACAATTCATAAACTTAACGAACAAAAAAACGAACTTTCTGAAAAGGAAACACAGTGCAAGGAAGAATTGGAACGCCTGAAAAATGCGGGAGAATTAGAAATTCAATGGCAGCATAAGACAAAAGCAGCACAAGACCAGCTTGACACTTTCCAAAAACAAAAAGAGCGTTTGCATACCTTGCAGCAGCAAGCCGCAGAACAGGAAAAAGCATATCAAAAAACCCAAGAGCAGGCAAATGCACAGCGCAGACAGCAGACGCTTTGGCGCAGTGAGTGGGAGGCGGTAAAAGAATCCGATACCCGCAGTTTGCAGCTTGCACAAGCGCAGAAGGAATTGGTAGAGCAGATGCAGGATTGCAAAATACTTTTTGAGGAAATAAAAGGCTGGGAGAAATTAGAAAAGGATTTACATAAAGCACAAGAGGATTATCAAAAAGCAGCAGAGCAAAAGGAGCAGATAGGCATTGAATACAGGGAAACGGAGCAGCGTTTTCTGGATGCACAGGCAGGAATGCTGGCACGTACATTAGTGGAAGGGAAGCTTTGCCCTGTCTGTGGCTCTATTCATCATCCAACTCCAGCGCAAATGCCAAAAGCAGCACCAGAGAAAAAGGAAGTTGAACAAAAGAAGGCACAGCTTACCGAAGCGGAAAAAAATGTGGAGCGGTTAAGCGTTACAGCAGGGCATCTCGATAGTCGTCTAACAGAACAGAAGCAGAACGTTTGGAAACTGGCAGAGCGTATTTGGCACGATACAGCGGAAGCGAACAACGAGAAAAAGGAAGAAAACAATAGTTTGGATTCGATAAAATTGTTTGCAGAGAAAGAGGGAGAAAGCGTTACTGCAAATTTACAGGAACAGCTTGCAATCAAGGAACATCAATTAAAAGAACAAGAACAAGAAATTATCTTGGCAGTCAAAAATACAAAAAAGGAGCAGGAACGTAAAACAGAATTAGACCAGTTAATCAAAGACGGTGAAGCGATACAGGCAGATATTGATGTATTGTTGCAGCAGGAAAATAAAGCATTTGCGGCAGTGCAAGGCAAGCTGGACGAGATGCAAAAACAGTGGGAGCAGATGCTTTCGGAACTGCAATTACCAAATGCTGTAATGGAGGATATGGAAGCAGCGGCGGATTATCTGTGCGAAAAACGAAATGAATGTAAATCGCAGTTAAAGCAGGCGGAAGCAGAGAAAAAACGACAAACGCAGCTACTAATGGAAGCAGAGCAGGCAGAGGGACAGAAACAGCAGTTACAAGAACAGATCAGTGTACAGATAAGTCAACAGGCGGAGCGCATAGGACAAAATAAAACCTTATTTAAGCAGATTTCTAATGAATTGGAGAAAGCAAGTAAGCTATGCAGCAAAGCGGCTGTGCATTTCACGCAAGGGAAGAATTTAGAAAGCTGTTCGTTGTATACAGAAATAATGGATGCAGCAGACATACATTTGGGCACAGAGAACAGCACTTTTGATGATTCCCTTTTGGTTGTACCGACAGAGGATAGCAATAATTCAGAGGAATCTATCCAACAGGTGTTACGATCAGCGTTTTCCATATTGCAGAACTATCAAGAGCAGCTGCAAAAGTTGGCGGATATGCTTGAAAAAACAATTGCATACCGCAAAAAACTGGAAAATAAACAAGTGCAGACAGAGGAGGCATTTGAGGCAAGTAAAGAGGCGCTTGCAAAATTGGAAAAGGCATTAGAAGGAATAAAAAGTCTGCGACAGAAGCAGCAGAAGCAGCTTTTTGATATCCTTTGTGCACAGCAGCCGCAGCTTGAAGAATCTTATTTGCAGGCAGATAAAGTTCCAGAAGAAGTTTTGCGCAACACAGCCCAATATTTGGTATTACAATTAGAAGAACAGCACAACATGCTTTCGGACAAGCTGGAGCAGAATGATAGGCAGCAGTTACGCAAACAGCAGTTGCAACAGCAGATTCCCGAAAAAGAGAGCAAAGTGAAAACCATTAGTCAGGATATTCAAAATATAGATATTTTACTGGCGGAACAGTCGGTGAAGTGCAATGAAAAATCAAATAAAATTGACGATTTGCAGAAGCAGTTGGGAAGTGAGCCGAAGGAAGCCGTTGAAAATCATATTGCTGCATTGCAACAGCAAAAGCAGTCATTAGAAAAAGCGCTCCAAACGGCAAAAGAACAATATGAAAATGTAAAAACGAATAAAGCGCGCCTGACAGCTTCCATTGAAACGCTGAGCAGACAGCTTGACACAGCAGGAGGAGCTGCAAATACACAGGAGGAGGTCGTGATTGCGCGACGGACAAAATGGCAGCAGGATAAAAAGGAGCTAGGAAATCAGCGTGATTTAAAGAAAGCTGCACTCTCTGTGAATCAGGATATTTACAGCAAAGTAACCGCAAAACAGGAAAATATTTTAGCAGTGGAAAAGAAATGTATATGGATGAGGGCACTTTCAGATACCGCAAATGGGATGCTGTCTGGAAAACAGAAAGTCGAGCTAGAAACCTATATTCAAATGACCTATTTTGATCGTATTCTGCGGCGGGCAAATCTGCGGCTTTTAACAATGAGCAGTGGGCAGTATGAACTTAAGCGCGAGGTAGACAGCGAAAACCGCAGGGAAAAAGCAGGATTAGAATTATCTGTAATCGATCACTACAATGCGACAGAGCGCAGTGTAAAAACATTGTCAGGCGGGGAGTCTTTTGAAGCGTCACTATCCCTTGCGCTCGGCTTATCAGATGAAATTCAGTCTTATGCCGGCGGGATCCAAATGGACTCTATGTTTGTGGACGAGGGATTCGGCTCTTTGGATGAGGAAGCGCTGCATCAGGCAATGAAAGCGCTGATACGCCTGACAGAAGGCAACCGCCTTGTAGGCGTTATCTCCCATGTTTCGGAATTAAAAGAACAGATTGAACGAAAAATTATTGTTACAAAATGCCGCAGCAAGGACGGTGTAAGCAGCCATATAGAAATAGAGTAACTGTGAAAGAATGTAGTACACCGTTTTTAATTCCTCATATACCAAGCACTTTGTATACAAGGATTAAGGAAACGGTGTACTAGTACAGTCAAACACCCAACGCAAGATTAGCGGGTGCTTGGCTGTGTACAAGGATCTTTGATCTGAAAAATTAGAAACTTCCCGATAATCATTGAGAGTGGTATAAATATTGGGTTATGTATTGGAAAGAAATTATATTTTTTATCTGCTATATGTTTTTATTGGGGCGCACTATTTTGATAATTTTGTATGCTGCGCTTTAAAGAGTCTAAATAAAAATTCCCTAGTTTGCTAATTACGCCTTTGCGGTGGGTAATATATCCAATACGCATATTATTTTCTTCTTCCAGAGGCACAGAAATAATATCTTTTCCGTTTAAATTTTTGTCAATTACGCCGCTGCAAACCGTATAGCCGTTTAGCCCGATTAAAAGGTTAAACAGGGTTGCTCTGTCGCGTACTCGTATATTTTTCTTCCGCTCTGAGGAAGAGAAAATTTCTTCTGAAAAATAAAAGGAATTATGCTCTCCCTGTTCAAAGGAAAGATACGGGTATGGGGTAAGCTGCTCGTTGGTAATAAGACTTTTTCCTGCCAGTGGGTGGTTTCTGCTGATAAAAATATGCGGTTTTGCAACAAACAGTTCATAAAAAACTAAATCATGGGATTTTAGAATTTTACAAAGAACGGTTTCATTAAAATCGTTTAAAAATAATATACCAATTTCACTCCTCATTTGTGCAACATCATCAATAATTTCATAAGTTTGTGTTTCTCGTATGGAAAAATCATATTCCTCCTGCCCATATGCCTGAACTAAATCTATAAAAGCGTTTACTGCAAAAGAATAGTGCTGTGTGGAAACGCAAAACTGTTTTTTTCCGCCTCCGCTGCCTTTATATTTATCTTCAAGAATTGCCGCCTGCTCTAATACCTGTCTTGCGTACCCTAAGAAAATTTCCCCCTCATTGGAAAGGTGTATCCCCTTATTGGTTCTGTTGAAAATTTGAATATGCATTTCTTTCTCAAGTTCATGAATAGCATTTGTAAGACTTGGCTGTGATATATAAAGCCTGTCGGCTGCTTCTGTAATGGTTCCCGTTTCTGCCACTGTCACTGTATATTTCAATTGTTGTAATGTCATTGTTATACCTCTCGTCTGCTAAGGAACTGTCAATCAATAACGCATCCATTTGACTTGTATAAATGTCCCTCTGCGGCATCACAAAATCTTGAGTTTCAAGGTTTTTTACTATTAAAAGTTCTGTTCTGCCGCCAATCAATCTATAAACAATAGATACTGCTTAACAGTTAAAATTTCTAAGTAACCTGACTACATAACGCCAGCCATATACGTTTAACCAATGCATAACGGTAAATTCTGGCGTTATGTAGTATAGATGCTGCAATCCGCGGCGTTAAAACAGGCAATCGGCGTTTTGCCATAAACGGTAATATTATAATATATTTACAGAAATATGTAAATGAAATTAGAACGGGTGCAGCAATGTATTACGCCTTTTATCTGTATCATTTTCAAAATGTATAGATATATCAATGAACATTTGTGTTGATACTTGCAATTTCACATTTCCTATGTTATAGTAACATAGGCTGAAATGTAAAAAACAAAGCATTTTAGACTATCAAACGTCAGTTCGAAACCTTCCTGACGAAAAGAGCCGCGTATGGTTCTTTTAAATCAAAACTAAAGGAGAATGAAAGAAATGAAAAATCAAAATGAAAACACAATTCCTGTGAGAATTGTACCCGTGTTAACCTTAGTTCAGGCTGCGATGATCGCCGCGCTCTATGTGGTGCTTACGTTTGCCGCCAATGCTCTTGGGCTTGCCAATTATGTGGTGCAGATACGATTTTCGGAAGCACTGACCATTCTGCCGTTTTTTACACCGGCGGCAATTCCTGGGCTTTTTGTGGGCTGTATGCTGAGCAATATCCTTACGGGCTGTATGCCGCTGGATATAGTATTTGGCAGCCTTGCAACGTTGATAGGTGCATTTGGAACTTATGCACTGCGTAAAAATAAATGGCTTGCGCCGTTGCCGCCAATTGTTGCCAACACGATTGTTGTGCCGTTTGTGCTTGCCTATGTATATCAGTTTGAAGGGTCTATTCCATATTTTATGCTGACGGTAGGGATTGGTGAGGTCATATCATGTGGTGTGCTGGGAATGCTGTTGTTGTTTGCACTAAGTAAATATGCTGGAAGAATATTTGTTCGGAATTAGTATAACCCGCACGAAATATCCTAATGTTTGACATAGGTGCACAAAGGATAAGTGCCGATTTGCAGCGTGAAGTGTATTTGGGGTATTATTGGCGTGTACTTATAAAAAGGTAATTCATCTGCTTTTTGAAAGTGGTCGAAGGAGGGAAAAATATGGCTTTGCAATACGGACTTAGTATTTCGGAAATAATGGACTTTTTTTGTGAGGAGGAGCATGCGGGCTTTACGGAGCAGGAAATTAAACAAGCTGAAGAAAATGTTGGCGCTTCGCTTCCCACAGTTTACAGAGAATTTTTAAAGGCATATGGAAAGGATGAGATTAATTCGTTTTTTAATAACCTTTTTTCGCCTCCAGATGATATTTTCACGACGTATCAGGCAATTGAGGAAGAACTCGAGGATTGGGAACCAGAGTTTCAGGAAGCAGTGGAGAACGGCAGCGAGGACGAGTATGCGGACAATGAGTATTTTACCATGTGGCAGCTTCCCAAAGAGCGCTGGAATGAGGTAACAGAGAACTATGTTTTGATTTGGTGCGAAAATCAAGGTATATGGAATGCGGGATATCTGCTAAAGGATTTATTGGAAGGACAGCCTGATCCGCAGGTACATATAAGTATCAATGATGATTTTATTACATTTGCAAAAGTAGGGAACACAGAACAGTTTTTAATGGAAATGCTGCGTGAAGCAGCGTATGGATATCATGTGGAGGATCTTCATATTTGTAGAGAATCTTCAGAGATTAACAAAATGCTTGCAGAGAATCAGATAGATATGGAGCGCTTATACCCAGACGATACAAAACCGTTTATTGGAACCTGTTTGGATTCCGACCACGGAAGGCTGTTTTTCTATAGTATAGGCAAAAATAATTCGCAGGAGTTGTATTACGCAAATAGGACTGAAGAAGAATAGTTTGTCAGGGCTAAACGGAAACAGCACAGAACAACATTTATAAAAGCAGAAGCCATTACAGCAGGTTTCTGCTTTTTCTGCACAGACTGCGCGGATTATACTAGGAGCAGCTAGAAGCTGTGAATCGTAATAGGGGAAGTATTTATTGACAGTTCCTAACTTGATTTCAAGAATTGTAACGCCAAAGGAGGGATTACAGTGCAGCAAAAGATACATTTACCGGAAAACGTCAATACGATTATCTGTCAGTTGGAGGCGGCAGGATATGAAGCCTATGTCGTGGGGGGCTGCGTAAGGGACTCTTTGCTTGGGCGAAAGCCGGATGACTGGGATATTACCACTTCAGCGACACCAGAACAGGTTAAAAGAGTGTTTCGGCGTACAATTGATACGGGAATACAGCATGGCACAGTAACTGTAATGATTGCAGGTGAGGGATATGAAGTGACGACGTATCGTATTGATGGCGAGTATGAGGACAGCCGTCATCCGAAGGCGGTTATATTTACCGCCAATCTTACAGAAGATTTAAAACGGCGTGATTTTACGATAAATGCAATGGCATATAACGAACGCAGCGGGCTGGTTGATGCTTTTGGCGGCATGGAAGATTTGCACAGTGGTATTGTGCGCTGTGTGGGCAGTCCCAAGGAACGTTTTGGAGAAGATGCATTGCGGATGATGCGCGCAGTGCGTTTTTCTGCACAGCTTGGCTTTACAATAGAGCAGCAGACACAACAGGCAATCGTTAGTTTGGCGTCAATGCTGGTGCATATCAGCGCAGAGCGGATTCAGACAGAATTGGTAAAACTTTTGCTTTCTCCACATCCAGAGCAGATACGGTTGGCGTATCAATTGGGTATTACAAAGATAATTATGCCAGAACTGGATGCTGCTTTTGCCACAACACAAAATAATCCGCATCATATATATACCGTAGGGGAGCATATCATATATTGTTTGGAACAGGTAGGGGCAGATAAGGCACTGCGTATTGCTGCGTTGCTGCATGATATTGGTAAGCCAGCGGCAAAGACCACAGACGAGCAAGGTATTGATCATTTTTATCAGCACGAAGAGATTGGAATGCAAATGGCGGAGCAGATTTTAAAACGATTAAAATTTGACAATGATACTTTAAATAAAGTAAAGAGATATATTCAATTTCATGATTATGACTGTGAACCCACTCCCAGAGCGGTGCGGCGTGCGATCCATAAAATTGGCGAAGCATATTTTGCGCAGGTCTTAGAGTTAAAGCGTGCAGATACGCTTGCGCAAAGCTTGTATCAGAGAGAGGAGAAGCTTGCTCGAATTTCGCAGGTAGAGGAAATTTATCAAGAAATTTTGGAACAGAATCAGTGCATATCACTGAAAACCATGCAGATTTCTGGAGATGATCTGCTTGCAATTGGTATTCCGGCAGGGAGGCAGATTGGGAGAATTTTGCAGGCACTTTTGGAGGATGTGCTTGAAAATCCAGAACATAATAATTATCCATATTTATTGGAGGCGGCAAAACAGCAAAAATTCCTGTAATAAACTGCCCCCCATCTACATAATATGTACAGATTGAAACTTTCCTATTGCGCAGAAAATCGTAAAAGTGAGGCTTTGTGCGGCGTATTTGGAAGGCACTATTTGATGTAGAGGGGGACTTTTCTTGAATGACAAGACGGTGAACGTTTTAGAACAGTATGATATGGAAGTATTGCGCACCTTTAAAGGAAGGGGAACGATTATCTGCGATACCAACAAGGGGAATCGCGTATTAAAGGAATATAAAGGAAAACCGGATAAGTTAGAGCTTTTGGACTGTTTGCAAAGAGGGATTAGTGATACAATTAAAACTGACACACTTGTCAGAAATAAAGAGGGAATGTTGTTTTCCAAGGAAGCCGACGGCAGTATGTATATTTTAAAGGAACAGGTGGATGGACGGGAATGCAGCTATAAAAATGAGGAGGATATTGCGGGGGCATTTTCAGCAATGGCAACGCTGCATCTTGGATTTACTTATCAAGGCACATGGACGCAGGGGCTGACAAGTACAGACCAGGAAGGAAAAGTACAGGAAATTCCCATATATTTCTATGCAGATGAGATGGAAAAGCATACAAGAGAATGTCGCCATGTAAAAAACTATCTAAAAAAACTGCGTGTAAAAAGTGACTTTGAACGTGCATTATTGCAGGAATATGACTACTTCCTTGAGAAGGCAAATGCAATAACTGCACTTGCTTCAGAACAGCCCAGGCAGGAATATGAGGCATATATCCGTGAAAATGGTCTGTATTGTCATGGCGATTATCAGTACCATAATGTAATTTTTGCCAAAAATGGGAATAGTGGTCACTGTGCAGGAGTGGTAAATTTTGAACATTTTGCACATAATTCTGGCGCATTGGATTTTTACCTTTTATTCCGCAAAATTTCAGAAAAGAGCGATTGGTCACTTTCGCTTGCCGATCATATGCTGGAAGCTTATCAGAGTAAACGGCATTTTGCGCCTTGTGAATGGCGTGCGCTGGGGCTTCGACTTGCCTATCCAGAAAAATTTTGGAAAATTATTAATTTTTACTATAATTCAAGAAAATCTTGGATGCCAAACCGTAACTATGAAAAGCTGGAAAGCTTGATTCGTCAGGAACAAAATAAGGAAAAACTTGTACATAAGCTTTTTGGGGTTGTATAAATAGGAGGTCTGGTATATAATCAAAAAGCAAGGCAGAGATCAAAATCATACGAAGTGGAGATTATGTAACAGTTCAGGTAGGTCTGCGCATTTACTGCGCTGACCGTAATAAAATGTAGTGGTTGGAGGTATCCAGCCCATCGCGAAGCGATTTCCAATGGCTGGATACGTAACAGTTCAATGGGTTATCTGAACTGTTACGAGATTACGATTCACAGTCGAAATGCGCAGTTTATGCGCATTTACGACCCAATACAGTAAATTAGTGAGAGCATTTGCGCCTTGCCGCGGGTGATTTGGAATGCGCAAATGCTGTACTATGAGCACTGGAAGCTGTGAACCGTAACAAGTGGAGGAAACAATGGGTAAAATAGGGCTTGCATTAGCGCAGACGTGCATTGTCTGGGAGGATAAGGCGGCAAATTACAAAAAGGCAGAGTATATGCTGCGGCAGGCAAAAGCACACCATGCAGATACAATTTTTTTCCCTGAAATGAGTTTTACGGGATTTTCTATGAACATAAGCGCGACTGCGGAGGAGGACGAGGCTACGTTGACCCATATGCGCAGGCTGTCTGCCGCTTATCAAATGCATATTGGATTTGGGTGGGTGAAAGCTTGTGGGGGACGAGCACAAAATCATTATACCGTGCTCGATCAAACGGGAGAGGTGTTATCGGATTATATTAAAATTCACCCATTTTCGTATTCTGGTGAGGATAAACAATTTCAAGGCGGAAGCGAAATCAGCTTTTTTAAGATTAATCATATCCTTTGCAGCAGTTTTATCTGTTATGATTTACGCTTTCCTGAAATCTTTCAGGCAGCGTCAAAACAGGCGGAAGTGATTGTTGTAGCTGCAAACTGGCCGGCATGCCGCAGCGAACATTGGAAAACGCTTTTACGCGCACGGGCAATTGAAAATCAAGTATATATTGCGGCAGTAAATTGTGTAGGAACAATAGGTGGTACTGAGTATTTAGGCGATAGTTGTGTCTTTAATCCAAATGGGGAGAATCAGGCAGGCGGGGGCGCTGTAGAAGGGCTTATTTATTATGAAATAGCAGGTGATACAGCAGCGTTCCGCAGGGATTTCCCTATACGGCAGGACAGGCGTGAAGAATTGTATCGCAGATTGATGGATCAGTCCAATGAAGTATGCTGACGACCGTTAAGATTTTCCAATTTCTGCACAGCCCATATTGCATAAGTGGGCAATACGTGCTGTGCAGAAAGGAAAATCTAATCGATCGTGAGTATAGTTTAATGTAGGAATGTGTGGAGTATAGGTGCAGTGTTTGCGTAACAAGTTCAATAGAGTATTTATGAACAGTTTTTTAATGAGATTATTCGGATTTAAGAGGGTACAAGCTTGAAAAAAGGAAAAAACAAGAATCGGATATTTTTGCTGCTTGGTATAGTGTTGATTACAATGATACCACTTGCAGGGTGCAGCCTGGGGGCAGTAAGTGATACAGTGGGTAATGTATTGGGGATAGAAACCTCACAAAGTGAAGAAAGCAGCCAAGACACCAGTTCTGTCAACAGCCAAGACAGTGCGAAGAACGATGCGCTGCGAAATCAGATCAATGTAGTTAACAATTCAGATTCTATAACGCGCACGCCAGGAATGTATGATTCTGAAGATACAGCGGTCGTTGTGAAAAAGAACTTAGAAGAGAGGACGATTCAGCTTCAAAATCTGGCAACATCGCGCCGTTATACGCTTACCTACGACGGTACAACAAAGCTTTTCGACCGATATGACGAAGTTGTTTCAATGGAACAGATACAGGAGGCGAGCCTTGTGACGGTGCGCTTTTATAAGCCGGATAAAGCGCTAACTTATTTGAAAATTTATCCGGAAGGCGTTTATTATAATAATGTACAAAATTATACAATGGATTTAAAAGAGGGAACCTTTCGTGTCGGTGATGAAAGTTACAATATCAGCGGCCATATTGTCGTTGTATCCGGCGGCAGAGAAGTGGATTTAATGGACGTAAATGAAATGGACGTGCTGAGTGTCTGGGGCTCTAACAGTATGATATACGGCATTAATGTAGAGCGCGGGCATGGTTATCTGCGGCTCCAGAATGAAACGTATTTTCTCAATGGCTGGATTGAGGTAGGCGATAAAATTATCCGCAAAATATCGGAGGATATGCTTCTTGTTGTACCAGAGGGAGCATTTCGTGTAACCGTAAGCCACAAAGGCAGCAGCGCAACACAGGAAATTCAATTCGGGCGCAATGAGGAAATGGCGTGGGATTTGGGTGAAGTGGAGATTACCATTGTTCAAAAAGGAAGTATTATATTTACGGTGACACCAGCAACGGCGAAAGTTTCAATTGATGGCAGAGAAGTGGATATTTCTAAACCGGTAGAACTAGAGTACGGACTTCATCGAATGCGCGTAACAGCAGAGGGATACGATACAGTAGCCCAGTATATTAAAGTGGGAGAACCCTCTGCAAATATTGAGATTGCGCTGGAACAGAGTGAGGAAAGCACGCAGGAAGAGGAATCTTCGCAGAGCAAAAAAAGTGAAGCAGATGCAAATGAAAGCAGCGACAGCAAACCTGTTAGCAGCAAATCTGGTATGAAATCCTCCAATAGTGATAAGGACGAAGAGGAGGAAGAGGAAAAACCTTCACAGAAGCCCAGCAATGATGAGGAAGATGAGGAGAGTGAAAATAAAAGCGCCGCTGTATCGGCAAATGCAAAGTACAGGGTTTATATTGACGCACCAGAGGGGGCAGAGGTTTACCTAGATGGGAATTATGTAGGCGTAACACCAACCAATTTCCCTAAAAAAGAGGGCGGCTATGTAGTGACGCTGCGCAGAGCAGGTTATCAGACAAGAAGTTATACTTTGCAGATTGACAGCGAGGAAAAGGACGTAAACTATTCCTTCACAGAACTGATAAAGCTTGAAGAATAGGCGAAAAGGCGAACAAATATAAAAAAATCCATTAAATTATCTAAAATCGAATTTTTATTCTTGACAAAATAAGGCTTTTCACATATAAATAGATATAGG
Organism: Lachnospiraceae bacterium; assembly: GCA_009774395.1. Lineage (GTDB taxonomy): Bacteria > Bacillota > Clostridia > Lachnospirales > Lachnospiraceae > COE1. The sequence goes on from VSNQ01000055.1 coordinate 13,487, forward strand.
CGTCAATACAGGTGTTGTATTGATGGAAATAGTAAGTTTAAATGAGGTAGTTTTGTTACAACGAAATAAGAGGAGGAGTTCACAATGAACAAAACAGAATTGGTTGCAGCAATTGCAGAGCATGCAGACATGACGAAGAAGGATGCGGACAAGGCAATTACCGCTTTTACAGAGGTTGTTGCTAAGGAGTTGAAAAAAGGCGAGAAAATTCAGTTGGTCGGCTTTGGTACATTTGAAGTAGTGGATCGTGATGCTAGAGAGGGCAGAAATCCCAAGACTGGTGAAACAATGACAATTGCTGCTTCTAAGGCACCGAAGTTCAAGGCTGGCAAAGCATTGAAGGATGAGGTGAACAGATAACCTTTTGCTTCGAACCTTTAAGGCAACTGATGATAAATGGTCAGTTGTCTTTTTCGTTGTTTTATGTATTGACGACAAATGGCACGGCGTATAGACTTGGGTTTTTGTGGGTGTGCCGTTTGGCAGGTGTTCCATCTTCATAGTTTATAACAGAAAGGCGGCAGCACGATGCGATTGGATAAATATTTAAAGGTGTCAAGGCTGATTAAGCGCCGCACGGTAGCAAATGAAGCCTGTGACGCAGGACGGGTACTTATTAACGATAAGCCGGCAAAAGCGTCTACAAATGTAAAAGTCGGCGATACCCTGACAATTCAGTTTGGCAATAAAGATGTAAAGGTAGAAATATTAGATGTACAGGAAACAGTAAAAAAGGACGAAGCAAAAGAACTGTTTAAATATTTGTAATATTTCTAAGGAACTGTTCAGAAATTCCTTGTGACAAGTAATTGTCATGCGTAATTGATTAACAGTTCCTAATGCTTGTAATTTTTCTGAATTCTGTAATAAGTACGCCCCCTCCGCAATATATTGATATGAGGAAAGGGGCGTAATCAATGGAGTATAATTCAAATTCATCCGGTACTGTGGGAGTTGGGAAACACCGACTCAGTCTTGAGCAAAGGCGCGAATGTAAGATAACAGGCGTGGTGGAGGTTCAATCTTTTGATGAGAATACCATTCTGCTGGAAACGGTGGAGGGGATGCTTACCATTAAAGGGAATGGGCTTCATGTCAGCCGCTTGAATCTGGATAAAGGCGAGGCGGATGTGGAGGGATTGGTAGATTCTCTTGTGTATACGGATAAGAAGACGCTCGCCAAAAAAGGAGAGGGGCTGTTAACCCGCCTGTTTAGCTGATGAGTGGAACAATTATAACAGAGTGGCATTTCTGGATGGCGTCTATTATTACGGGCGTAATAATGACATTTGCTTATGATATCCTGCGCCTGCTGCGTCGCATTATCCGACATAACCGTTTCTTTGTGGATATGGAAGATTTATTATTCTGGGCAGCGTGTTTTTTTACCAGCTTTACGTTGCTTTATTACGGAAACAATGGTGTAATACGATTTGCGGCAGTAATGGGTGCAGGAATCGGTATGCTTGCTTATACATTAACGGTTGGGAGGTTTTTTGTAAAGTACAGCGTTTTCGTTATTCGCAAGGTGACAGGTATCGTGCATTGGACGATCGGCAGGATAAAGGCATTTTTGCACTGGCTCTTTACACCAGTACGACATCTCTGCAAAGCGCTTCGATGCGGAATGGTAAAAATTTCCAGAAATATAAAATACAGGTTGACGCAAAGGACAATTCATCATAAAATGAATCTAATAAATGCTTCAAAGAACGGAAAGGGGAAAATAGCGAATGGCAGTAAACGCAGGTCAAAGAAGAAACCAATACAGCAGAAAGCCAAAAAGAAAAAAACCTGAATTTCTCCGTTCGCGGAATGAGAATCGTCTGGGTATGACTGTGACAGTTCTCGCATTGGTGATTATCATGGCAGTGGTTGGGTTTCATTCTATTTCTCTGCGGCAGAAGGAAGCACAGTATGCTGCGCGGGAGCAGGAACTTTTGCAGTTAATGGAGCAGGAGGAAAAACGCACAGAAGAATTGAAACAATTTGAAACATACACCAAGACCAAAAAATATGCGGAGGAAGTGGCAAGGGATAAGTTAGGTTTTGTATACGACAATGAGATTATATTTAAAGGAACCGAATAAGGATTGCAGTTTTTGTCAATAAAAGATATTAAAAATTATAGAATTGCTTCGCTGATTTGACAAAAAATTATGGATATGCCCATTATACTAGTACGCAGAAGACTTCAAGAGGAGGGTCATACATAATGTTAAAATCAAAGGAAAATAATAAAATAGATGGATATCTTTTTACAAATTATAGCAAAAAAAAGCTGCGCTGCCTGTCGCAGACTTATGAGGAACTTGCGCAGATGTACCGCGATATTCCACAGGAGGATAATGGAAGCGACAGCCGTAAAGATCGGCTCTATCGCAAGCAGCTTAACGATACAAAACTGACATTTGCAAATCACCTGGACGAAATTTCGGATGCATTTGCCGATGTTGCCGATACGGTAATGCACGTTAGTGTTCCGGTTGAACATAAGCGCAGGGCATTGATTCAGTATCTGAAAAAAAGAGGTATTGTCGTTCGGGAATTAATGTTTTTGGAAGGCGGCAGCGTTGCAGGAATCGGTGACAGCGTGCAGAATCGTATTAGTATAGAAGCGCGTCTAAGTGGAAAGTATGCAATGTCTGTAATGGAGTTAAGTGGGCTGCTGTCTGAGTTTTTTGGCAGAAGATTAATTCCTTCGCTTGATGGTGCCAAGCAGCTTACACGGTGTTATGATACATTTTTGTTTGAAGATGAACCGCGATTTGTGATTATCAGTGCGATTTCGCGGGCGGTAAAGGAAAATGAGAAAATCTCAGGAGATAATTTCTCTGTGGAGGAATACAACCCAAACCAAGTAATTATGATGGTAGCGGATGGTATGGGCAGCGGTGAGCAGGCGAATAAGGACAGCCAATCGGTAATTGAATTTATGGAGAAGTTTTTGGAGGCAGGTTTTCAGAAAGAAAAAGCATTTAGCATGGTCAATGGTGCCATTGCCTCCCAATCACAGTGCTGTAATTTAACAACGCTGGATTTATGTGCAATGAACCTGCTGACCGGTGATGCGGAGTTTATTAAGGCAGGCGCTGCTGCAAGTTATTTAAAGCGTGGTGGGAAAGTGGAGGAAATTGTGTCAGATACATTGCCGTTGGGCAGCATTGAGGAGCTTTGTCCGATGACACAGACCATTAAGCTTGCGGATTCAGATATGCTGGTAATGCTTTCCGATGGGGTGTCAGATGCCTTTGAAAATATCAGCTCTAAGCGGCTGGCGGAAGTAATTGCGGCGTATCATACAGTAAATCCAAAAGAATTGTCTGACTATTTGCTGCAATATGCGATTTCCTGTCAGGGCGGGCATATTGTGGATGATATGACAATATTAGTCTGCTCAGTTTTTAAAAATTTGTAATTACGGTTATTATAATAGGAAGTAAGTCGAATGATAAACAAAGTAATGCGTTTTGTGAAAGAACAGCATATGTTTGATGCGAAGGATTATGTGGTGGCAGGTGTGTCTGGAGGTGCAGATTCAGTCTGCCTTCTTTTCATGCTGTTGGAGATACAGAAAGTGATTCCAATTGCTCTTCATATTGTGCATATTAATCACCAGATACGGTCGGATGCCGCAGCGGACGCGCAGTATGTAGAATGGCTTTGTGCGCAGCATCATCTGCCCTTTACTCTGGTGGAGGAGGATGTGGCGGCACTTGCGGCAAGGGAGCATTGTTCGACGGAGGAAGCAGGGCGGCAGGTGCGCTATCAGGCATTTTATAAAGTACTTGGTACAAGAAGGGGCAAAATTGCTGTGGCGCATAATCAAAATGATAGCTGTGAAACGTTTTTATTTCATTTATTCCGCGGAACTGCGCTAAAGGGGCTTAGCGGGATACCGGCTGTGCGCGGTATCGTTGTACGTCCGCTTTTATGCCTTGAACGCACAGAGATTGAAGCGTTTCTTGCGCAAAGGCAGATAAAATTTCGTATAGATAGTACCAATTTTGAGGATAATTATACAAGGAATAAAATACGCCACCATATTCTTGCATGGGCAGAAAAAGAAATTAGCCCTGCAGTGGTAAATCATATTAGCGCGGCAAGCGCAAAGGTCAGGGATGCTTACGAATTAATCGAAGATTTTACAAGGCAGGCAATGAAAACGTGTGTTTGTATTCGCGATGATTCTTATTATATTAGAGAAGCACCATTTGCAATGCTTCATAAGACAATACAAGGTTATGTGATTATGGAAGTGCTTGCGCAGGCGTCAGGCAGCAGCAGGGATTGGGAATCTGTTCATGCAGAGCAGATACAAGGATTATTCGGCAAGCAGAGTGGCAGGCAGATTCAACTCCCTTATAGGCTGTGTGCTGTGCGCGATTACAATGGTGTTGTGATTGGCAAAGTGAAAGCGTATCAGGATAAGATAGACAACTTTGAGGAGATTGTATTTACAGATAAGGACAAAAATCGTCTATTATGTGGCGAAACTCTGCAAATTCCGTGGCAGCAGCAGGGAATATTGCATTTTTCACTGATAAAAACAAAGAACTTACAAAATATTCCGCAAAAAAAGTATACGAAATGGTTTGATTATGATACAATAAAAGGCAGCATTGTAATAAGAACCCGCAGATCGGGAGATTATCTGACTGTAAATGCAGCAAATCAGCGCAAATCTCTTAAGTCGTATTTTATTGACAATAAGGTACCAAGAGAACTGCGTGGGCATATTTGCCTAATCGCTGAGGACAGCCATGTTATATGGGCAGTCGGTGGACGCATTAGCAGTTATTACAAGGTTTCTGAGCTTACAGAAACGATATTGCAGGTTTCATATGCAGACAGTGCCAAGGAGCCGATTTGGGAAGGCTTCGCGCCAGAATGGGAAAAAACGAAGGAGGACTAAAAATGGCGGAAAATATTAAGGTCATATTAACAGAAGCGGAAGTTGATGCCAGAATAAAGAGCATGGGAGAGCAGATTAGCCGTGATTATGCGGGAAAGCAGGTGCATCTTGTATGTGTGCTCAAAGGCGGCAGCTTTTTTATGTGTGAGCTGGCGAAGCGGATTAGTGTGCCAGTATCGCTTGACTTTATGTCTGTGACAAGTTATGGAAAGGATACCAAATCAAGTGGTGTTGTTAAGATTATAAAGGATTTAGATGATTCTCTAAAAGGAAAACATGTGATTGTTGTCGAGGATATTGTTGACTCGGGCAGAACATTAAGTTATTTATTAGAATTGTTACAGCAACGGGGACCTGCAAGCATGGCACTGTGCACGCTTTTGGACAAACCAGATCGGCGTGTCGTTCCGGTGAACGTGGACTACACAGGATTTGAAATTCCTGATAAGTTTGTGGTGGGATATGGTCTTGACTATAACCAGCGCTACAGAAACCTCCCTTATATCGGCGTTGTTGAATTTGACTAAAAATTTGGATATCAAACGATTCGGTTGATGATAGAAATTGTATAGGTTAGAAGGAGATAAAAATTGGGAAAAGGTGCAAAAGGAATCAATTTTACATTAATTATTGTTTTAGTTCTTGTACTGGTTTTGGTAGGCGCAAGCACAATCAGGGGAACGGAGGGATCTTATACCAAAGGGGAATTAATCTCCCAATTGGAGCAGGGGGAAGTCGTAGGCGCTGAAATACATCCCAATGCGCAAGTGCCGACAGGTACAGTATACGTGTCATTAACGCACAGCAGACAGCGGACGCTGTATGTTTCGGATGTTGTGGAGATCCAGAAGCTATTGGAGGAGCATAATATTGACCCGATTGTAAAGGATGTTCCGCAGGATAATTGGTGGCTGACAGAGCTGCTTCCGCTGATTATGTTAATTGTAGTGGTGGTATTTATGTTTAGCATGATGAGCGCGCAGAATGCAGGCAATAGCGGCGGCGGGAAAATGATGAACTTCGGCAAGAGTCGTGCAAGGCTTTCTACAGGCGGCGATATTACGCTGAAGGATGTAGCAGGTCTGCATGAAGAAAAAGAGGATATGGAGGAAATTGTGGATTTCCTAAAAGATCCGGCAAAATATACAAAAGTAGGAGCAAGAATACCCAAAGGCGTCCTTTTGGAAGGCGCGCCTGGTACTGGTAAGACACTCTTAGCAAAAGCAATTGCAGGTGAGGCGCATGTGCCGTTTTTCTCGATATCGGGTTCTGATTTTGTGGAAATGTTTGTCGGTGTCGGTGCATCCCGCGTAAGGGATCTGTTTGCGGATGCGAAGAAAAATGCGCCGTGTATTGTGTTTATTGATGAGATTGATGCGGTTGCAAGACGACGTGGCACTGGTATGGGCGGAGGACATGACGAGCGTGAGCAGACACTCAACCAGCTTCTTGTAGAAATGGACGGGTTTGGAACTAACGAGGGTATTATTGTAATGGCTGCAACGAACCGTGTAGATATCCTTGATCCGGCAATCCTGCGACCAGGCCGTTTCGACAGGAAGATTACCGTTTCGCCTCCGGATGTTGGCGGCAGAGAAGAAATTTTAAATGTCCATGCAAAGAACAAGCCGTTGTCGGAGGATGTGGATTTAAAACAGGTAGCGCAGACAACAGCGGGTTTTACGGGAGCGGATTTAGAGAACCTTTTAAACGAATCTGCAATCCATGCGGCAAAGGAAAACAGGGCATATATTGTGCAATCGGATATTAAAAAGGCATTTATTAAGGTAGGAATCGGCGCAGAGAAAAAGAGCCGCATTATCTCTGACGAGGAAAAGCGGATTACCGCTTATCATGAAGCAGGCCATGCGATTTTATTCCATGTGCTGCCGGATGTGGGGCCGGTATATACCGTGTCGATTATTCCTACAGGATTGGGTGCAGCCGGCTATACTATGCCATTGCCAGAGCGCGACGAAATGTTCAATACAAAAGGGAAAATGCTTCAAAGTATTATGGTTTCGCTTGGCGGGCGCATTGCAGAGGAAATTATCTTTGATGATGTGACTACTGGTGCTTCCAGCGATATTAAAAAGGCAACCAAGGTTGCGCGTGCTATGGTAACACGTTATGGTTTTTCTGATAATATAGGCGTGATAAATTATGATGAGGATGATAACGAGGTATTTATCGGCCGTGATCTTGCGCATACAAGAAGTCATTCGGAGGCAGTTGCCGGTGAGATTGATATTGAGGTTAAGGCGATAGTGGATGACTGCTATCAAAAGGCGAAGGATATTATTCTTGCGCATGAGAAGGTGCTTCATGCCTGCGCAGATTTATTATTAGAAAAAGAGAAAATTGGGCGTGATGAATTTGAAGCGCTGTTTGCGTAGATAATAAGCATTGTTTTGCAATCGGTGAAAGGGCAGAGTTTATTTTTTTAATTTTGCATGGCTTGATGCGTAACAGTTCAATGGGATATCTGAACTGTTACTGAATTGTTACGCCGACTGGAAAATTAAGTGAAAAACGCTTGACTTTTGAGATAGAAATTCTTATACTTGAATAGGTTGTTTTGAAAGCGCATGTATAAATAACATGCGTTTTTATATGCATATGGACGTTCAAATGAAGTATATCAGCGAACTGACGGACGTTCGGCGCACGCGTCGTGGAGAAGGACATTCCTCTACTCGATTGCGTAGCCCCATGGAACAAAAGTATTATGTGATATGGTTACGCGAAGGCAGGGAATGGAAGGTTCTGCAGATTGTGCAGAACAAATTTGGAATGTGATTGCGTATTGTTTGTGTATAAGGCAGACAGTTTTAAGGTAACAGTTCAGGTAGGGCTGCGCATTTACTGCGCTGGCCGTAATAAAATGTAGTGGTTGGAGGTATCCAGCCCATCGCAAAGCGATTTCCAATGGTTGGATACGTAACAGGTCAATGGGCTATCGGAACTGTTACGTTTTAAGACATTTTATAGGTTGTAGAAATCCGGTGTGGGATTTCGGAAAGGAAATATGGAAAAGGACAGCATGGAAACATTACGATTTAATGAATTAGATGTATGCAGCGAGATATTGCGCGGCGTAAAGGAGATGGGATTTGAGGAAATGACCCCTATTCAGGCGCAGGCGATTCCGGTTGCAATGGAGGGATATGACGTTATCGGGCAGGCACAGACTGGTACTGGCAAAACGGCTGCTTTCGGCATTCCAGTATTGGAGAAAGTATATCAAAACAGGGAGATCAAGCATCCGCAGGCGTTAGTACTATGCCCAACAAGGGAGCTTGCAGTACAGGCAGCAGAGGAAATCCGCCGGCTTGCCAAATATATGCATGGCGTAAAAGTGCTGCCGATTTATGGCGGTCAGGATATCAGCAAACAGATTCGCTCGTTAAAGGGCACACAGGTGATTATCGGTACACCAGGGCGTGTTATGGATCATCTGCGCCGCAAGACAATACGCTGCGATTATGTACATACCATTGTGCTTGACGAGGCGGATGAAATGCTGAATATGGGATTCCGCGAGGATATTGAAACGGTTTTGGAGTATATTCCCAATGATGAGCGGCAGACGATTTTATTCTCCGCGACTATGCCAAAAGCGATTTTGGATATTACGCAGAACTATCAGAAGCCGGATGCCAAAATGATTAAGGTAGTAAAAAAAGAACTGACAGTGCCTAAAATTGAGCAGTATTACCTTGATGTTAAGCGCAAGGATAAAGTGGAAGTGCTGACACGTCTTCTGGATTTCTACGAGCCAAAGCTTTCGCTGGTATTCTGCAATACAAAGCGAATGGTAGACGAACTGACAGAAACGCTGAAAGGCAGGGGATATTTTGCGGAAGGGCTGCATGGCGATATGAGTCAGGCGCAGCGCGACCGAGTAATGAAAAGCTTCCGCAGCGGCAAGACTGATATTTTAATTGCTACAGATGTAGCGGCACGCGGAATTGATGTAGATGATGTGGAGGCGGTATTTAATTATGATATTCCACAGGACGACGAGTATTACGTGCATCGTATCGGACGAACAGGCCGCGCAGGGCGTACAGGACGTTCCTTTACCTTTATAAAAGGTAAGGAAGTCTATAAACTAAAAGATATTATGCGTTACTGTAAGACAAAGATTTATGCAATGCCAGTTCCTTCTCTCTATGATGTAAACCAGATGAAAATGGAGAAAATTATGGAGAAAGTGGCAACAACAATTGAAGAAGAAGATTTAACACAGATGATCAATATGATCGAGGGTCAGGTAAACGAGGCAGATTACACAGCAATGGATATTGCAGCTGCATTCCTGAAAATGTACCTTGGACAAAACGAGGCAAATGAAGAATACAAGGACGCTCAATTTGATTTTGACAACACGGGTGCAGAAGAAGAAGGCATGGCACGTCTGTTTATTAATATTGGAAAAGCACAGAAAGTAAAGGCAAAAGATATTTTAGGCGCTATTGCCGGAGAAGCGAATCTTCCCGGAAAATTGGTCGGCGCGATTGACCTTTACGACAAATATACGTTTGTTGAAGTACCTAAGGAGAATGCAAGAGATGTATTGGAAGCAATGAAAAATGTTAAGATTAAAGGAAAATCAATTAATATTGAACCGGCGAATGCGCGGTAATTCGCCCTAGGACAGGGAAAGGAGCAGAAAATGTCAGAAAAACAAATACCTTACAAGATTTATTTAGAAGAACAGGAGATGCCTACAAAATGGTACAATGTGCGTGCGGATATGAAGAATAAGCCGGCGCCGCTGTTAAATCCCGCAACATTAAAGCCAATGACGTTTGAAGAACTGCGCGGCGTATTTTGTGATGAACTGGTAAAGCAGGAATTAAATGATACGGATGCATATATTGATATTCCGCAGGAAATTCAGGATTTTTACAAAATGTACCGTCCTGCGCCGTTAGTACGTGCGTACTGTTTAGAGAAAAAACTCGAAACACCTGCAAAAATTTACTATAAATTCGAAGGAAATAATACAAGCGGAAGCCATAAATTAAATTCTGCAATCGCACAGGCATACTATGCAAAGCAGCAGGGATTAAAGGGCGTTACTACAGAAACCGGAGCCGGACAGTGGGGAACTGCACTCTCTATGGCGTGTGCGTATTTTGGATTGGACTGCCATGTCTATATGGTAAAAGTTTCGTATGAACAGAAGCCGTTTCGCCGAGAAGTGATGCGCACTTACGGTGCACAGGTAACACCGTCGCCTTCCGAAACAACCACCGTAGGAAGGAAAATGTTAGAGCGTTTTCCGGGTACAGGTGGAAGTCTTGGCTGTGCAATTTCAGAAGCCGTAGAAGCAGCGACCAGCATGGAAGGTTATCGCTATGTCCTTGGAAGTGTATTGTCACAGGTATTGCTGCACCAGTCGATTATCGGTGAGGAAACAAAAGCGGCACTGAAAAAATATCAGATTCAGCCCGATATTATTATCGGCTGCGCGGGCGGCGGTTCTAATCTCGGCGGACTGATTTCGCCGTTTGTAGGCGAAAAACTGCGAGGAGAAGCGGATTACCGTATTATCGCGGTAGAGCCTGCCTCCTGCCCAAGCCTTACAAGAGGCAGATATGTATATGATTTCTGTGATACAGGAATGGTATGCCCGCTTGCGAAGATGTATACCTTGGGAAGTGGCTTTATGCCTGCGCCGAATCATGCGGGCGGACTTCGTTATCATGGTATGAGTTCTGTGGTGTCACAGTTGTATCATGATGGACTGCTGGAAGCAACGAGTGTTGAGCAGACAGCAGTATTTCGCGCAGCACAACAGTTTGCGCGCGTAGAAGGGATTCTTCCGGCACCAGAGAGCGCTCATGCGATTAAAGTGGCAATCGACGAGGCATTAAAGTGTAAAGAAACTGGCGAAGAGAAAACAATCGTCTTTGGTTTGACCGGAACAGGGTATTTTGATATGGTTGCATATGGCAAGTTTAATGATGGAGAAATGTCAGACTATATCCCTACAGAGGAGGATTTGGCAAAAGGCTTTGCAGGACTTCCCAATGTTCCCGACAACTTAAATTAACAAATGCTGTTAGGGACTGTAAATAATAACATTGCCAGATTGCGTAGGATATGTCTTCAAGTGTTCAGGTCAAAAAACTTAGACATAGGGGGCTATGTTGAAACTTTTTGATCTGTGCAATTGAAGACATAGACAAGTAAAATGATAATGTTATTTATTTCCAGTTCCTTACTATAGCAACTGGATGCTGTGGATAGTAACGATAAAATTAAATGCATATGAGCATAATAAGGCAATAAAGACTACCATTTTTGGGAAATAAGATATAGAAGATTAGATGGAAGGTGCGTAGCAAATGAAAGCAGATTTAAAAGATATTGAATCTGTGGCAAAATTGGCAGCATTATTGTGGGAGGATAATTCCGTCAGTGATTTAATAAATGATTTTTCAGAGTTAATCGCCAAGGGTAAGGTGCAGTTTTTCTTAAAATATGAAAATAATATCCCTGTCGGATTTGCGCAATGCCAATTGCGATACGATTATGTAGAGGGAACGGAAACCACACCGGTTGGTTATTTAGAGGGGATTTTTGTTAAGAAAGACTATCGAAATAAAGGAATTGCCAAAGAATTATTAGCAGAATGTGAAGCATGGGCAAAGAGTAATGGCTGTCAAGAGTTTGGCAGTGACTGCGAAATAGATAATGTGGATAGTTTGATGTTCCACAAAGCTGTAAATTTCACAGAAGCAAATAGAATTATCTGTTTTACGAAAAAACTGTAATCCTGTAAATTTAATCGGTGTGTAGTATAGTAATCTATCAAGTTATGCAAAGCAATTTTGTAGTGGCTTGATAGATTATAAACTTAAAAAATAGTAATTGACATACAATCGTATCTGTGATAGAATAATATTCGTTCGCAAGGAAAGATAAAATGCGGGTGTAGTTCAATGGTAGAACACTAGCCTTCCAAGCTAGATACGTGGGTTCGATTCCCATCACCCGCTTAAAATAAAGGTAACTGTTCAGCCTTCATATAGTCAAAAAGGAAAATTTTAAAAAGTTTTACACATTAGCCCTGATTACAGAAATGTTATGCGGCATCATTTTGATGGAGGGCTTTTGGGGTAAATTTTCCTTTTCTTTTCATGGGACAGTTGCGCTAATATAGTGCTTCAGCCCTATTTTTGATAATAACTTCTTGGTCTACGTACAAAAAATAGAGCCAGATACTTGCAGGTATCTGGCTCTCGTTGTAAAATAAAGGTTATGAAAACAACAAACAGGAAATTAATTGGTATAGCAGCCATTGTTGCAGTGGCTGTATGCATTGCTGCAGCGTTGGTTATTTTTCCCAAAGGCAGCAGTACAAAGAGAGGAGCGGCGGAAACGGATGGCTTTACAGAAGAAGCTGCCACAGTGGACAGGGTGCTGTATGCGGATGAGATGGCGGCGATTGAAGATGCTGCTGTTGGAGATATCGTATACTTTGGAAGCTATGAGCAGGATAATGATGCGGTTAACGGTACAGAGCCAGTGGAGTGGTATGTGCTGGACAAGGCAGACGGAGAGGCAACGCTGCTGGCTGTTCATCTGTTAGACTGCCAGCAATACCATGAAGCAGATGAAAATATCACTTGGGAGAACTGCACCCTTAGAAGCTGGCTGAATGGTGAGTTTTATAACACGGCATTCTCTGAGGAGGAACAGGCGGCTATTGTCAATACGAATGTCATAAATGAAGATAATTCATACTGGGGTTGGGATATGGAGGGCGGTAATGATACAGAGGATAAGGTATGGCTGCTGTCACTCGAAGAAATTGAGAGATATTTTCATATAGATATGAATGTATATCATGATGACTATTCTATTGAACTTAAGAATTGGTATGAGTATGTTATTCACAGTTTTGGACATAAGAATTGGTATGAGTATGCTATTTACTGTTATGGACAGGATAACCGCGTGTGTGCAAACCCAACGGCATATGCAGTTGCAAGAGGTGTAGGAAAATATTCGGAAGCCGATGCACAGAATTCTCTGAAAAACGGCTATGATATGAGTTATGCCGTAGGGTGCGGTTGGTGGTGGCTGCGCTCGCCCGGTGACTCTAATTCCAGCGCGGCCTTCGTCGGCCGCGACGGCAATGCCTTCGGCGGCAGCCATGGTGTAGATGCTGACAGACACGGCGTGCGTCCCGCTTTAAAAGTGGTCTACTAATCTATCACACAAGAGAAACTTTAAGGGAAAGCCCTCTAGCAATAAACTTAATGTTTTCAAAGGTTAGCGAGTACTATGATAATAAAATACAGCAGTTAATATTTCCCTTAAAAACCATCAAATCACAATCGGAATTTGTGGACATACTTTGTGATATAGGATTTTCCTGTGGGATCTCCTTTTCGACAATATCAAGGCGTTTTATGACCTCCATAAGCTGGTTATATAATCCACGTTCATAATTATAGTAAACGCATTTAGCTTTTGCGCTATCCAATACTTTTTATATTTATGCAAAACAAGAAAAGCCGCATAAG
>VSNQ01000056.1 GCA_009774395.1 Lachnospiraceae bacterium
TTTCAGTACTGTAATCAGATTATTCCAAGGTACATTCCAAGAATGGAAGTGGTTGATTATAAGAATGAAGGAATTTATTTGATATATCTATGGTGTTCAGCAGGTGATAGCGGTCCTTATCAGGCACCGAAATCAGTGTATGTTGAAAATGGCGAAAAAGCTGACAAAAGTTTGAAATATTGGATTAGACCGGCATCGCTTACGACAGATGCGAAACAGGATGAAATATCCGAATTGTTTGATAAATTTAATTCTGTGCCATTTGATGACCGTGTCAATAGAAAGGCAAAAATTGATGATATCATGAGAGGCTATCTTGAAGATTTTATCAGGAAGAGCAATAGTAGTCTGGTGATGGAACTGAATAGCAGTTCATTAGAGGAACTGCTGCTTGCACAGGAAGTTGCAAATGAAACAGATACGGAATTAGATATCAGAAATATCGGAGTATTAATGTTTGCGGAAAATCCAGAGAAGCTGATTCCGGGCATATATTGAGCTGATTAGATTTCATTCAGAAGAAGCCGAGGCATCGGATGATTTTACGGAAAAAATGTTTACAGGACCAATATGGAAACAAGTTCAGGATGCTTTGAATTATATAAAGACAACTGTGATTGAGCAAAAAGTTGTAAAGGTTCAAGGTCAGGCAGAAGCAGAACGATATTTTAACTATCCATATAATGCATTGGAAGAAACATTGGTAAATGCAGTATTTCACAAGTCGTATCGCGAGCCAGAGCCAGTGGAAATCCGTATATATGTGGATAGCATTCAGATACTTAATTACCCCGGACTTGCGAAATGGATTAATCTTGAACGTTTTGTATCAGGTAAAGTGAAAGGAAGGAAATATCGTAACAGAAGAATTGGAGAATTATTTAAGGAGATTGACTTATCTGAAAAAAAGGGAACAGGTATTCCTAAAATATTAAGAGAACTGAAACAAAATGGTTCACCAGAGCCTGAGTTTGATATGGATGAGGAAAGAACCTATTTGAATGCGATTATTCGCATAAGGGACGGTTTTGAAAGAAAAGAGAAAATGTCCGAATCAATGTCCAAATCAATGTCCGAATCAATGTCCGAATTGGAAAGAGCAAGAATGCAGATTATTTTGATTTATCTGGAAACAGGCTGTTAATTAAACTTATTCATGGCATTTACATAATCTTGCAAGCCGTTTGCTTTTAATGCAAGCTTCGCGTATAAAAGCGGTGTTTCTTCCGCTACAGCAACACAGATGCGGTTGTAAATGCAGGAACGGACAAAGTAATCTTTTTTCATTATTCCATTGGGAAGAATGCGTGTTTCGATTTGTTTTTGCTCAGCATCAGTGATTCTGAAACTGATGGTTGGATTTTTATGTTTGTTGCTCATAGCGGCGCTCCTTTCGTTTTGACAATGGCAGCAGGTATAATAGATAGCCTGACAGCTGCATGGATTTATTCATTGTGAGTAATAAAAAATAGATTATATCAAGCCGATGGAAAATTATCGGTGCAGATACTGCAACTAATTTGCTATTAAAAACCTTAAAAATGATGCGAAAAGAGTAATATTGGGCGAAATAGATGTGCCCGAAATGTAGGAAATATCAGCATTTGAGAGTTCCTGATAAAACCTTCGGGAAGCGTTCGAGTGATGAAGTGGGATTTATGTGCATTAGTGCACGAAAATAGTAGTTAGGAGAATGGAATGAGAGAAATCAAATATATCAAACAACCAACGGAATATTTGTGCGGACAGGCATGTGTTGCGATGATTGCGAATGTTTCGGTAGATGATGTTATTCAGGTGATGCATAATGATAAAGGAACTGGAAAAAAAGATATTGCAAAAGCATTGGAGCATTATGGTATCACTCAGGCGAAAACAATGACAAAGGCAGATAATTCCACACCATTGCCATCAGTGTGTATTCTAAAAGTATTATTACCAAAATATAGCCATTGGATTTTGTATTATTATGGAAAATATTATGATCCAGAATTTGGGCTGATGGATGAACTATATAGCAGAGCAAGGATTCAGTCTTATTTGGAATTATTTATAGATGAATAATCGTTTTCAGAGTAAAAGCGATTCTTATTTATTTTCTTATCGAGATATAGTATTGTATCTTGTTTTTCATGAAAAAAACAGACATAATGATAAAAGCATTACGATATTGGTTAGATGCAATAGGGCTGATAAACGAGGTTAAAACGCAAAATAGAATAAGGAAAGAATCAGATACAATTGAGGTTTTCATCTCCCCATTGTTTCATATGCTCAAAAACAGGAATAAAGCTTTTGCCCAAGTCCGTAAGGTTATATTCCACATGGGGAGGAACTTCTTTGTAATCATAGCGGGTAATAAATCCGTCTGCTTCCAATTCCCGAAGCTGCTTTGTCAAGCTGGATTCTGTAATATCACCAATATGTCTGCGAAGTTCCCCGAAACGGTGTATATCCTGAAATGCGATATAATAAATAATTTCTATTTTCCATTTACCGCCTAGAATTTTTTGTATGGTAGAAATAGTTTTGCAGCGTTCAACAGCTAATGTACTTTTTTTCATTTATGTACTCCTTGAAACAATATTTATACTAAGGAACTGTCAATAAATAACTTATCCATTTGACTTGTCTAAATGTCCATCTGCAGCATCAGATAATCTTGACGTAGCCCGCTACGCCTGCGATTATCTTTTTTGCAGCGGAACATTGATACAGCGTCAAATTAACAAGTTATTTATTTACAATTCCTAAGAAACTGTCACAAAATAACTTACCATATTCTTTGTCTTTTTCATCGCTAAAAAATCAGTTACATGGTCCGCGTAAAATTAAAAAATCTTAACGTTCGTCAGTATAACACACATTTCCTAAAAAAGCAATGTACAGTTTTAATATAGATACTATAAAAAATACATTAGTAGCGTTGCAGGCTGATAAAGAAATTTGGGAGAATTTTCAAAAAATTCCGTTACTATATCCGAGGGAAAGAATTGATACCATTCAAATCAAGAAAAAGCAGCCTGAATTATTCGAAAGTCGCTTACAGAAATTGTTAGAAAGTACAAAAGCTAAGAAACTGTCAATAAATAACGCATCCATTTGACTTGTCTAAATATCTATCTGCAGTATCAGATAATCTTGAGGTAGCCCATTACGCCTGCGATTATCTTCTTTGCAGCTGAACATTGATACAGCGTCAAATTAACAAGTTATTTATATAAAATTTTCTACAAAAAAAGGTAGCGGTTGTGCGTTATCCTTGCTATAATAGAAAGAAGCAGCTATTTGGCGCAGGCACATACAAAGAGAGTGCAGTATCAGCAGTACTTTACGGTTTGGCAGCGGGAGGAATTTATTTGAAACAAGTAAACTGGAAACATTGTTATGTTACGGTGATTTTGGTAGGGATAAATATTGCGATTTATATTCTAGGGATTGCGGCATTTGACGAAGTGATGTATGATAGAGGAAGTCTAAATGCGCAGTCTGTTCTTGCCAAGAAGGAATTGTATAGAATGGTAAGCTGTATGTTTTTGCATGCAGGGATTGATCATCTTGTAGGAAATATGATTTTTCTTGCGGCGCTCGGTGAGATGCTGGAACCGAAAATCGGGCATTTATCCTTTGGAATTTTGTATATAATTTCAGGTATTGGCAGCAGTATTGCTTCGCTAATTTACCGGATATTGACAATGCAGTTTTACAATTCCGTAGGCGCAAGCGGTGCGATTAATGGGCTGATTGGGGCATTGTTGTTTCTGGTGGTGCTGCACAATGGATATTATGGAAGCATTTCGCTGCGGCGGATTGTGCTTGCGATTGCCTATATGGTTTATTCTGGTTTACAGTCAACTGTAACGGATAATGCTGCGCATATCGGTGGTTTGGTATGCGGATTTTTTTGTATGCTATTCCTGCATATTATAAAACAGAGCAGGCATCGCGGCTAAGCAGCAATTATAAAAAATGCAGTGCAATGCGCAGACATGCTATAGAACAGTGCTGGAAAATGGAGGGAATATTTGTGAAAATCAATATCTATTATGGTGGGAGAGGGTTGATTGGTGATTCGACGCTTTATGTCTTAAATCATATACAGGGGGTTTTGCGGGAGTTAAATGTAACAGTTGAACGGTATGATTTATATGAATATAAAAACAATATCATTACGCTGCCTCAGACGCTGAAAGATGCCGACGGCGTGATTTTGGCGACTACGGTTGAATGGTATGGAATTGGCGGCTATATGCAGCAGTTTTTAGATGCGTGTTGGTTATATGGCGATAAGGAAAAAATAGCAGGAATCTATATGTGCCCGATTGCGATGTCCACCACGTATGGGGAGCGTGATGCTATGATGAGCCTTGCCGAAGCTTGGGAAATCCTTGGTGGAAAACCCTGTACCGGTATTTGCGGTTATATTGCGGATGTGTCGGAGTTAGAGCAGAACCAAGAGTATGCAAGAGTGATTGAGCGGCGCACGGAGAATTTATATCGTTCTATTAATCAAAAGATGACGGTATTTCCCAATAGCAATCAGGCAGTTAAGCAAAAGGTATCATTTACACCTAACTTAAATTTAACGCCGCAGGAGGCAGAACAGCTTTCGGAGCTTGCCAGCGATGATCTTTATGTGCAAAAACAGAAAGAGGACATCCAAGAACTTGCGAGTATGTTTAAGGATTTAATGAGTGAAAAAGAGCCAGATGGTACATTATTTGTTCAAGATATCTGCGAACATTTTCAGCCGCAGGCAGGCTTTTCGGCAGTATATCGTATTATTTTTGACGAAGTACGCAAACCAATGATTATTGCGGTTAACCGCACAGAAATCGATTGTTTTTATGGGGAACGTGAGGAAGTTGATGTGGAAATGCGGATGTCAACAGATGTCATGAACGAGATTATTCAAGGGCGCATGACCTTCCAGCGTGCATTTATGTCTGGCGATATGAAAATGAAAGGGGATTTCAAGGTGCTGCGGTCGCTTGATTTACTCTTTGTATTTGCGTAAAAGCGTTGTAATATTATGCACACAGCCGCACAAAGGAAAATTGCCGCTTTGCGGCGTGCGGCTGGCGTAAATGAGGCTGTCGCATTAAGCCGAACGAATACAAGATAGTCTAACAACGTGTTAGGATTTATATTATATCTTGTATAATTAAAGCTTATTGCGAAAGCCCCAGTATAAATAAAGAAAGGATGAAAAAATAGTTATGAGAGATGAAAACTGTATTTTTTGTAAAATTGCAAATGGGGAAATTCCGTCCAGGACATTGTATGAGGATAACGATTTTCGGGTAATTTTGGACTTGGCGCCTGCGACAAAAGGGCACGCACTGATTCTGCCCAAAAATCATTATAAGAATTTATATGAAATTGAGGAGGAAACGGCTGCAAAAGTAATGCCGCTTGCAAAAAAAATGGCGGTAGAAATCACGCAGAAATTAGGCGGCGATGGTTTTAACCTTATGCAGAACAACAATGAAATTGCGGGGCAGACTGTGTTTCATTTTCATATGCACTTAATCCCGCGCTATAATAACGACAACCAAAATCTTGTAATGAAGCCCCAGCAGGCAACCGACGAGGAACTTGACGCAGTGAGGGAAGCGATTGTAGGAAATGGGAAATAAGTGCAAAGTAGAGCTGCGAAAGAAATAGGAAGTAAGGAACTGTTAATATATTACTCATGACATTTAGACAAGTCAAATTGATGAGTTATCTATTGACAGTTCCTAAATATACTATGTAAGAGGAAAATGAGCAATAGCCACAGAAGATAAAAAATAAGTAAAAAAGGGTTGGCGGAAAATTCAGTTTTCCACAATATATTGGGCAAATACTATTATATTCCGACAGCCCCGCAATGTGCGTATTCTACTTCTTTATTGTATTTTCTATTAGATTAACGATTGTATCAATTGAATTTCTTTGATTGCTGTTCTGCATTGCTTCTATATAAGACTGGCGTGTAAAAAACAGTTCCTGTACTTTTTCTACGAGGGTAGCCGCCGTTAGGTAATCCTCGTCTGCAACCATTGCAAAGCCTTGGGATTCAAAGCTTTTGGCATTTAGTATCTGGTCGCCGCGGCTTGCGCTTGCCGGAAGTGGTATCAGCAGACTTGGCTTTCTTAGAGCAAGCAGTTCGCAGATGGCATTTGCTCCTGCGCGGGAAATCACAATATCTGCCATTGCAAATAAGTCTTTTAAATCTTCTTTAACATATTCAAACTGCATATAACCTTTTTTGGTTAAAAGCATATTGTCGATTTTTTCCTTGCCGCAGATATGCACAATTTGAAAATCTTCCAAAAGCTGCGGAAGCGCTTCACGGACAAGTTGATTTACGCCCGAAGCGCCAAGGCTGCCGCCGATTACCATAATAATTGGTTTTCCTGTGTTAAATTTACATTTTTCTAATCCTCGTTCTTGGCTGCCGTGCAAAAGTTCCTCGCGGATCGGCGAACCTGTGAGAATTGCCTTATCGGAGGGCAGATTTTGCAGTGTTTCTGGGAAATTGCAGCATACTTTTGTCGCTACAGGAATGCATAAATTGTTTGCAAGTCCCGGCGTCATATCGGATTCGTGGATAATACAAGGAATTTTACGGGAAGCTGCCGCACGCACAACCGGCACGCTTACAAAACCGCCCTTACTAAATACAATATCCGGCTTTAGTGTCTTTAAAATTTTCTTAGCCTCCATAAATCCTTTGATAACGCGGAAAGGGTCGCTGAAATTTTTTACGTCAAAATATCGCCGCAGCTTGCCAGTGGATATGCCGTAGTAAGGAATGCGGAAATCCTCAATCAGCCGTTTCTCTATTCCGTCATAGGAACCAATATAGTGTATATCATAGCCTTTTTCCTTTAATCGGGGAAATAGGGCAATATTTGGTGTTACATGGCCAGCAGTGCCGCCGCCGGTAAAGACAATCCGTTTCATATAATAATCTCCATTCCTGCTCCACCTGTCAATCGGGGTAAAAAGCAAATCGTTATTTTATTATACTCATGAGCGATAAATTTTACTATATTGTTCAAGATAATTACGCTCGTGAGTCGGCGTTATTTGCAAACTTTAACATTTGTTAACTAAGCATCGAAAATACTGACGCTTAGGAATTGTCAAAAAAATAACTGGTTAATT
The DNA here is from genome assembly GCA_009774395.1 of Lachnospiraceae bacterium. Taxonomy (GTDB): domain Bacteria; phylum Bacillota; class Clostridia; order Lachnospirales; family Lachnospiraceae; genus COE1. Next base: position 7,156 of record VSNQ01000056.1, read on the forward strand.
TGACACCGTATAAATGTTCAGCGGCAAAGAAGATAATCGCAGGCGCAGCGTCAGGATTATCTGATGCCGCAGATGGACATTGATACAAGCCAAATTGATGCGTTATTTTTTGACAGTCCCTTAGTATAATAATATGCACACAGCCGCACAAAAGAAAATTGCCGCTTGGCTGCGTGCGCAGTTGTATAATATGTATTCTGATATTTTAAGCGCGCGTCTGCTCTTGTTTATATGCCTCCAATGCTTTGGCAAGCTGATCTGGGCAGGAGGTACTTTTCATACCGCATTTAATCCCCTTTAGCTTGCTGATGGCATCATCAATATTCATGCCACGCACAAGGCTTGAAATTCCTTGCAGATTGCCGTTGCAGCCGCCTGTAAAGGCTACCGATTGAATGGTGTTATCCTCAATTTCAAAATCAATGGAGGAGGAACACGTTCCGCTAGTTTTGTATTTCATAAAAATCACCTAACCTTTTTTGTAAATTATTTCTATTTTTTGTCTTACAAGCATTTTATCAGCCTAGCGGTGCGAAGTCAAGGGTCAATAATTGAAAGAAATTTAATGATAAATATTATGATACATAGTACAACGCGGTTGTTCCGTATGTGCTTGTAGCGTGCGGAATTTAATTCTGCAAAACAGCCGCCGACTTCAAAGTCGGCAACAATCTGCAAAAGATATTTGGAGCAGATTATAACGGGAGATCGGCATACTGAAGAAATTGAGAACAATATGGTTGGGATTTTAAATGGGTAAAATCAAAATTTGATAGTGGAATTATTAACGAAAAAGAGTATAATAAAATTAGATATATTTTTTCAGGGGCGGATAACAATATTAATCACTACAATACAAGGAGGAACAAAAAATGTTATTATGCAATATTCCAATTCAATATAAAGAAGGGGTCTTTGGATTCTACGAATTTGAAGATTATGCAAACGATATGGAGGATAGTCAGATAATTGCATTAGACTATACGGATTATGGCGAAATTGTTGAATATACTGTACCAATTGTGTCAGAAGATGATGACGCTTCAAATGATCTAACTTTATATGGAATTCCCGAGGACGAGCTTGTGCAGACACTGCAGGCAGCATACAATAAAAACGGCCGTCTTGAGAAAATTACAGCACATATTAAAGACAAGGAAATGCTCCTCTATATTTATTATGAGAACAGAGAGGCGGCAAAGCAAGAAATTCAAAAATTTGCATTGGAAACAGCAGATGCCATGATAGCGGAAATTGCAAAATGTAAAGAGGAAGTTTCACGGTTATTTGTGGAATATTTTGAGGACGGCGAGGCAATGGATTTTCATGCAGGGATTGGCACGAAAGCGGAGAAGACTGCAATAGAACAGAAATATCCAAATGATAAGGATGTCGGTGACGGCTTTGGAAATTATTCTTCTGACTATATTAACGGCAATAATAAGGGGTTGTATACCCGTGTAAAATGTGCCGATAACGAAAGTATGGACTTTTTCTATTACGCAGTTGAAATTATGGAAAAACATATTCAAGAAAAAGCACCAGAGTTTTTAAACCGAACAGAGGATTTTCGGTTTATTAGTTATCAGTATGATTAAGGGAGAAGAAAAAATGAACTACATAGCCAGAAAAGCACAAGAAAAAGATATTCCGGTGATTCATAAATTATTGGTACAGGTGTGTAAGGTGCATCATAACGGGCGTCCTGATTTATTTAAGGAGGAAGGGAGCCGGAAGTATACGGATGAACAGTTAAAAGAAATGATTGCAGATGAAAGCAGACCAATCTTTGTTGCTGTGGATGCGAAGAACGAAGTTGCTGGATATGCGTTCTGTATTTTTCAGCAGCATATTAATGACAATATTTTAACAGATATCAAGACACTGTATATCGACGATTTATGTGTGGACGAGCAGATCCGTGGGCAGCATATCGGCATGATGCTGTATCAGGAAGTCTTAAGATTTGCACGTGCAAATGGCTGCTACAATGTAACCTTAAATGTATGGAGCTGCAATGAAACAGCAATGCGGTTCTATGAGAAGTGTGGATTAAAGCCGCAGAAGGTTGGCATGGAAACAATATTGTAAGGGGGGGGGGAGGTGTGCAGAAAGAATTGGCAGCTATAGTATTTCATAGGTATTTGGTTGTCATATTTTGGCTGTGCGCTTCCTTCCCTTTGCTGCAATGTATCAGGATTTTTTGATTATGCGAGATTTAGGCGCAAATTCTGTGCGGACATCGCACTATCCTAATGATGAGATTTTCTTGGATTTATGTGATGAAACGGGAATGCTTGTATGGGAGGAAAATCATGCAAGGGGGCTGTCTGAGGAAGCAATGCGCAACAACTTTCCCTAATACGCAGTCTGGACAGCAGCCGCCCGCGCACAATGAATAATAAAGGCATTGTAGACGAGTACCGCAGACCAAAGTTGGCGTTATGAAACAGTGAAAAAGATATTTCGTGAAGCAAAATAAGAAATAGAAATGCAAAGTTTGCATGCAAAGTCTGCATGCAAAGTCTGCATGCAATTCTATGGTTTACAAAGCAGGAAGATTGTGTTATACTAAGCGTCAATAAAACTGACGCTAAGGAACTGTTCAGAAATTACTTGTGACAAGTACGCCGTATAAACGTTCAGCTGCAAAGAAGAAAATCGCAGGCATAGCGGGCTATGTCAAGATTTTCTGATGACGCAGATGGACATTTAGACAAGTAATTGTCATGAGTAATTTCTGAACAGTTCCTAAGTATAACAATATGCACACAGCCGCACAAAGGAAAATTGCCGCTTTGTGGTGTGCGGTTGGCGCAACAGAACGGCAAATTTTTTTGACGTTCTGTATAAATAGTTAATAAGGATTCTTTATAAAAATAACGGAAAGGCGATGGCATTTTATGCAAAATAAAGGGAAATATTATATTACAACGGCAATTGCATATACATCCGGCAAGCCGCATATTGGGAATAATTATGAGGTGGTGCTAGCGGACAGCATTGCGCGTTTTAAAAGGAAAGACGGTTATGACGTTTATTTCCAGACAGGTACAGACGAGCACGGGCAGAAAATTGAGTTAAAGGCGGCGGAAAAAGGTGTTACGCCAAAGGAATTTGTAGACGAAGTGGCAGGGACTATTCAAAAGCTTTGCGATCAGCTTAATATTTCGTATGACAAATTTATCCGCACCACTGACAAAGATCATGAGAAGCAGGTACAGAAAATTTTTAAGCGTCTATACAATCAGGGGGATATCTATAAAGGCTCTTATGAAGGGCTGTATTGTACACCGTGTGAGTCCTTTTGGACAGAATCACAGTTAAAAGATGGTAAATGCCCTGACTGCGGGCGAGAGGTAAAGCCAGCAAAGGAAGAAGCATATTTCTTTAAAATGAGTAAATACGCAGACAGGCTGATTGCGCATATTAACCAGCATCCGGAATTTATCCAGCCCGTATCGCGCAAAAATGAAATGATGAACAATTTTCTAATCCCAGGCTTGCAGGATTTGTGCGTTTCGCGTACATCTTTTCAGTGGGGGATTCCTGTTGATTTCGATAATAAGCATGTAATCTATGTGTGGTTGGATGCGTTGTCAAATTATATTACAGGAATTGGTTACGATGCGGATGGAGAGAGTACAGAGCAGTTTCATAAGCTTTGGCCTGCGGATTTGCATTTGATTGGGAAAGATATTATTCGGTTCCATACAATTTATTGGCCCATTTTCTTAATGGCACTTGGAGAGGAATTGCCGCACCAGATTTTTGGGCATCCATGGCTTTTGCAGAATAATGATAAAATGGGTAAATCTAAAGGAAATATTTTGTATGCAGACGATCTGGCGGAGTTGTTCGGCGTTGATGCGGTGCGTTATTTTGTATTGCATGAAATGCCGTTTGAAAATGATGGGTCAATTACAGGAGATTTAATGGTGGAACGGCTGAACTCTGACTTGGCAAATACACTGGGCAATTTGGTAAACCGTACCATTTCCATGAGCAATAAGTATTTTGGCGGCATAGTAGAAAATAAAGGCGCAGCAGAAGCGGTTGACGAGGATTTAATAGCAGTTGCAGTCGGCGTATATGATAAAGTAGAAGCGAAAATGGCAGATTTGCGGGTGGCAGATGCATTGTCGGAAATCTTTGCCTTGTTTAAACGCTGCAATAAATATATTGATGAAACAGAGCCATGGGTGCTTGCAAAGGATGAGGCGAAAAAAGACAGGCTTGCAACAGTTCTCTATAATTTAACAGAGGGCATTGCGATCGGTGCAGGATTATTAGAGCCGTTTATGCCGGAAACAGCACAGAAAATTGCCAAGCAGCTCCATTGTACAGTGCGGGATTTTGAGTCTACAAAGTCATTTGGAGTATACCCGTCAGGAAATCAGGTAACAGACAAACCAGAAATTTTATTTGCACGCCTCGATCCCAAGGAAATTGAGGAAAAAGTGGAAGCATTAATGCAAAAACAGGCTTCTCAAGCAGCCGCAGCACCGGATGAGCAAAAAGACGAAGCCGTGATGGATATAGAACCAAAGGCAGAAATTGAATATGGCGACTTTGAGAAAATGCAGTTCCAAGTTGGCGAAATTCTTTCCTGTGAGGCAGTTCCCAAGTCCAAAAAACTGCTTTGCAGCCAAGTAAAAGTGGGATCGCAGGTAAAGCAGATTGTATCGGGGATTAAGGCATACTATACACCAGAGGAAATGGTCGGCAAAAAAGTAATGGTGCTGGTGAACCTAAAACCTGCAAAACTTGCTGGTGTGCTTTCCGAGGGGATGCTGTTGTGTGCAGAGGATGCAGACGGCAATCTTGCGTTAATGACACCGGAGAAAGCAATGCCCGCAGGCGCTGAGATTTGTTAGGAATTGTTAATTTATTATGCATGACAGTTCTTTGTCACAAGTAATTTTTGAACAGTTCCTTAGTGTTGGATAGAAATAGGTTATATACTACATAACGCCAGAATTTACCGTACTGCATTGGTTAAACGTATATGGCTGGCGTTATGTAGTCAGGTTACTTGGAAATTTTAACTGTTAAGCAGTATAATTTACGGGAATGGAGAACTTATAATGGAAAGGACGCAAATAGCAGGAGCGCAGACACAGAATCCGCAAATAGAAGCAGTATTGTTTGACTTGGATGGAACAATGTGGGATGCAGTGGAAGGAATCCGTAAATCTTGGAATCAAGTAGTGGAAAATCATCCAGAGTGCCGTGAGGGTTTGATTTCCGCAGAGGAGTTAAGCGGCTGTCTGGGATTGCCTATGACAGAGATTGCCGAGCGCCTGTTTCCGCAGACAACGGTAAAGCAGCAGAAGATTTTAATGGATGAGTGCTGCGCCGTTGAAAACGAATATCTGCGCAAACATGGCGGAATTTTGTATCCCAAGCTGGAAGAAACGCTTCTCCAATTAAAAAAGAAGTATAAACTTTTTGTAGTTAGCAACTGCCAGAGAGGATATATTGAAAGCTTTATTGCGGCGCATAATTTGGAAGCGTGTTTCGACGATATTGAATGTTGGGGAAACAATGAACTACCCAAAGGTGAGAATAATAAGCTGATTATGAAGCGCAATCATGTGACAAATGCCGTATATGTAGGCGACACCGCCGGTGATGAGGAGTCGGCACGTGTGGCGGGGATTCCGTTTATTTATGCAGCATACGGCTTCGGTAAAGCGCTTTCGCCGGATTATACGATAAACGCATTTACGGAGTTACCAGAATTATTGGAGAGATTGGTGTGAAATCAAAGATTCTCCCATTCTGATTTTTACTCCTGTTAAGGCAGACAGATGGGAGTTGGTGCGAAATTAGATAGCGATTGTACGCATCTTGATTTGCGTGATTTTTATAGCGTATAAATGGAATCCGGCGGGAAATAATGAATTTGGATTGATTATTATACTGACGATCGTTAAGATTTTCCAATTTCTGTACAACCCATATTGCATAAGCGGGAATACGTGCTGTGCAGAAAGGAAAATCTAATCGTTTGTGAGTATGGTTAGATGAAAGGAAGTATGATTATGGCAGCATTGCAGCCCCAGCCGCAAATTACCACTTATGAGCAATATGAGGCTTTTTCTAAGGAGCGTAGGATTGAAGTGTTTGACGGTCAAATATTTGATATGGCAAGTCCTTCACAGGAACATCAGACAATCCTTACAGAACTGCTTGTTGCCATTCGCAATTATCTTCGGAAAAAAGGCAGCGGCTGTCGTGTATTTCCGGCTCCGTTTGATGTAAAACTTTTTAACAATCCCCTAACGGTCGTTCAACCAGACTTAATGATTATATGCGACAAAGATAAGCTGGATGGAAAACGTTGCAACGGTGCGCCTGATTTTATTATTGAGATTGTATCTGCGAGCAACCCGTCAGACGATTATATCCGCAAGCTATATTATTATAAAAACGCGGGCGTTCGTGAATATTGGATTGTGGATCCGCGTCGTAAGCTGGTGACAGTAAACTATTTTGAAGAAAATATGTTGAATATCCAGTATTCTTTTGAAGCTACAATTAAAGTTCATATCTATGAGGATTTGTTTATTAACTTTTTGGAAATTGCAGATCAGCTATAAGTATTATATACTAACGACCGTTAAAATTTTTTAATTTCTGCACAGCCCATATTGCATAAGCGGGCAATACGTGCTGTACAGAAAGGAAAATTGAATCGTTCGTGAGTATAACAATTTTTATAAAAAGAAAGGCATATGTTTCGTGGCATGTGCTTTTTTTGTGTATGGGCATATAAAGGAAATTTGTTATGCTCACGAACGCTAAGGAACTGTCAATAAATAACGCATCAATTTGACTTGTATAAATGTCCATCTGCGGAATCAGATAATCTTGACGTAGCCCCGCCTGCGATTATCTTCTTTGCAGCTGAACATTTATACGGCGTCAAATTATACTGTTTAACAGTTAAAATTTCCGAGTAACCTGACTACATAACGCCAGCCATATACGTTTAACCAATGCAGAACGGTAAATTCTGGGGTTATGTAGTATAACAAGTTATCTTTTGACAATTCCTAGGATCTTCCAATTTCTGCACAGTCCATATTGCATAAGTGGATAATATGGGCTGCGCAGAAAGGAAAATCGAATCGATCGTGAGTATAGCAAGCTGCTGCCTGTCTATTTTACTGTTTGAACAGTTACTTGCTATCAACAAGTATTTAGATAAAAATCTAAATACTTGTTGACTTTATTTGTAAGATAAGGTACACTGTATTTAGATAATTATCTAAATACTGAAACAATGGACAGGAGTTGATGTGGATGGGATTTGCAGAAACGTTTAAGGCACTATCAGACCCTGCAAGGCGAGAAATTCTAATGCTTTTAAAGAAAAAGCGTTTGTCAGCGGGGGAAATTGGGAGTCATTTTGAGATGACAGGAGCGACAATTTCCTATCATCTTAATATACTAAAGAAAGCCGGACTTGTTTTTGAGAGCCGCGAGAAGAATTTTATTTATTATGAACTTAATACTTCCGTGTTAGAGGAAGTGATGCTTTGGATTTCAGAATTAAAAGGAGATGACAATCGTGAAGGTAAGTAAGAAAATAATTGTAATAACAAGCATTGTAACATTGCTTCCAATGGCAGCAGGAATTTTATTGTGGCAGCAGCTTCCAGAAACAGTAGCTATTCATTTTGGGGCAGATAATGTTGAGAACGGGTGGGGAAGCAAGGCATTTGCTGTTTTTGGGATACCAATATTCTGTTTGATTTTGCATTGGTTGTGTCTTATCGGTACTGCCAATGACCCAAGACGTGTCAATATCAACCAGAAAATTTTCGGAATTATTATATGGATATGTCCGTTTTGTTCCCTGCTATGCGGTGGGTCGATTTATGTATATGCGTTGCAAGGCGGTTTTAATTTTCATATTGGAATTTCAGCGCAACTATTTGTAGGGTTGTTAGTGCTGGTTCTCGGCAATTATCTGCCAAAATGCCGCAGAAATTATACCGTGGGTATTAAACTTCCGTGGACACTGCAAAACGAAGATAACTGGAACAGCACACATAGAATGGCTGGAAGAGTCTGGATTGTATGCGGAATACTGTTGGTGGTGTTATCTTTTCTGAAATTGGAAATTGAGTGGGTGCCAATAGGGATTATTGCTGTTATGGTGTTGGCTCCGGTTGCGTATTCGTTTCTGTATTATAAAAAGCATGGGAATTAGGAGAAGTCGTAGTGCGCAAGAAAAATGCTGTGATATATCATCTATGAAACTTTTTGAAAATGATTTTAGGTATTGACCTTATAGTTAGTGGAATGCTTATAGTAACTATATTTTGTAAACTGGAATGATAGTCTGTAAGCAACCAAAGGAGAAGAATTATTATGAAACAGAAAAGAATTTTTGCATTTATTGGTATTGAGTTTAGCTTAGTTATTCTGTGTACTCTGCCGCTTTTCTTGTTACATGCAGAACCCGCAAGCCCTCTGATGATTTTTACATCGATTATATTCATGTTCCTGCCAGCCCTTACAACTCTAATTGTAAAGCGATTGACACATGACAATGGAGGGCTGTTTTTAAAATTAAATGTGCGAAAAGCTTGGAAGTTATATCTACTGGCCGCTTTTGCCCCCGGAGTATTGATAGGGATAGGGGCAGCACTATATTTTTTACTGTTCTCGGATCATTTTGACCGCTCTTTGACCTATGCGGCGCGACTTCTTGCTCTTAATGGGCAAATGGTCGATTTGCCACAGATTAACCTTTCGATGGTCATCGGAGTTAGCTTGATTCTCACATTGATGGCACCGCTGGTTATTGTCAATCATGTAGCGGCTTTTGGAGAAGAAATTGGTTGGAGGAGTTATCTGCTGCCATTGCTAATAGATGAACTTGGCATACAGAAAGCAGTTTTACTGGATGGTATTTTATGGGGAATTGCTCACGCTCCGTTAGTCTGCTTTGGTCTGAACTATACTGGAGAGTATCCAGGTGCACCTTGGTCTGGTATTCTAATGATGGTGCTTTTTGCAACCAGCATTGGAATATTTTTCTCTTATTTGACACTGAAATCCAAGAGCATTTTTCCAGCCTGTATTGCCCATGGTGCAATCAATGCCATTCGGGAAGCACCACTTTTAATTAGTTTGGATACATACAATGTTCTTTTGGGGCCAAAGCCATCTGGATTGATTGGTATGACTGGCTTTTTAGTTTTAGGCGCTGTTATTTTTGTCAGCTTTACACATTATTCGGAAATGAGGGAGAAGCATTAGAGCACAGGCCTGAATTGTAACCTTAAAATTGGCGGATGCAGATTTCTATATAAAAAGTAATTGACAAATCCCATACTTCTGCCCTATAATAAAGTATCAATTAACGAGCAAGGAAAGAAAGAGGTGAAAAGATGCGGCAATAATCGGCTTTTGAAAACATGGATCTTTAATAACAATAGTGTTTGGTACTAAGGGATGTAGATATTATATTCCTTAGTGTATTTTTAATATAATTTTAGAACATTATTGTATTATCCTGTTGCCAAAAGTGGATTATGTTCGCATAACCTCTTTTTTGCGTGGAAAATTTTACAAGGTTAGTCGAACAGAGTCTGATTATTTGGCAGCAGACGGAAATATTGCGTTTTGCTGTTGTTTTAGGGGCTCTTTTTTTGTGCAGTATTCTGTTGATTACAGCGCGCTTCTGGCAGAACGCTTTCTCAAATATAAGATAGAGGAGGGACTGCATATGGCACAAATTAGCGTATCAAATTTAACCTTTTGTTATGAGGGAAGTTTTGACAATATATTTGAAAACGTATCGTTTTTGCTTGATACAGACTGGAAATTAGGGTTTGTTGGGCGAAACGGAAAAGGAAAGACAACATTTTTAAATCTTTTACAAGGAAAATATGAATATCAAGGAACTATCAGCAGTACAACCGTTTTTGATTATTTTCCGTATTGCATGACAGAGAAGCAGATGCAGCAATGCTGCGCCGCGTTTGCAACAGAACTAAAAGCGGATTGTGAACTTTGGCGCGTTATCTGCGAGTTGGAGAAGCTGCAGCTTACCGCGGAGGTGCTTTACCGTCCGTTTCAGACACTAAGCCACGGAGAACGAACAAAAGTAATGCTGGCGGTTTTATTTTCAGGAGAACATGATTTCCTGCTGATTGATGAACCAACTAACCACCTTGATCAAACGTCGCGGGAATCTGTAAAGGAATATCTTAGAAACAAAAAGGGCTTTATATTAGTATCACATGACCGCGATTTGTTGGATGCGTGCATCGATCATGTGCTGGTATTAAATCGGTGTTCAATTGAGGTACAAAGTGGAAACTTTTCTTCATGGTGGGAAAATAAAAGCCGTATGGATGCGTTTCACCAGATGGAAAATGAAAAGCATAAAAAGGAAATTCGCAGATTACAACAGGCAGCAGAACGGGCAGCCGATTGGGCGGATAAGAATGAAAGCACTAAAATTGGTTTTGATCCGGTCAAGGAGCATGATAGATGCAAAGGCACACGCGCTTATATTGGGGCAAAAACCAAGAAAATGCAAAAACGAATTATGCACATGCAGAAACGTATCGAGGACGAAATCGAGGAAAAAGAGGGACTTTTGCAGGATATTGAAACCCCGTCAGAACTAAAATTAACCCCTATGCGACATCACAAAGAAGTGTTGATTGTAGCAAGGGATTATGGGCTTGCGTATGATAATACAATGGATAATGCAAATATGTCAGAAGAAAAGTGTTCTGACAAATATATTGTAATGCAAGGTTTTAACTTTGAACTGCGTCAGGGAGAACGCGTATTTCTGCATGGAAAGAATGGCTGTGGGAAATCGAGTTTTATAAAGGCAATCCTGCAGCATAATAGTAAGCCAGAATTATTACACAAAAACAGTGTAATGCATGAAGATGGGACGCTGACAACTGCGTCGGGATTGGTGATTTCCTATATTAATCAAGATACTTCACACCTTTGCGGCAATTTAAAAGCATTTAGCAGAGCAAATAATCTTAATGAGAGTATTTTTTTCGCAATATTGCGGCAGCTTGATTTGGAACGAGTGCAGTTTACCAAAAATATGGAGGATTTTTCAGAGGGACAGAAGAAAAAGGTACTGATTGCCGCAAGCCTGTTACAACCGGCACATCTCTATATTTGGGACGAACCACTCAATTATATTGATGTATTTTCGCGTGTGCAGATAGAGAACTTGCTGCTAAAATTTCAGCCTACGATGATTGCAGTAGAGCATGATATCCGCTTCCAAGAAAAGATAGCGACAAGGGTGGTTGAGATGTAGTTTCGTTTTCCTTGAAACCGTTGTGGCAGGGTGATATAATATGATTAAAGCATCAAAAGGGCTAATTAAGAAAAATGACCACAATATATAGAGTATGTATATCTGTTCGAATCACAATATATTGTACCATTCTTTTGAAAAATACCCTTTTGACGGGCTAAGGAACTATCCCAAAATAACTTGCAATTTTCCTTGTCTTTTTCTCCGATAGCACCAGCGCAAAATCAGTTACATAGCCCGCTATGCGCCTGATTTTGTGCCGGCACTCTCGAAGAAAAATCCTACAGACTATTTGCAAGTTATTTCGGGACAGTTCCTAATCATAATATACGAAAACATATGAAAAAATATAGGAAAAGGTGATAGAAATGGGGCAATCGGATAATTTTATAGAATCTGTTGAAAATGTACGGGCAATGAATAACTGGCTGGATTGGTCATTGGATACAAGCATTACGAAAGATGAAGTGTTTAAAGAAATGCTTAAGTTCAAATGGACGGCAGCGATACTGCTCAAAAATTGTATTCCAGAGTATAAGGACTTAAATCCTTTGGATATCGCGAAGCTGATTAAAAATGAACGTGACAGGGGTGTGCAGAGTGATGAGGATATTCTTCAGGACGAGATCGATCTGATTAGCGGTATCGAAGGCACTGGGGTAGAGAAAAATACAATAAAGGATCTTACATTTAGGGTATATTCAAGTGTAAATAGTTTGTTTATTAATTTGATAACAGTCAACTTTGAGATGCAGAACAAATTTCAAGTGAAAAAACCAAATACAATTTCACGCGCGGTCTACTATGCAGCATCTGGTTTAAGAGAAACTGTTGCAGCGGGAGATAAGGAATATGCGAACATCCACAAAGTTTATACGATATGGCTGTGTGCGGAAAATGTAACGTTCCACAATGAAATGGATACAGCATTTATTCGTAGGCAAGAGAATATAAACTATGCCTATAAGCATAGATTTGGTATATTTCGGTTTTATGATGAACTGCCAGGGAAGACTTACAGCCGTGATGAAGAAGCAGACCTGATGGAGATTATTATGGTGGATCTAAAGGTTTTAACGGATAAAGTAAAGGATGTGCAGGAGGGCTGTGCAACGGATGATGAAAGAGTAATGCTGGAGTCGATCTATAACATTCAGGATGCTATAGAAATGATGGAACAGGTATACAAGGTTGATTTGACAAGCTTTGAGAAAGGGGTGGCAAGTAAAATGAGTTTAGTGGAAAAACTTGCAGAACGAGAGAGAGAACTAGAGGAGCAGAAGAAAGTGAATGAGGAGCAGAAGAAAGTGAATGAGGAGCAATACAAAACAATTGAACAGCTAAAGAAATTAGTCGCAGAATTACAAGGAAAGATACAACTCTCTTAGAGAATGGCATTAGGTGTATACAATTGCCAGAATAAAGGAATACCGAAAGAATTGAAGGAAAATAACAGAAGGGGGCATTTGTATGGATTTGAAGCCATTGCCAGTAGGTATCGATAGTTTTGAACATTTAATAACGAGAGGATATTATTTTATAGACAAAACATGGTTTATAAAGGAACTGTTGGACAAAAAAGGAAGTGTCAACTTGTTCACACGTCCGCGGCGCTTTGGCAAGACACTGAATATGAGTATGCTCCAGTATTTTTTCGAGGATATGCGTACAGGCAATGGAGAGAAAAAGGATAATGCGATTCTTTTTAAGAATATGCGGATTATGGAGGCGGGGGAAGCTTACCTTGCACATATGGGGACTTATCCAGTGATCAGCCTTACGCTAAAGGATGCGAAACAGCCGGATTTTGAACTTGCATATGAGGCGATTAAGCGGCAGATTGCTGATGTGTATTTTTACCATCGCTATATTCTCCAAGCAGAAAGTCTGTCTGAGAAAAAGGAAGAATACCTGAACATTATGAGGCGGACGGCGGACAGATCTGATTACAATCAGTCCATTCAATTTTTGTCACAATGCCTTGAATTATACTATGGGAAAAAGGTGATTATTTTAATAGATGAATATGACGTGCCGCTTGAGAATGCGTTTACACAGAATTTTTATGATGAGATGGTTGGTTTTATCCGTTCCTTATTTGAGTCTGCTTTTAAATCAAACAGCAGTCTGGAATTTGCAGTGATAACGGGCTGTCTGCGCATCTCAAAGGAGAGTATTTTTACTGGTTTGAATAATCTTGAAGTGATATCCATACTTGATTGGAATTACGATGAATACTTTGGCTTTACCAAGGAGGAAGTTCGCAGGCTTTGTAAAGACTGCGGATTGGAACACAAATATGACCTGATCAAAGAATGGTACAACGGCTACCTTTTTGGAAATACCAATGTATATAATCCATGGAGCGTTATCCGATATGTGAAAGCTTTAACCAGTCATGAGGATGAATTTCCGCATTCGTATTGGGCAAATACTTCCTCCAATACGGTTGTGCGCAGGCTGATTGATATGGCGGATGACAGCGTAAAGAGTGAACTAGAGGACTTAATTGACGGCGGGACTGTTGAAAAGCCCGTTCATGAGGACATTACCTATGGGGAAGTGTACGAAAACATGGATAATTTGTGGAATTTTATGTTTTTTACGGGATATTTCAAGAAAGTGGACGAGCGCATGGGAGAGGAGGATATACGATATTTGACACTTGCAATCCCTAATAGGGAGGTGCGTTATATTTTCCGCGAAAAAATTATGGCATGGTTCGATCAAAAAATTAGGGAACGTGACCTTACTCGGCTGCATACCGCCTTTGTTAATAAGGATACCCAGACGTTGCAGGAAGAATTGACGAATATTTTATATGAAACAATCAGTTCCTTTGACGAGAGTGAAAATTATTATCATGGACTGGTGGCTGGGTTGCTATCGGGTATGAAAGGCTATCGTACAAAATCCAACCGTGAAACAGGCAAAGGCAGATGCGATTTGTTTGTAAAGCCAGTGTCGCGCCGGAAAGAGGCGTTTATTGTAGAATTTAAGACCACGAAGCGGATAAAGGAACTCGAAAAAAAGGCGGAAGAAGCATTGCAGCAGATTGACGATAAAAAATACATTATGGAACTTGAGGAGGACGGCTATGACATTGCAAGCAGTTATGGTATTTCATTTTGTGGAAAGGACTGCTGTGTTATGCATCGAGAAGGTTAAAATATTTTGAAACCTTTTCTCCATTGATTACCCTATATAAGTGAAGGGAGCAATTCTTTCAATTATATAGGGTACTCTATTATCTGGCTGTTTTCATGAGGGCGGCTGGAAGTAACTGGAGGTTATCAATGAGCCAAGAAGAACTAAAACAGTATATTGATGCATATGGCAAGGATTTATTTTCGTTTTGCTGTTCGGTGACACGTAGTTGTCAAGAAGCGGAGGATTTGTATCAAGATACTTTTCTCAAACTTTATGAACTGCGGGAAAATCTTGTAATAGAGAAAAATCCTAAAAGTTTTCTAATGGGAATTGCAGTCAACCTTTACCGCAACTACAAGCGTAAGCTATCCATTCGGAAAAGGATTATCGGTGTACCGTGGTCTGTGGAGGAGATGGCAGCAGGCAGCGAATCAGGTGCAGTATTAAAGGAAGCAGCAGGAAGCGCTGTAGTTGTTCCAAGAGATATTCCAACACAGGGAAGAATGACAGAAGAACAGATTGTTTTACAGGAAGAATGTTATTTGGTGCGCAGTATTGTTAGTACATTGCCGGATAAATACAGGCTTCCCATACTGATGTTCTATATGGGAGAACTATCCCTTGCAGAAACCGCAGCTGTACTAAAGCTGCCTGAAGGTACGGTAAAGAGCCGGATTTTCAGAGCGAAAAAAATCTTAAAGCAGAAATTGGAAAGGCAGGGGTATCATGATGAAAAATAATCTAGATGAATTGTTAAAAAAAGCGCTTGTTCCAATGGACGTGCCGGATAGACAGCTAAATCAGCAGGTTCTCTTGGCAGTAAAGGAGAGGAAATCTATGAAAAATCAAAGAAAAGTTCCGGCTGTTGCAGCAGCGGCGATCTGTGTTGTCTTGTTGGGTTCAATTACCGTAGCGGCAGCGCATCGCTATTTAAGCCCGTCCGAGGCAGCAGTAGAAATAGAAGATAATACGCTGAAAAATGCGTTCCTTAGCGAAAATGCGGTGTTGGTTAATGAAACACAGGAAAGTGGTGGTTATTATATTACGCTGTTAGGAAGTGTTGCAGGCAAAAATATTAGCGATTATTTGTCAACGGATGGACAGGGGATTCCCAAGGATAACAAAATTTATACGGTTGTTGTGATTGAACACGCAGATGGTACTCCAATGACACCCACGAGTTCCGATGATTATGGAAAGGAACCGTTTTATGTATCTTGCTATATTCGCGGATTAGACCCGAATAAGTACAGCCTTATGAGTATGAACGGAGCATATACTGCTTTTGTAAAAGATGGAATTGAGTACCGCGTATTGTCTATGGATAATATTGAAATATTTGCGGATAAAGGCATTTATGTCGGTGCCAGCACCGGTTCTTTCTATGATAGGCAGGCATACAATTACGACGAGTCCACTGGAATCATGAGCCGCAATGAAAAGTATGCAGGCGTAAATGCGTTGTTTGAGTTACCAATGGACAAGAGCAAAGGCGATCCAGCAGCAGCGCAGGCATATTTGGAAAAATTAGAAGAACAATGGAATACACCGGATGAACCGCTTGAGCTGATGGATGAAGATAAAGCAGTCGAAGAATTTATGCAGAAGCTTACGCCGGAGAATCTTGATGAATATGCACAGCCGATAGAATCGACAAGAGCAACCTACACACCAGATAAGGGAGGGATTGTAAATTGTACGTATGAATTGGAAAGTGGTGATCCCGGAGGCATGATGAAGCAGATTATGCCAGAAGATGTAGTAGGAAGATATATGATAGATGGCTATTCTTATAGTAATGGACTGGAAGATTTGCGGATAGATGTAACTGTTTTAAATGAGGATGGCACAGTAACCTATGTGCTATATCAGCCAAAGGGGAATCCATAGATTGACTGGGCAATAATGTATAAAGAATACCAGCCAAAGGAGAAGCAAAAGATTGATGGTACAATAATATATAGAGAATACCAGCCAAAAGAGAAGCAAAAGATTAATGGTACAATAATATATAAAGAATACCAGCCAAAAGAGAAGCAATAGATTGACGATACAATAAATATATAGAGAATACCAGCCAAGAGGAAATCTAAAAGCAGAAGATTCTATAATCAATGGATTAGTGCTGCCGTGTTTGGAATTAAACAGTTCCCTTATGCGGCAGCACTAAGGAATTGTCAATAAATACCTCATCAATATGACTTGTATCAAAGTCCATCTGCGGCATCAGATAATCTTGACGTAGCCCGCTACGCCTGCGATTATCTTCTTTGCAGCTGAACATTGATACGGCGTCAAATTAACAAGTTATTTTTTGACAGTTCCTAAGGAACTGTTTCAAAGTTATTTCTTAACAGTTCCTAATATATGGAATAAAAAATACAGGAGAGCAAATAAAAATACTACAAAAGCAACGTATACCGCAAGCAAGCATCCTGACACAGAAGGGATAATTTGCTGCTAGGACAGCAGTGCGTATTCTGCATAGCGTCCTTTGGTTTCTTTTTTCACTTCATAAAGTGCTTCGTCCGCATGGCTTAAAAGTTCCGAAATATCTGTGCTGCGGTTATCTGTCCATGCATATCCGCACGAGGCGCTGACAATCTTAGATTGTGAATCGGAGAGTGCGACAGGCGCATTGCCGATTGCTTCATAGAACATATTGAGATAGCGGATAATTTCGGCTTTATCTGCACAATCATAGATCATCATACAAAATTCATCACCAGAACGCCTTGCAGTAAGGAAATGTTCCTGCGGCATGGAATGCATTGTCGCAGAAAAATGCTGCAAGTAACGGTCGCCAATATCATGTCCAAAGGTATCGTTAATGGACTTAAAGTAGTCTAAATCAATCATTACAACGGCGCATAGTTTGCCAGCAGGTATTTGTTGTATTTTTTCGGATGCTAAATCTTTAAAATAGCGAAATTTGTAAAGTCCTGTAAGTGCATCATGGGTATTTTCATAATGCATCTGAAGCTTTTCAATAATATCCTTTGAAACATCCGTTATTACACCAAGATAACCTTTGGCAGATTTTGACATATGAATCCGGATATATTTTGCGTCGCTCATCTGAAAAATATCGCTTTCTCCATCAATAGGATGTTCCATAATCCGATGGATATAGTGGTCAAACAGGGTGGCATTTTGACAAAGGATAGAAGCCTGCTTGTCGTCAATATCCAAAAGATCCTTTAAGCCAGAGGTAATAAATACGGGATTTGCACCGTTTTCATATTCAAATGCAGCAAGCGGAACACCACTGATTTCAATAATTGCGGAAATACGGTCGGAAACACGGATAATACTTTTTACCATTGTATTAATGCCATCGCTTAACTTTTCGAACTCCCGATTGCCGCCGACCACTACTGTAGTATCAAGAATACCTTGCGTAATAGCGGAAAGGTCATTGATAATACTGTGGATGCCGTCAATTACCTTGCGTTTAACAAGAAAATTTAGCACCAGAATCGCGGCAGCTTCAATTAATAATAAATAGATAAACGTATTAACTGTATTGCGCAGCAGTTTCTGGAACAATATATTAGCTGGCAGGGCAGCACAGATAAGTACATCTGCGTAAGACTGGCTGACTACGTATATGGATTTACCATTTGCTGCCTTTAAAAATGCGCCATTTTTGCAGTCCAGAAGCGGTTCTAACTGGTAATACTCCGCTGAAAATAACTTATTGATACCGTCTGAATGACCCAATACAGCACCAGAACTGCGGTCAACGACAAAAAGTTCTTCGCTGACATCTGTCGGAAATTGCGCGAAAATATACTCATATGTATTGCGTGATTGTGCTTCAAGTTGCCTTGTAGGTTCAAAACCGACTTGAACAACGCCCTTGGTGCTTTTCCTTGCAACACCGACATACTGCATAATTTTACTTTCAGCGGCATTGGGCTGCGCCTCTTGAATTAAATAGTCATTTTCGTTATCACTTTCTAACAATGCGAGAAAGGCACTGGTCTGCGGATGATCTGACATATCAATGCCAACATATTGGGAAACAGAAGCGGATACAATTATCCCATTTTCATCAATTACATGAAGCTCATCTACATTGAGCAGATTGGCAAGATACTGCATTTCGGATACATCCAGAGAAACCTCTTTTTGGCGATCCAGAACATATTCTGCAGCGCGTGCTCTCGTTAGGTAATCTTCATCCAGATTTTCCTGCAGTATCTTAAGTTCGGTCTGGTTGCTCTCTAAAGTATGAATCACTTGTTCAATTTTCGTACAAAAAGAGTGAAACTGCGACAGTTCCAATGTATGCCATGTAAATAAAAGGTTAATTACAAGAATCAGGAAAATACCGGCAGTAATTACAATGAAAGTGTATTTTATAAAGGTTTTCTGCATATTCATGTTCTCCTTAATAAAATAGTGTTACATTTCCATTATAATATGTTCTGTGTGTGAAGATCTGTCCTTTTTTTCACAAAATATGCCTAAAATTTCGCATACAGTATAAAATGAAATATCCCGTTTTCGCAGTAACAGCCTATATTTCCGTCAATTTTATTGGAAAAACTTAGGACGCTCTGCATACCGAAACCGTGGTTGTGTCCTTTTTGGCTGACTGGCAGTCCAGTAGCAGGATCGAAGATAATTTCTTTCTCATATTCGTTTTTCATATCAATTAACAGATAGGCTTGGGTGCAGTGGATTTTGGCGTTAATATAGCGTTTTTTTATTTTTAGTGCATTGACACATATCATTGCATTTTCAAATAAATTTGCGATAACAGTAGCAAATTCATAGTCGTTTACCGGAATTTCTTTTTCAACCTGTGCGTCCAGAATAATCTCAATTCCACGAGAATGTGCCTGCTTGATTACATCTGAAAAAATCATATTTGTAATAAGATGATAACAGTATTTTGTTATCTTATTTTCATCAACGACGTCACCAATATGTATGGCTATTTTGCGGATTTCGTCATAATTTTGTGCATCTAACAGCGAATGAATCATCATCGAGTAGTGGCGGATATCGTGGCGCAGGACTTTTAGATTATTCTCGGACTGCTCTACCAGATAATATTGGTTTTCCAATCCCTTTATATAGGTTTCAAACAACATATTTTTCCAATAAATTTCGGAGCGTTTGACTTCGCTCTCAACATAGCGCAATACAATAATATAAGAAGTAAACATTGTAATGAGCAAA
>VSNQ01000057.1 GCA_009774395.1 Lachnospiraceae bacterium
CAATCACTTGTCAGTCAAAAAGATTATCCCACAGATTTTAGAATATGTAAAACCGGCAGGTTATTCATCGCTTACGAACGTTGTATTGTTGGATACCGCCAGATGCGTTTTTCTTTTTCATGGGTGTTGCGGTTAAGCAGTATAAGTGTTTGCGTATGAACCCTCCCAACAGAAATTTGAACCCCCTAAAGGCAAAATCAAAAGGTATGGTTGCATTGCTTAAAAGGCATAAAAATGTTATAATACAATCTGTAAAGCATGGATAAAGCTGAGAGGAGTTTGCATATGGAAATCAGGGTTCTTCGCTATTTTCTTACCGTAGTAAGGGAAGAAAGCATTACAAAAGCCGCAGAAGTTTTGCATATTACACAGCCGACGCTTTCACGCCAACTTGCACAGATGGAGGAAGAAATTGGTGTCCGGCTGTTTGACAGGGGGACACGGAAGATATGGCTGACGAATGAAGGTCTGCTGCTCCGGCGCCGGGCAGAGGAAATTCTACAGCTGGTTGATAAAACAGAAAAAGAATTGGTAGAGCAGGAAGAACAGGTAGAGGGAAAGATTGCTATTGGATGCGGGGAAGTTGCGTCTGTGCAGATGCTCTCGGATCTGATTCGGAATTTCCATCAAAAATATCCCCTTGTTACTTTTGACCTGTTTACAGCGACTGCGGATCTGGTAAAAGAACAGATGGATAAGGGACTGCTTGATTTAGGATTGCTCTTGGAGCCGATTGAGATGGGGAAATATGAGTTTATCCGTCTGGATATGAAAGAAAGATGGGTAGTTTTGATGCCGCCGGATGATTCGCTTGTAGGGAAAAAGCATGTCAAGGCAGATGAACTGGCAAAACTGCCGTTGATTCTTCCGCGAAGAATGCAGGTACAGAGCGAATTGGCAAGCTGGTTTGGGGACTATTATAAAAATTTGAATATCTTGTTTACCAGTAATCTGAGTACCAACGGTGCAGTTATGGTGAGCAGGGGGCTGGCATATTCTTTGGTCATTGAAGGTGCGGTTCCTTTTTGGGACTCATCAAAGATTGTCTGCCGGCCGCTGTATCCGGAGCTTATGGCAACGTGTGTTTTGGCATGGAAACGGGAACAGCCATTTAGTCTGGCGGCGACAAAATTTATAGAATACGCAAAATACTTTTTGGGCATGGGTGAGCCATAAAAACTAAGTATTTGATATATGTCAGACATATGATTATAATGTAAGTGCAGGGATGAGGCAGGCTGCTTCGGAACCGCACTTATATTTTTGTTTTAGGAGGGGATGCTTTTTCATGGAACCAGATTTCTATGCTCTTTCCAGAGCCGGCTTCAGTAAAGAGAGGATTGAAGAAATAACCAGATGCGATGATAAGGAGATACAGATACGGATGCTGCGGAAATGCCGGTATCAATTACTGGATGAAATACATGGAAAGCAGCAGTCCCTTGACGAGATTGATTACATCATCTGCAAAATGAAAGAACAAAAATAGAAAATGATAGGAGGATAAAACAATGGAGAAAATTATACAGACAGCAGGAAAGATGCAGTTAGGCGACTTCGCACCAGAATTTGCGCACTATAATGACGATGTGCTGTTTGGGGAAAACTGGAACAATCAGGATATTGACCTGAAAACACGCTGCATTGTAACGATGGTGGCACTGATGTCTTCTGGTATTACGGATTCTTCGCTGCTTTACCATCTGGAAAATGCAAAGGCACATGGCGTGACGAAAGCGGAAGCCGCAGCGATCATCACCCATGCCGCTTTTTATGCAGGATGGCCGAAGGGTTGGGCAGTGTTTGGTCTGGCAAAGGATGTGTGGAAAGATGAAACTGCGGGTGGAGATGCAAAAGCTGTTCATGCTGCCAAGATGGTATTTCCTATCGGCAAGCCTAATGACGGCTTTGCACAGTATTTTACCGGACGAAGTTTCCTTGCTCCGCTTTCCACATCACAGGTAGGAATTTTCAATGTGACATTTGAGCCGGGATGCCGCAACAACTGGCATATCCATCATGCGGATAAAGGCGGCGGGCAGATTCTGGTCTGTGTCGCAGGGCGTGGGTATTACCAGGAAGAAGGAAAAGAAGCACAGGAACTCCATCCGGGGGATATTGTCAATATTCCGGTCGGTGTAAAGCACTGGCACGGTGCGGCAAAAGACAGCTGGTTTTCGCATCTGGCAGTTGAAGTTCCTGGTGAGAACGGTTCCAATGAGTGGCTGGAAGCGGTAGATGATGGAACATATAACAGCCTGAAGTAAGATCCGAATTAGAGAAGATAAAGAAGCAAGGAGAAAATCATGTTAGGGACTGTTAATAAATTACTCATGACAATTGAGGAATAATATATATGCGGTTCATCATTGAGGAAGAGGCGGGAAAGGTGGGAATATGGGAAAATAGGCGGTTAGGGCAGTACTTTTTGGCAAGAAAGGGCATTTATGAGCCGGGGAACAAAAAAGAAAATTCATCTAAATTTATAATAATCCAGTTGACGAATGATACTATATATGATACTATAATAAATGAAAAGAGGAAACAAAGTGCCAAATGTAAAAAAGCTAATTGAGAAAATGAAGCAACAGCCGAACGGAATACGACCAGAAGAAGTTGAAAAAGTTTTAGGTGCATACGGATATATTCTGGCAAGGCAAAAAGGAAGCCACAAACATTATTTGAATAAAGAAACCGGGGATTTGATAACAATAAAACAAGAAAATCCATTAAAAAAGGCTTATGTGGTTGACGTGCTGAACAGGATAGGGGAGTAATCCCCTTATCCCGGCACAACACAGCAAGCGGAAAGGAGAAAAGCGTGGAAATTAAAGATTATATGAAACTGCCATACACAAGACTGGTGCAGGAAATGAACGACGAAAGCGGTCATTACTTTTATGGCAGGATTTTAGAGCTTGACGGTTGCCAGAGTACGGGAGATACACTGGAGGAATTATATCAGAGCCTTAATGAAGCAATGGAGGGATATTTTGAGGTAAAGCAGGAAAACAATCTACCTATACCAGTTCCGGGAACAGCCGATAAATACAGCGGAAAATTCATTGTAAGGCTTCCAAAGTCTTTACATCAAAGGCTTGCAATAGAAGCAGAAAAAGAGGGCGTGAGCCTTAATCAGTTGGCTTTATACAAGTTGGCACTTTAAAAAGTAAATAAATATATAGAATTGGCAGGGCGTTGAACCCCTGCCTTTTTATAGTTCCTCTCGGGTATCTCTCATTATGAAACTGCCCTTAAAGTCACAATTTAGAATGTCGGTTATCTGTTTTAGTTCCTTTTCGCTGAAATTGTCACGTTTTAGCTTGTTGTATATGTTTGTCGGGGAACATTCAAGCGCTTTTGCAAGGTCAACAGCGGACATCTTTCTTTTGGACAGCATAAAAGAATTTGTTGCCTATGCAAAGCGGCAGGGAAGCCAAAATGCCGACAGAATAGCCTTGCAGTCAGCCGACAATGCGGAGAAATTCATCGCCACAAGGAAGATAGACAGTTTTGAAAGCCTTGCGAAATTCACGGCAGAGAGGGAATAGAAATACAGCGAGCTTGAAAACGTGCATTTGTCAAAGGGGCAGAAAACCCGATACAATATCGCTGTCCAAAGAATTTTTTGACGGTGCAGATATAGATATTGAGGTAAAAGCAAGGGGCATTTATGAGAGCGATACAGAGGATATATCTGAAAGATGCCGTAAATACTGCTGCTTATGAAGCAGACAGGGCGATTAACGCCCTGTTTACAACAGAAGATTGACAAGACAAGATATTTAGTCGAGGTACATTTTTCGGCTACAAGTACCCAAAGCGTAGAGGACAAGTTAAAACGTGTCATTCTCCATGACTTAGAGCATGGAAAACAGGGCAGACCGAGAAAAAGTGATGAAAAATGATGAATACGTCCTTGACAAGTAGAAACAATACAGAAGTACCTAAAGGAACTTCAACGGAACAAAAAACAAATGGAAAAACTGAATAAACTGCGAAAACTGGCGGGAACGCCTGTAATCGCATAACCAATCTTTTCATGCTGTAACGAAGTGTGTAAGTTATGTCTAAAACGAACAATTATAACAGGCTATGGATTCATGGATAACTCTGTTCACGGCACATGGAAAAGCTAAAATGCAGCGTTCCCACATCTTATAAGAAGAATTTGCCGGGCTTGTATTTCACGGTTTTTTGCTTGTTTTATTTGCCTAATCGTATATGATTATATATGGCTGTTAGAAAAAACAAAAAAATTAAAAATATTTGTAACAAATCGCACTTGAAAAGAACTAACAATATGAGGTGCTGATATGGAAAAAGAAAAATTTAATGAAATATATCGTGAAAACGCCGCCATGATATATAAATATCTATGCGGATTAACGCAGGATGGCGGACTTGCCGAGGAACTGACGCAGGAAACATTCTTTCAGGCAATTAAGGGGATTGACAAATTTAGGGGAGACTGTAAAATTTCCGTCTGGCTATGCGGAATTGCCAAAAAATTATGGTACAAAGAACTGGAAAAAAGAAGCAGGCATAAAACCGCCCCACTGGACGATTGCGTACCTTCCACAGAAAATGTTGAAAGTAAAAGCCTTGACAATTTAGAAAAAATAGAAATTTTCCGCCTAATGCACAACCTTGATGATGTAACAAGAGAAGTCATGTATTTGCGATTAGCAGGAGAACTACAATTTTCTGAAATTGCGGCTATCTTGGGAAAAACGGAAAACTGGGCGAGGGTAACTTATTACCGTGGAAAACAGAAAATAATGAAAGGAATGAGAGAATGGAACTAAGGGAAAAAGAATTAGCTTGTGAGATTGTCAGAGATTTACTTCCTCTCTATATTGACGGAATGGTAAGTGATGTTTCTAAAAAGAGCATTGATAATCATTTAGAACATTGTGCAGAATGCAGTGAGATATATCACGATATGGCTTGTCATTTGGAAATGGAAACGCCGCCGACAGAGATTTCAGATGTAAAAAGATTTTTGCATAAAACAAAGAAAATGTATCTGCTATATGGCTTAGGCGGCCTGAGCTTTGTTGCAATACTTGTCTGTCTGATCGTGGATTTGGCAGTAAACAAAGGAATTACATGGTCTTTGATTGCCGGAACCTCTTGCTTATTTGCGGACGCTTTTATATATACTCTTTCAACCTGCAAAAAGAATAAAGGCTGTATTGCAATGGCAGTAATAAGCATTGGGGTATTTATTCTGCTTTCTGTAATACAAATTACTAGATATTATCTTATGGAAACAGGGACACTCTGGTTTTTCCGCTATGGTCTGCCTATCCTTCTGTTATGGCTTTTTGTCCTCTGGCTTCCAGTGCTTGCAAGAACATTTCTACAATGGAATATTTGGGACTGCATAGCATTGTTCCTGTTCTTGGTAATCATAGGAAACTATGCCACAAAACTAATCACGGGAGATTATATGTGGGAAGATGTACTCCATATGCAGGGATTTATAGGCAATGCCCTTGGAGAAGTAATTGGAATTATAATATTTGGAATTATTGGGAGGATTGATAAATGGAGAAAATAATCAGCGTAAAAAATCTAAGAAAAACATATAGAAAATCGAACAGGTTCAATTCGGAAACTGCCGTTGAGAATGTCTGCTTTGACCTTACACCCGGAAATATCATGGGACTATTGGGGACAAACGGGGCGGGCAAAACTACGACATTAAAGATGATTACAAATTTGTGTTCCAAAGATAATGGGAAAATCGTCATAGACAACGTATCATTAGACGAAAATCCCGGACTGGCATTGTCAAAGGTTGGGGCGGCACTTGACACCCCTAGTTTTTATCAAGAACTGACTGCAAGAGAAAATATAGAATGTTTTGCACATCTATATGAAAATATCCCAAACGGGCAAGTTTTGGAATTGCTTGATTATGTCGGACTTAGTTCACAGGCTGAAAAGAAAGTGAAAAAGTTTTCTCTTGGAATGAAACAAAGACTGGCATTGGCAAGGGCTATGTTAGGACAGCCAAAACTGATTATTTTAGATGAACCGGCAAACGGATTAGACCCGCAGGGACAGATTAACCTATACCGTCTGATTTGCGATATGGCGAAAGAACGAAATACAACCTTTATCGTTTCATCACACCAACTGCATGATATGGAAAAATTCTGTACCGATATTTTAATTTTGGATAAGGGAAAAAGTATCTTGCAGGGAAAAACGGAAAACATTTTATCCGAAACAACAAATATCGTGGACTGCATACTGGAAGAAACAAACGCTGCCCGGAGTGTCCTCTCCGGGTGTAAGGGAATTAGTTTGGTTTCACAGAAAGGAAATCAGTTTACAATCAGACTTGAAAGTATCTGTTTTGATGAATTTGTTAAAACCCTTGTAGCAAGCCATTTGCATATTCACTATCTTTCCATGCGGAAACACTCATTACAGGATCTTTTTCTAAAACTGACAGGGGGAGCTTAAGCCATGTATCCATTAACAAGATTTTATGCAAGAAAACTATACAGACAAAAATTGATTTACATTTTTTTTGCCTGCTTTTTTACAGCTTCTTTCTTTTACGCTTTTCTTATTTCGACACCGCAAATGGAAGAAATGCTGAATATCAATATTGGAATAGTTGGCAGGAAAAATTTCCCCGAATTTATGATGCGGTTTTATGTCGGGACAGTGGGTATTCTTTTTCATGTATTTCTGCTGACGCTGTTTATTTGTGAAGAAGACAGGAACAAAATGCTTTACCAGCCTTTATTGCATGGGGAAACCCGCAGCAGAATGATACGGTCAAAAATCTATGTTGCTGTCAGTATGTCAATGATTTTTGTTTTGCTGGTGGCTCTTATCAATTACATAACAGCCTTTATGCGTTGGGGTTATGAAATCTTTGAACAGGCAGCCTTTATCAGAACCATTATAAAATATCTGTTATCGGGTATCTATATGTCGGTTATAACGCTTGGTATAGTCACACTTTGTATCTGTACCAGAGGCGCATGGAAAACAATATTTTTTATGATTATTTATCTATTGACTGACCAGTTTATATACAGTTCCAATATTACTTTACTACAAAAAATATGGGTTGGATATTACCTTAACCTTTGGACGTTTGCATATGAGTATCAGAAAATACCATTTAGCGAACTGCTGATAGGAATATCCATTATGATACTGTATGGAATTGTTTTTTTTCAAATATCCCTATACAGAACACAAAAAATAGATTTTTGAGAGAGGTATAAAATGATTATAAGATTATGCAATATACAATTTGCAAGACTGAAAAGGCAAAAGATAGTATACTTATTTTTTGCCGTAATGGCAGTGATTATCATTTCCAATGCGCTGGGGTGCGCAGGCAGTTTAGAAGATAATGGCACGGCGAATTTCGCCGCGGGATATTATGCAGGCGGTAAATTTCCAACAATGTGTATGCAGTCCTATATTGATATTGTCGGTACACTGTTCCTTAGCTTTGTCAGTGCAGTGTTGATTTGCGGGGAAAAGGCAAGCGGTATGCTTCGGCAGCCTTTGCTGAATGGCGTTTCCAAAAAACAGCTTTTCATCGCAAAAACTGTCAGTATTCTGACAGTTGCGCTGATCTGTTTTTTGTTTGTGGTGATCGTCAGCATTGTGACAGGTTTCTTTTTATGGGGCAGTCATATCTTCGATCATGCACAGGAATATTTGTTACAAATGTTGTTATTAGTTTTTCCGCAGATAACAATGGTTCTGTTTTTGGTGCTTTTATCCCTGTATATGTCGAATATATCCAGTATGATGTGCGCTTCTCTGATAATTTTATTAGTCAATAATTTGTTTAGCCAGTTTTTTGGCAGTTACATATCGTTTATAGACTTTATGTATTATCTGTATGCTTTTTCCGGATATAACGGAATTGGATTAACAGGAAAAATGATTGTGTTAGGTGTCATTGTAAATATCGTAACAGGAATTATCCTTGTTTATGGAATTAGCAGACGCACAAATAGTATGATAATGTAGAATGTAAGTTAGCGACAGCACAATAACAACAAAAGGCATTCATAATCAGTTAAAAACAAGAAATCTGCCGTGCGGCGGCAAGCTCCCCATTGGTGAGGATAACAGTCTAACCGCATATCCTAATGGGGTATTCAAGGGATATTTCTCTTTTGTGCCGCCTGTGCTGGTCGCGCCATGCGGTGATAGCTGCATTGCGGATAACAACTTTGCAAAAACCATTAAAAGTATACATGATATGTTACTTGTATGCCTCTGTACAAGCCATAGAAAATTCCCCTTTTCTCCCACATGGGGTGTTGCATGGTTTACGGGTACATTTTAAGCATTTATTTGAAATACTTATCAAAAAACGGATATAAAACAACACATAATCCCATAGGCAAACCAAATAACACACCACCAATCAAAATTCCTATGATTAACTGATATACAGAAAAGAAATCTGAAAAATAATAATTTCTTAATCCGAAAATCGAATTGACAAGAAAAAGTGTTCCCGTTATTAATCCCGGAGAGATTTTTCTATCTTTGATTGTATAGAAAAAATGGTCGCCAAAATTTATAATTCCCCATATAAGAATTGCCACTCCGAAACAGACAAACTGATTGATAAACACAAATAAAAAAACTGATATAAGAAGCATTGGATAGTAAATAAACAAATTGTTCGCCATCCAGTGTCCATGCGTCATATGATAAGGCAGCCATTTATGCTCATACATCCACTTAGGGAAATCACCAATAGCTTCCTCAAATAAATGAAATGGTAAATAAATCACCAAATTAAAAAATATAAAATACATCAAATTCATTTTTCTTCCCTTTCTTTTGCTAACTCTTTTTCAAAATTTTCTTCCCATTTTTCCAGTGTTTCTAAAAGCAAAAATTGTTGTTCCAGAATAGTCCGCCCAAATAACGGAATGTCCTTATGTGTGGGTAATTGTTCTGCAATCTGCATTTTAGTGTTTTGAATACTGTTTTTAATATTTGCAATACACTCATTTGCAGAATTTTCGTCAAGCAAAGCCATATTCACAATAACTGCATTAAAATCTAAAAATACTCTTGTTTCTGCGAAAGAAAATTTAGTCATCAATTCTTTAAAAATTTCTTTTCCCTTTAGCGTTATTGTATACACTGTTTTTTCGGGCATATTGCCATTCTTAACAGTTTCACTAACAACATATCCTTTGCTTTCGTATTGAACCACTTTCTTGTAAACAGTAAACGAACCAATTTTTATCCACCTTGACAAGTTTCGGGATTCAATCTGTTTTTGTAAGTCATATGCACTTTTAGGACTTTGGCATAATGAACCTAAAATGATTAAATCAATCGTAGACATAATTCACCTCCATAGTTGTATTATCCAATACTGTATTATACAGTATTTTTGGCATTTGTCAAGTTTTATAAATATTTCAAAAGTGGAAAAAGAAATACAAAGTAATGTTTTTTTCATTATATATGGCAAGTTGTCCCAAATTGTGTTATATTAATTAGGTTAAATTATTTGGCAAATAAAATAAATAGGGGGCTGTGATAAAAAATAAAATGGGAAAGGGAAATCTAAGGAATTGTAAATAAATAACTTGTTAATTTGATACAAGTCAAATTGATGCGTTATTTATTGACAGTTCCTAAGTACTTATGAGTATAATTGGTACATTCAAATAACGAAATGGAGGGAATAAATTGGAGAGCAAGAAAAAAGAACAGGCGGTTGTAATTTCTCAGCAACAGGTAGCGGAAGGAATTTATGATATGTGGATAGAAACCTCCCTTGCAGCACAGGCAAGGGCAGGGCAGTTTATCAGTGTTTATACGCAGGACAAGTCTGCGCTTTTGCCGCGGCCGATTAGCATTTGCGAAACAGACAAAGAGAAGGGAGAGCTTCGCATTGTCTATCGTGTGGCAGGCAAGGGAACGAAGGAATTTTCAAATTATCAAAAAGGCAGCCGTATTGATATACTGGGGGTGTTGGGAAACGGCTTTCCAATAGCAGCAGCGGATAAAAAACATGCGTTATTAATTGGCGGCGGCATTGGAATACCACCGATGCTGCAGCTTGCAAAGGAATTGGGTAATGCTGCTTCCAGAGATATTGTTGTAGGATACCGCAATCAAGAATTGTTTTTGGCAGAAGAGTTAGCAAAGTATGCAGCAGTGCATATTGCAACGGATGATGGCAGTGCAGGCATAAAAGGAACGGTAATGGAAGCAATTGCCGCACAACAGTTAACCGCAGATGTAATCTTTGCCTGCGGACCAATGCCGATGCTGCGTGCAGTGAAGGCGTATGCGCAAAAGCAGGGAATTTCTGCTTATATTTCTTTGGAAGAACGTATGGCGTGCGGCGTAGGCGCGTGCCTTGGCTGTGTGGTGAAAACGCGGGAAATTGATCATCATTCTCATGTAAAAAATGCGCGGATCTGCACGGATGGGCCAGTATATTTCGCACAAGATGTAGAAATATAGGTTACAGGAATTACAAATCGAGGGCTGAACTATAATTTATTACTTGTAAGGATAGAATAGGGAGGGTTTTTATCGCATGGAGATTAATACAAAAATAAATATAGCAGGCGTTATTTTAAAAAATCCAGTAATGACGGCATCAGGTACTTTTGGTTCAGGCATGGAATATGCAGAATTTGTAGATTTAAACGGTTTGGGAGCAGTGGTAACAAAAGGTGTTGCCAACGTGCCGTGGGAGGGTAATCCTACTCCACGGATACAAGAAACTTATGGCGGAATGCTAAACGCCATTGGACTGCAAAATCCGGGAATTGACGTATTTATACAGCGGGATATCCCATTTTTAAAACAGTTTGATACAAAAATAATTGTAAATGTCTGCGGACGTTCAATAGCAGATTATGTGGAAGTGGCGGAAAAGCTGGGCGATCAACCAGTAGATTTATTGGAAATCAATGTTTCTTGCCCTAATGTCAGCCACGGCGGCATAGCATTCGGGCAGAATCCAGATAACCTTTTTGAGATAACAAAAGAAATAAAAGCAAAGGCAAAACAGCCAATTATTATGAAACTTTCGCCGAATGTAACGGATATTGCGGAAATGGCGAAGGCGGCGGAGGCGGCTGGAAGTGATGCGCTTTCCTTAATTAATACGATTACGGGGATGAAAATTGATATTCACAAAAGAACATTTGCGCTTGCCAATAAGACAGGCGGGCTGTCTGGTCCTGCGATTAAGCCGATTGCCGTCCGTATGGTCTATCAGGCGGCAAAAGCAGTGCAGATTCCTATTATTGGCATGGGGGGCATTGCGAATGGAGAGGATGCAGTGGAGTTTATGCTTGCGGGTGCGTCAGCCGTTGCGGTCGGCGCAATGAATTTTGTCAATCCATATACGACACAGGAGGTTGCAGCGGGAATTGTGGAGTATATGAAACGGTACAACATTGCAGATATCAATGAAATTATTGGAACAGTATGTTAAACGAACGATCGTTAAGATTTTCCAATTTTTGCACAGCCCATATTGCATAAGCGGGCAATACGTGCTGTGCAAAAAGGAAAATCTAATCGCTCGTGAGTATAACGTTCCTTACAAAATAACAGATGATATTCTAAAATAATAACAGAAAATAACACATAAACAAACCTTCCAAGGAATACAATTTTAATACGTTTACCATGTATAATTTGTATGTTTTGGGAGGTTTTTCGCTGGTATGGAATTATTGCAGAAAAGTGTTCATACGGAAAAGATAAAATCAAAGGGTATGCTTCAAGTACCGTTGGAGGAAGATATTAATGTTTCGGATACAAAGCCAGATGTAGCGCGGATTATTTACAGCAGCGGCGATATTAAACTGGATGAGATTAAAACGGGAATGAATAAAATCTGGGTAAAGGGTCAGCTTTGCTATCAGATCTTGTATCAAGCGGAAGGCGGTGAGAGTGGGGAACTTGCGGGCATGGAGGGTGGACTTCCCTTTATGGAGGAGATTTATCTGGAAAAAATCGAGGGGCAGGACAGGGTAATCTGCAAGGCGGACTTGGAAGATATGCGGGTACATATGATTAATTCGAGAAAGTTAAGTATTCAGGCAGTGATTAGCCTTGAGCCGCGTGTAGAGGAAACCATGACAGAAGAACTTTGCGTAGAACTTGAGGGAATCAACAATATTTCAGGAGGCGGTGAGGATTGCTGTGATAAGCTGGAATATCGCAAAAAATCGCTGGATTATCTCGAAACGGTAGTAAAGAAACGAGATTTGTTACGGATTCATGAAGAAGCAAAACTGCCCTCCGGTATGCCGGATATTGGTTCGATGCTTTGGAAAAGTATGGATATCAGCAATATTACATTCCGCTCATTGGAGGATAAACTGGCAGTAAGTGGTGAGATGAATATATTTATCGTGTACCGTGAGGATAGCAGCGACAAGGTAAACTGGTATGAAACGACGATACCCTTTAATGGAACAGTAGACTGTCAGAACAGCCGTGAAAATATGGTAACAGATGTATCCTACGATATTGGACATGAGGAAATTACAGTGCGTGATGATTCTGACGGAGAGCCGCGGATTATCGGTGTTGAATCAACACTTGAATTGGAAATCAAACTGTTTGAAAAAGAAACAACGCCGATTGTGGCGGATGTTTATGGGGTAAACTGTGAAGTGACAGCAGCAACAGAAATAAAGGATTTTAGAAATCTGCTGACAGAATTAAATATAGAAGAAAAAATTACAAAGAATGTGGAGTTGGAGTCTACCGACCCCAAAATACTGCAAATCTGCCACAGCGATGCAAAAGTTGAGATTGAGGAAACGGTTTTTCAAGAAGATGAGATAACCATAAGCGGAAATTTAGCGCTTCAGGTATTATATACTTCAAGCGAAGATCCTACGGGCTTTTATCCGATAAAAGAAAATATACCGTTTGAAATAACAAGACAGGTGCCGGGGGTGGGGCAGGCAGATGTTGAACAATTTTCGCTGTTTGCACAGTCGAACAATCCTTCGATTTCCTTAAAAGATGGGGCACAGTTGGAAGTAAGGATTGTGTTAAACATACGGATATTGGTTTATAATACAAACAAAGAGGATATTTTAACAGATTTAAAGGTGGCGCCGATTGATACCGCAGTACTGGAACGCTTGCCGGGATTTGTGATCTATTATGTGAAACAAGGCGATTCTCTTTGGCAGATTGGGAAAAAATACTATGTAAGCGTAGAACGGTTAAAAGAGATTAATAATTTGACTAGCGAGGAAATTAAGGCAGGAGATCGGCTTTTAATTGTAAAATAAAGGAAACAAAGCTGCTTATGCGCATTAAGTGCAGAAAAAAGGGGCTGTCAGGAAAACTGTATTTCTTGACAGCCCCTTTTTTGAAATATTTAAGTATTGCATGAAAAAGCTATTTGGAATCATTGACAGAAAATAGTGTTTTTGATTTATATGTATATAAAATATTAAAATTTTATTAAATTTTTCCGCATCAACCAAAATGATGCAACTTTGATGCATTTTTATTGTATGCTGGAACAATATTTTAAGTAGTTCCTTAGAGAGTTTTGGGGCAAAAAACGAAAGGAGATAGCACGTGAAAAAGGCAACAGGAGCGGCAATTATAGCAGTATTATGTATTACAAATATTTATGTGAGTGCAAGTATGCAGATAAAGAGAACTAGTGGATTAAATAAGGAAAATGGATTTGTTTGTTCAAAGATATGGAAACAGCAGACAAGCAGCCTTCTTGGTTTAAATTATATAGATAATATAGATTATTTTGCTGCAAAACAGATAAAGACAGCAGCAATAAATAAGGAAGAAACGCGTACCTATTGGACAATTCCGTTAGGGGATTATCAGGTATCTTTGCAGGATTTAACAGCGGGAGAATCGTTGAAGCTGGTGTTTGGCAGGGGCAATATGCAGCAGGTGGTATGTGTCTATGACAAAACGGAATATATGTCACCAGAAAGTATTACGGCAGTACCTTTTGAACAATTGCTTGGGCATAACGGCATATATATTAGTACGAAACCAAATAAATGGAGTTGTTATACCGATTATTATGGGATAGAAGATGGAGAACTTGTCTTTTTAGCTGATAGCTGGGGTTATAAACGGGATGATTATATCATTGATATCGACGGTGACGGGGATAGAGAACTGATTTGTAACGTAACATTTCTAGGAGATGGCGCAGCGTGCACACGGGTGTACGACTATAATAGTGCACAGATATTGGTAGGATGGGGGGATATGCTGCTGGATGTTGAGTATGATAATTGGGGGACAAACAGTACATGGTCAGAATATTTACCAGAGAAAAATGTAATACGGATTTCCTATTCTAAAATAGAGGGGGGAATCGGCGAAAAGGAGTATCCACTGGACTTGGACAAGCTGGAAATGGAGCCATATCAAAAGCCATAAAAGCAAATTAGCAGACAAACAAAGGGAAATCCCATAGAAATCTGCCAATATGGAGTGAAAAATATAATTTCGAAAAATAATTTCAAAATATAATTCCAAAATATAATTCCAAAAACATCTAAAGTTTTGGAATAAACGATCCGACATATAAGGTAACGGAAGGAAATCGGCAGTATCAAATGGCACAGCAAAATGGCACAGCATAGGGACTGCGAGCGTTTCCAAGCGAAAGGAATCGGAGATAAAACAAATAGCATAGAGAAAGTATGGGGAAATGTGTATGAACGTAATTTATGAATCACAATTCTCCACTTCCAGATTGGCAGAATCTGAAAACAGTGTTACAACTACATATAGTAAGCCTTCTACCCGTACAGAGAGTACATGGGGGAGTGGCTGTTCATTAGACATCGCTGATAAAGTTATGGATAACGAGGCATACCGCGGTCATGGAAAGACGATTGAGGATCTTATGCAGCAGGCAGGGAATGCGGACGTTCAAAACCAGAAAGACTTTATGTTAGTGATGTCTAGTTGCGTTTCAGGGGAAGATCTTCAGAAAATGCAGGAGGAAGGCTTCCATCCGGGTAGTACAGATGTTGAAACGTATGTTAGTATCGTAGATAAAATCAAAGTAACACTTGCCAGGGCAGGAGTGGAAATCGTAGGCTATAATGATAATATTGATGTAGATACCATAGAGGAAATTACTGGCAGCCGTGTGGATGCCAACGCATTAATTAAGGATTTATCCGCACTTTTAAAAGAAAGTGATATGCCTGTCACAACAGAAAATATTGCGGAACTTACCAAAGCCGTTATGGAAGCATCAGGCATTACTGAAATTAGCGATGATGCAATAAAATATATGGTAATAAATGGCAAAGAGCCAACGATTGAGAACCTTTACAAAGCCCAGTTTTCCAGTGCAGCAGGCATAAAACAGGCGCAGGGCTATTATAGCGACAGCACAGGCGGATACGGCAAATATTATGCGAAAAAGGCGGATAGCATTAACTGGGATAACTTAAAAGACCGCATGGAAACGGTGGTAAAGCAGGCAGGGCTAGACGGCGATGCGAAAACGAAAGCCGCTGCAATGGAAAATGCAAAGTGGCTGGTATCTTCTGGCATTGAATTAAACAGCAAAAACCTGACAACTGTGTCAGATTTAAAGAGCATGGAATTTCCAATGAAGCAGGAGGAAGTGCTTGATTTATGCGTAACAGCGCTTGGAAACGGCAAGTCGCCGATAAAGGCGCTGCTAACAGGCGAAACACCGATTGCAGAGCAGGCACAGCAGCTTGTAGAAACTGTAGAAACAATTTCTGACGAAGCAGTTCATGCAACTGTGGAATCGGGTGCAGAAGTCAATATTAAAAATCTAGCTGCGGCACAGACACAGATTGACGCACAGGGAACATCACAGCAGCAAAATACAGTGGCAGAAGCTTCTTTGACAGATGTTCCTTTAAAGGAAATCGAAACAAGAAGGCAGCTTGAAGAAATCCGTCTGATTATGAGTGAGGAAGCGAACCGGCATCTGTTGAAAAATGGGATTTCTATTGATACGACAGAATTGTCGAAGCTGGTTGAAGCCTTAAAGGCAGCCGAGGAAAATATTAAAGCAGCAATGTTCCAAGGCGCAAATGCAGAAGAAAACAATCAAATGGCACAGATATACGAGGAAACGCTGACTAAGACCAAAGAGTTGAGTCAGATGCCAGCAGCGGTTATCGGCAAAGTAGCTGCAAGTGCACAAAGCTATACTTTGACCAAGCTGCATAAAGAAGGCGAGGAACTGCAAAATCAGCTTCAGGATAGTGATAAGGATGGCAAAGACAGCCAGAATGTGCAGCAGATGCAGGCGCAGTCCCAGAATCAGGACGAACAGAGCGCAGGCAGAAACGGCAGTCAGCAGCAGAAACAGGCAATGGCTTCCTATGAGGCATTGATGACAGCGCCAAGAAAAGATTTAGGTGATAGAATCAGTAAAGCATTCCGCAATGTGGATGATATTTTGCAGGATATGGGCTTGGAAACAAGCGAACCCAATCGGCGCGCAGTCCGCATCCTTGGCTACAACAGTATGGAGATTACGCAGGAGAATATTGACGCTGTAAAAGAAGCAGACAGTAAGATTTGCGGCGTAATCGACAGAATGACACCCGGCGTAACGCTGCAAATGATTCGCGAACAGAAAAATCCATTGGAAATGACAATGGAGGAGTTAGATGAATATTTAAACAAGCAGGATCGGGATTACAGCGCAGATACAGAGCGTTTTTCCAAGTTTTTGCAGAAATTAGACAGAACCAACGGCATTTCGCAGGAGGAACGGGAAGCATATATTGGTATTTATCGGATGTTCCGCCAGATAGAAAAATCAGATGGTGCAGTAGTCGGAAGCATTGTTGCAACCGGTGCCGAGATGAATTTCAAAAATATGCTCTCCGCAGTTCGGACGAGAGCCGATAAAAATATGGACGTGCGTGTCAATGACGAATTCGGCGCATTAGAAAATCTAATTACCAATAAAAAAGCCATAGATGAACAAATTATGAGCGGCTACCAGAATCAGGAGAATGAAGGCAGCGCAGAAAATCAGGAAAAAGAGCAGTATTATGCAAGGCTTTCCGGTGAGATTAATGAAGAACTTGCAGACAAGACAGATATTGGTAAGTTAAAGGAAAGCAGTATTACCGCAGAAACAACAATTGAGCAGTTTGCAGATCAAATAAAAACGACGCAAATGTCAGAAAATGCCGAAATGGAGCAGAAGGCAGAAAATCTAAGGAACTTCCAGCGCAGTATGCAGGAGGCCGAAAAGATTGACGATGATATTATCCAAACATTAATCGACTACGGTCAGAAAATCAGCGCTGATAATATCGAAGCCGCTTCGATGTTAATGACAGATCGCGGCGCTCTGTTCCGCCAAGTATTCGGACAAAAAAGCAATAAGGCAGAAGATGTGCCAATCGAAAAGACACAGAATACAAAAACCACGGCACAGGCAGCAGCCCAAAACACACAAGCGCAGGAAAGCAGCGAAAATACCGCTTCCGCACAGCAGGCAGAACAGGAACAACTCCTTGCTGCTTCCGATAATTTTATTGATAATTTAACAGACGCAAAGAGTGCGGACACAAGTTATCAAGCATTTCTCAACGAAGCTAACAAGGCAGTGGAGAATATGGTATACCAGAGCGGAACATCTCATATTGATGTGAAAGCGGCAAAGGCGCTGTATAAAGGGCTTTCGCTGGCAGGAAACCTTGCACGTGAAGAAAACTACGAAATCCCTGTAGATATTAAGGGTGAGATTACTTCAGTAAACCTAAAAATATATCATAATACGCTGAAAACAGGAAAAGTATCCATTACGCTTGAAAATGAAACTCTTGGCAAAGTAGCAGCGGAATTTGATGTAAAAAAAGGCAGAATTTCTGGTATGGTGGCATATAGCAACATTCAAAATAAACATACTTTGGATCAGGTAGAGCAGTCAATTGAGAAGGAACTGTCGCAAAATGCAAATACAAAGGTCAGCATCAGCATGGTACATTCTAAGAATGTAGATTTTAACCGATTTGGAGAGGATCGAGATTCCAATGTAGAACAGGTATCGACCAAAGAGCTTTACCAGACCGCAAAAGCGTTTATGACAGCATTAAAAGAGATTGCATAAAAAATTGCATAAATGATTTTGCAGCATTAGAAATAAGGAGAACCTAGCATGAGAATAAATTATAATATTTCTTCAATTTTAGCAAAAAACGCACTGAGCAACAACGATAACCGATTAAGCAATTCTATACAAAGGCTTTCGAGCGGTTTGAAGATTAACAGCGCGAAAGATAACGCAGCAGGGCTTGCGATATCGCGTAAAATGGACGCGCAGATTAAGAGTTTGCAGCAGGCGAATCAGAACTCCAATGATGGTGTATCCGTGGCAAATACCGTTGACGGCGCAATGGCTGAAATGCATGATATTATGCAGAGAATGAACGAGTTGGCAGTTCAGTCCGCAAACGGTACCAACTCTGATATGGATCGTTCACAGATTCAGAAGGAGATTGATCAGCTAGTACAGGAAATTGACAGAATTGCCAATACCACAGAATTTAATGCGCAGAACCTTCTTGACGGCAGTTTTGCTCTGAAAGGATATACGAATACAGAAAACATTAAGGTTATGTCTTATGCAGAAGGTGTTACAAGCGGAACCTATGCAATTGCACAGCTTCAATATAATTATTATGAGGACGAAATTACTTATACAAATCCTGAAAAAGAAGTGAAAACGCAGACACGTTATGAAGTAAGCAGTGATGACGATGTAAAAGCTGCATTGGTTAACAGCGCAAGCCTTTCCGCATATGAAGCGGCGGACGCTGGCTCTACAAAAGGATACAAAGCGTTTCCTGACGGTGCAAAAGTAACTGTTGAGGATGAAAATATTGTAATTAAGGCAGAGAATGACTTTGAAATAAAGCTTGCATTAAATAATAGAGGTTATGTTGATACAGGTATTAATACAACAACCGTGAGCAGCCGTACGAAAACAGAATGTTACCGCAATATCACGCTTACCAGCAACAGCGTAACACGTTATAATATCCGCGAAATTAATGTAGTGACAGACGCGGATACTGGTGCAATGCAAAAGGTTTATTCTAAATCGGATTATTTTACAGATCTAAAAGAGGATTTTGCAGACTTCCTTGCCACGGAATATCCGGACTGTGATACAGAAATAAAGAGAGTAAATGTTGATGTAGAAAACGGAATCTTTGAAATCGAAGTAGAAGCAACCAGCAAAAAAGATGGAACAGTGACGAAGGGGACACATACATTTAAACTGCACCAAGAGAAGAATGAATCTGGAGAAGTGGTTGAAGAAAAGACCATGGAAAGCTACCTGTATTCTACTACGATGACTACAAAGACAGAATACACGATCGGCGGGCAGAAGAACGGCAATGACAGAGGAGTAGACGACTGTATTGCACTGAATATTACGGGTATGGGTGCAATGGTTATTCAGGTCGGTGCAAATGAAGGGCAGATTATCCGCATGGAAATTCCCTGCGTGGATGCGCTGCATTTAGGGCTCGATAATCTTGATATCAGTACAGAAGAAACGGCAACAAAAGCCATTGATAAAGTTGCGAATGCAATTAATCAGTTATCTGGTATCCGTTCTAAAATCGGTGCATATGCCAATCGTTTGGAGCGTGCGATTACAAACCTTGACACTACAGAGGAAAATATGACAGCCGCTTACTCTCGTATTATTGACGTTGATGTCGCTACGGAAATGACAGAGTATACAACGGTGCAGGTACTTGTACAGTCCTCCACAGCGATGTTGGCGCAGGCAAATGAAAGACCACAGCAGGTATTGCAGCTGCTGCAATAAATGGAGAATAGGTATTTAGACAGGTAATGTGCTTCGTTACAGATAGGATTCATAAATAGAGAGTATTTGGCATCAATCGTAATAGATTGCCGTGCAGCGGTATTTCATGGATTGATGCCGTAACAGAAAGGTCAGGGGCATCAATGACAAAGGAAATGAAGCAAGTATTTACAAGGCGGATTACACAGGCAAACCGCACACAGCTTGTGGTGATTGTGTATGAAATGCTGCTGGTATATTTAGACGAAGCTGCCAGTGCGTACCAAAAGGGCGATACGGCAGAGTTTGGAAGAAGTCTGCAATTCGCACGTGACTGCATCGGCAATTTGCGGGAAAATTTGAATTTTAGTTATGGAATATCCAAAAATTTGTTTGCAATCTATAATTTTGCAGACAGAGAGCTTGCCAGTAATATCAGCGGCAACAGAGCGGAGAACCTTAATGCAATTAGAATTATTTTTAAGAAGCTTCTGAAAGCTTTTCAAAATGTCAGCAAAAAAGATAACTCCGCGCCGCTTATGGACAATATTCAAAGTGTTTATGCAGGCTTAACATATAATAAGAAGACAATTAACGAGAGCCTAGTTAGTTCTGATGTACAGAGAGGCTACTTGGTATAGGGCAAAGCTGAGAAACCAGTTCATGCTCAGGGAGAAAATCATCCTTGGGTGTGTCTGGTTTTTCTTGTTCCTGCATTAATGATGCTTGTTGTAGCAGAAATCGGTAGCGTTTCAACGCAGAATTAACCTCATAAATATAGCAGTCAATCAGATCTGGATCGGTTACATTGTCAAAATTGCTATAGGCAATTTCTAAAGCGTTTTGTGTTTTTTCGATATCAGCAAGAAGCATATCGCGGGGCGTAAGGG
The DNA here is from genome assembly GCA_009774395.1 of Lachnospiraceae bacterium. Taxonomy (GTDB): domain Bacteria; phylum Bacillota; class Clostridia; order Lachnospirales; family Lachnospiraceae; genus COE1. Next base: position 20,740 of record VSNQ01000057.1, read on the forward strand.
CAGTTGGCTCAGGGGCTGGATTAGCCGAACTGAGTTTTAAGAACCGTTTAAGGCTGAAATATGTTTTCATAGGAGGCTGTCCTTTCCAATAATTGTTATAAGATAGTATAAGTGAAGAAAATGCGATTTATGCGCTAAAATATAGATAAAAAACATTATAAAATATCCTAAAAATTGGTAAAAATTAACAAATAAAATTTTCTTGTTCTAATTTTTACATTTCGAGTGGACATTATTTTTTTTCCTGCTATAATCGAAAAAGTATTCAAGCTTCACCGATTGATTTTCCAATATAACAATTCGGAAAATCAATACCAGTATCATTTCGTGAAGCAGTCACAGCCGGATTCCGGCAGATTTTCAAAAGATAGAATTATTATTACAATTGTTTCTGGAAATCATTCGTTAGGAACTGTTAAGAAATAACTTTTAGCTAGTTTCTTAATAAAAATATTTGTATTGGAATGAAGAAAGGAAGGTGTTCTATGGGGATTCTCATAGGTGTGTTAAGTGTTGCCGTTTTTGTGGATATGCGCCGTTATAAGATTCCGAATCTGTGTATTGTAGTGGGAATGATAGCAGGGCTGATTATGACATATGCGTCATATTCTTTCGCAGGTGTCGGCAAAGCTTTGGCGCAGGCAGGGCTGGTGTTTTTGGTACTGTACCCATTTTATTTGATGCGGGGGCTTGGCGCAGGAGATGTAAAGCTGTTTATTATGACTGCATGTTTTTTGCAGGGAAAGCGGCTACTGGACTATCTGCTTATAAGTATGCTGATAGCAGGGGCGGTATCGATTTTTAAAATGATATGCTTTACAGAAAGCAGGCAGCGCTTATTATATCTGGGAAGATATCTGCGCAAAGTGGCATTAACAGGGTCAGTTGATGCGTATAATGTTGGTACTTTGCAGCCAAGGAGTGTAATCCGCTTATCAGTGCCAGCGCTTGCAGGAGCTGTGTTGCTGTTTTTGGGTGTTTATTAGCTAGGTTGGAAGCAGGAAATCTTTCAATAAAAAAGAAGCACCTATCTTGCAGAGAGAAGCAGTTGAAGTAGAACAGAGAGTTTTTCAATAAAAAAGAAGAAAACAGGGAGGGTTAAAATGAGAGAGAAGCAATTGGCAGTATGTGACAGGGACGATCAGTATTTGGATATGTTGCAAGCCTATCTATTAAAGAAAAAGCCGGCAGGTTTTGAAATTTTAGTGTTTGGCTCTGTCTGTCAAGCTGTTGCGGCAAGTCAGGAGGAATGCTTTGAAATCCTTTTAATCGGTGAGCATACATATAATACGGATGCGGAGGAAATTCATGCGCTGAAAACGTTTATCTTGCAGGAAGATGGTTTAAGCGGAATCAAAGGAATCCCGTTTCTATCAAAATATCAGTCAATGGAAGCACTGATACGGCAGGCATTGGATGCATTTGCATTAGATGAAGCGTGTGCAAGTGCGGTTCGATGCGGAAAAAATCGTACAAGGCTTGTCTGTTTCTATTCGCCGAGCAGACACAGTGCGCAGACACTCGCTTCACTGTGTGCAGGAGAACTTTTGACAGATTGGGGCAAAAAAGTATTGTATCTGAATTTATCGGCGTTTTCCGGCTTTGAAGAACTGCTGGGCATTCAATATAATGCGGATATTACAGACTTTATGTATTTTGTATTAAAACATTCTGACAAACTGTTATATAAATTGGAAGGGATGAAACATACAATACACGGAATGGATTATCTGCCACCGGCGCTGGATTACATGGATTTAATGGAGCTTGACGAGCAGGATTGGCAGAATGTGCTGGATACATTGCTGTATAGTGGGGATTATACGCATATTGTAATTGACTTAACAGAAGTCTGCCAAGGGTTTTATCATATTTTGGAACGCAGCGACAAAATATATCTTGTAAACGGCAAGACAGCAGCACGTGAGCAGGCAATGCTTCACCAATTTCAAAATTTATTGCTTGCCAAAGAGCATGGTGAAATTATAGAAAAAGCGACGATTCTAGCTTTACAGGGAAATTGGGAAGCACAGGGGGCTGCATTGGATCAATTGTCTGTATCAGAACTTGGTGCATATATGAAAGGAATATTGCAGGAATATGAATACGAATAACAGATATGAACGGTGTAGACGCGCAATTTATGACGAGGTACGCGGAAAAATTGATTTATCCCGTGAAGTAACAGATGATGAAGTGCAGGAAATGATTGACGATAGAGTAGTTGGCATTGGCAGAAGCAATGCACTTTCTCTAAAAGAACGGCAGGAACTTGGCAGAAGCGTGTTTCATTCTATCCGCAAAATGGATGTCCTGCAGGAACTAGTAGAATCCGATGACGTAACAGAGATTATGATAAACGGTACAGACAATATATTTGTGGAGAAAGCAGGGGAGATTACCCAGTGGGAAAAAGGATTTGAAACAAGAGAAAAGCTGGAAGATGTAATACAGCAGATTGTTGCAAAGTGTAATAGAGCGGTCAATGAAGCTTCGCCAATTGTAGATGCAAGACTAGAAAATGGAGCACGTGTCAATATTGTGCTTGCGCCAGTGGCATTAAACGGCCCAATAGTAACGATTCGTCGTTTCCCAGATCATCCAATTGCAATGGCAGATTTGTTGCGGTTTGGTTCGATTACGCAGGAGGCAGCAGACGATTTAGAACGGTTGGTAATGGCTGGATACAATATCTTTATCAGTGGAGGAACCGGCTCCGGTAAAACAACATTTCTTAATGCATTATCGCAGTATATTCCCAAAAGTGAACGGATTATTACAATTGAAGACTCCGCAGAACTGCAGTTGCAGGATATTCCTAATTTAGTGCGGCTTGAAACAAGGAATGCAAATGCCGAGGGAACAAAGGCAATTACAATTCGGGATTTGATTAAATCAAGCTTGCGCATGAGACCGGACAGAATAATTGTGGGCGAAGTACGCGGAAGCGAAGCAATTGATATGCTGCAGGCGTTAAATACAGGACATGATGGTTCTCTAAGCACAGGGCACGCCAATTCTGCAAGAGATATGCTGACCCGCCTAGAAACAATGGTACTAATGGGAATGGATTTGCCGCTTGCGGCTGTGCGACGCCAGATTGCTTCGGGTGTGGATATTATTGTACATTTGGGGAGACTGCGCGATAAGTCAAGGAGAGTAATGGAAATTACAGAAATTATTGCATATCAGGAGGGGGAAATTGTGACAAGACCGTTGTATGCCTTTGATGAAACTGGTGAGGAGGCAGGACGGGTATTAGGGGAGTTAAAAGCAGAAAATCCCCTGCTGCATATGGATAAACTGTTGGCAGCAGGAATTGTATGGAGAGAGGAGGTGAATGCGAATGTGGTTACAGATGCGAATGAAAATAAAGATAAGGAGCCGATTGCCTCCGGTTATTGACTATAATGAATATGTGTTTTGTTGGCAGGAGGTTGCAGTTCATTTTGCGTTTGGCGCTGTCTTTGCGGCAATGGTAAGTTATTTGTTTTACAACAGTGTAATTGCATGGTTTTTCTTAATGCCGCTTGTGGGGCTGTCATTAAATCAAAAGAAAGAGCAGCTTTGTAAACGGCGCAGACAGCGATTGGAAAAGGAGTTTCGAGAGGTTATTTTAAGTGTATCCTCGAATTTGCAGGCAGGTTATAGCGTAGAAAATGCTTTCCGCGAATCGTATCAGGATATTGTGATATTGTATGGAAAAGAATCTGTTATGGCTAAAGAACTAAGTTTAATGCTCCGAAAACTCAATAACAATGAACAGTTAGAGGAGATACTGCTGAATTTGGCAAAACGCAGCGGCGTAGACGATATCAGGGATTTTGCAGATATATTTCAGATATCAAAGCGCAGCGGCGGTGATATTCGGACGATTATTGCCAATACAGCAATGATTATTGGTGACAAACAGGAAGTGCGCAGGGAGATTGAAACGGTTATAAGTGAAAAGAAAATGGAGCAGACTATTATGCGTTATATTCCATTCTTTATTATCTTTTATATATCCCTGACTTCAAAAGGATATTTTAAACCGTTATATCACAATATTTTAGGCTGGATAATTATGACAGCAGGATTGGCAGTATATGGTATTGCTTGTCGGTTATCCGATAGGATACTTGATATAGATATTTAGAAACTGTTAATTATTTACTTATAACAATGTTTTTTCACGAGTAATTTTTAAACAGTTCAAAAGCAGGAGTATTTCGCTTCTGCAAATGGAAAGGAGGTGATGAAATGGGCGGCAGGCTGGCAAAATGGCTGTATCATAAAATGGAACACATGAAAAACAAACCAGATAAAATTTTGTATAACAGTACTGTGCGTGAGGATTTGCAGACATTGGAACCTGTAGGTAATACACAGCAGCGGCAAAAAGAATATGTACTTCGTAAATTGGCACTTTGCAGTATGGTTTTTATAGTTGGTGTTGTATTATCATTGGCATTGTGGCTTAAGGAAGGTTTGCATACAGAAATCGCAGAGAATAAGTTGTATCGCAATGCCTATGGCAGTGGTGGAAAAAGTGTAAAACTGGTAGCAGAAAATCAAGAAAACCATATGGAACTTTCACTGGAATTAGAGGAAAAAAGTTATACAAAGCAGGAACTTGACACAATGGCTAAAGAATTAACGCCGTTGTTAGAAACTGCAATGCTGGGGGAAAATACAAGCCTTGACCATATTACATATGATATTAAGCTTGTGGAGGAAATCAAAGGTTTTCCGTTTTGGATTGAATGGCAGGTTGACGAGGAATATTTTGACTATGAGGGATGTCTTCAGAAAGAAACGTTAAAACAGCCGCAGTTAGTGGAATTAACCGCAGTTATTAGCTGTGGGAGTTATGAAATGCAGCATATTGTAAATTGTATGGTATATTCTAAGGCAATACAAGCAAGTGAAACAGAACTTATGGAGCGTGCGCTAAAGGAAGTGGAACAGAACAGTCGGAACAGTGAATTTATGACACTACCATCAGAAATCAAAGGAAATGCCGTTAACTGGCGTTATCCAAGAAGTTATAATGGACTGCTGTTTCTTGTGGCAACGCCGCTGCTTGTGCTGGTATTATACTGTGGTGCAGACAAAGATTTACATAAGAAAGTTGAAGCGCGCGAAGAACAAATGCGCATGGACTATCCAGAGATTGTAAGTTCATTGGCACTTTTGCTGGGGGCCGGTATGACAGTGCCAAATGCATGGAATAAGGTGGTAGAAGATTATAAGGATAAGCGAGAGGAAACCGGAAAAAAGCGGTACGCTTATGAAGAAATGCTGCTTGCCATCTATGAAATGGAAAACGGTGTAGCCCAGACAAAAGCATATGAACGTTTTGGCAGGCGGTGCAGGATATCAAGCTATAATAAGCTTGCAGCCATGCTGTCGCAGAATGTTAGGAAAGGCGCAACCAATCTTGCAGTGCTGTTAAGAGAGGAAGCAGCAGATGCTTTCGAGGAACGCAAGCATATGGCAAGAAAGCTTGGAGAAAAAGCAAGCACAAAGCTTTTGGTACCAATGATGATGCTGTTGGGAATGATTATGGTAATTATTATGATGCCTGCATTTCAAACATATTTTTAAGATAACCGATCAATTGAAAAAAGGGTTAAACATCTATGTTATGTGTATAACCTCCAAAATTATGTGGATAGACGGTAATGGAATGTGGATACAACAGCATAAAAGAAACCAGAATGTGGATACAACAACATAAAAAGAAAACGGAATGTGGATACAACAGCATAAAAGAAACCAGAATGTGGATACAACAACATAAAAAGAAAACGAAATAAAGATATACAGCATAAAAAGAAAAACGAATGCGGATACAACAGCATAAAAGAAAACGGAATAGAGAACTTGTAAATATGGATTAAAAACGAAAGAGAAGCTGCTAGGAATGAAGCAGTGAAAACTAAAAATTAAAGGGAGCCATAAGAAATTGTAATTTTCTAACAATATATTATTCCGGATATTGAATATCGAACTATTGAATATTTGAAGTGATATCATAAACCAATAATAAATACAATAGATA
>VSNQ01000058.1:0-2289 GCA_009774395.1 Lachnospiraceae bacterium
CAGACAGACAGACAAACAGCTTAGTGTAATTCTGTCTTTTTGTGGTATTGTTCTATATTTGGATAAATTAAGACCATGTGTCAGGAGGGAAAGGAAACATATTTCGCCTGAGGTATGGTCTTGTTTTATTGCAAGAAAATATATAAGGCTGAGGGGAGGGTAGAAGCTGCATTCATGAGAAAAAAGTTATAGCAGCAATGGCGGAAATATTTTCGCTTACAAAATAGTATTTTAAGAATACAGGAGAAAGCGTTCACAATATGTTCCTGTATATTGGAAAGGAATGAGAAAAATATGGAATTAAAATATGGAGATTTTCAAAGATATAAAGGGGTATATCAGCATTATTTTCTGCATGGTATGTTGACAGAAGCAGCAATATTTGAGTTTGAAGGAAATCGGTATCAGATAGACTGTCAGGTGCCTGTGGATTCTATGCCTTTTGTCAAAGATACCATTATACTTGACTTTTATGATTCCGCATTGAAAGCCTGCGGTGGAAAAAAGGTTAAGAGTCACTTTTTTGATGCAGTCAAAGAGGCGGTGAACGATAAAGCCGGCGAATGCTTTCAGGTAGTGGCGGAACCTGTCCGATGTGGAACGGCACAGCCAAGGGGGACGCAGATTATTGAGGGAATCGTGGTACAGATGTATCATGTGGGAGAAATGACGCTGAGCAAGCCAATGACATGGATGACAATACGCTTCCGTTTAAAAGAGCCTTTGAATGTTGCTTATGAAGGCAGAGTATATCCGCTTGAATACGATCAGGAACTGACATTTATATGTCTAGACGTGAATGAAATGCAGAGATAGGAGTGTACCGTCGTAGCAGGAAAGGAATAGGTTATGAATAGATTAAAAGGGTATGCAGGAATCGTGTTAAGTATTGCACTTGTATTGACAGAGATGCCGCTTGCTGCATCTGCGGCGGAGAGGAATCCAGAAACAGAGCAGGCAGCGGAAATACAGGAAACACATAGTGAATACGATGCGGAACCCAAAAGCACCGAGCCTGCGATAACAGAGAGCAGGACAGAAGAAACAAAATTGACAGATACAGAAAGTATGGCAGAAACACAGCCTTTGATAGAAACCGTGGGTCCAATAGAAACGGAAACTCTGATAGAAGCAGAGACTCCGATAGAAGCAGAAACTCTGATAGAAGCAGAAACTCTGATAGAAGCAGAAACTCCGATAGAAACGGAAACTCCGATAGAAACGGAAACTCCGATAGAAACGGAAACTCCACTGGAAACGGAAGTCTTGTCAGAAACGGAAAAATCTGAGGAAAGCGGGACGGAACAGAAGCAGATGCCCTCGGAAATAATAACGGAAACCGAATCGGTTCTGTCAGAAGAAACCGAACCGGAAACGGGAGAAACCACAAAAACCGAAACGGAGGAAATGGAATATCAATTAACATTCTCCGACACGGATATTGCGCATGGAACCTCAAATAACATTCAATGGTCAATCGATAAGGATGGGCATTTGAGTATTGAGGGAACTGGGGATTATGAGTATAATCCGGCTATTTTGACACCTTGGCATAAGAACAAAGATTCCATTAAATCAGCAACAGTTCGTGTAACGGGTATGACAAATGCAGAAAACATGTTTTCATATTGCAAAAATCTGGCAAGTGTGGATGTAAGCGGCTTTGATACAGGAAACGTGACGAATATGAAAGGGATGTTTTGGGACTGCGTCAATCTGACAAGTTTGGATACAAGCGGCTTTGATACCCGAAACGTGACAAATATGGAATATATGTTTGATGGTTGCGCCAACCTAACAAGTTTGGATACAAGCGGCTTTGATACCCGAAATGTGACAAATATGGAATCTATGTTTGGTGCTTGCGGAAAGCTGACAAGTTTGGATACAAGTGGCTTTGATACCCGAAACGTGACGAATATGAGCTGTATGTTTTCCGCGTGTCACAACCTGACAAGTGTGGATGTAAGCGGTTTTGATACCCGAAACGTGACGGAGATGAGCGCTATGTTTGAGCATTGTTCCAACCTGACAAGTGTGGATGTAAGCGGCTTTGATACCAGAAACATGACGAAGATGGGCAGTATGTTTGCATATTGCAAAAATCTGACAAGTGTGGATGTAAGCGGCATTGATACCCGAAACGTGACATATATGAGCGGTATGTTTAGTGGTTGCGAAAACCTGACAAGTGTGGATGTAAGCGGCTTTGATACCCGAAACGTGACACATATGAGCAGTATGTTTAGTAGTTGCAAAAACCTGACAAATGTGGATGTAAGCGGCTTT
>VSNQ01000058.1:2389-26514 GCA_009774395.1 Lachnospiraceae bacterium
GCAGTATGTTTAGTAGTTGCAAAAACCTGACAAATGTGGATGTAAGCGGCTTTAACACAGAAAACGTGTTGTATATGAACGGTATGTTTGCTGATTGCTCTAACCTGACAAGTGTGGATGTAAGCGGCTTTAACACAGAAAACGTGTGGCATATGAAAGGTATGTTTGCTGGTTGTAAAAATTTGACCAGTTTGGATCTGAGCAGTTTTGATTTGAGCGGGTTATTATGTAGGACACCAGAAGATCCGCCATTGGGGGATTTTTTACCATCATTAGAATCTGCGCTTACTTCCATTTATACACCCCGGAATTGTTCTATTGACGGAATAGCTTTACCTAAAAATTCTAATGAATTATGGCATGATGTAAATGGAAAGGAATATAACAATCTTCCGGTGAACCGAGAAGATTCAATATTACTGCTTAGGGGAGATTCTACAAACCAGCCGGTGGAAAAAATCACTGTTCGGAAAGCACAGACTATTTACCATTGTGGGGATATCATAAACACAGACGATATTGTTGTGAGGCATTACGCAAAGGACGGAACGGTAAAGAAAGTATCGGACTTTACAACCAATGCATCTGAGATTGATATGACAACACTTGGCGAAAAAACGCTGACGATAACGTATATACCAGAAAACGGGAATGGAACGGAACCGCTTACAGCCAATGTGAAGCTGACTGTTACATATGCGAATGTAAAAATTTCTGGTATTAAAATCAAAAACAGTGTATACAGCAAAACCCCTGTATCCTATACGGGGACAGCAAAGGTAACATCGGAAACGGACGATAAGGATTTGACGAATGTAGTAACACTGACTTATACCTACAGCGGCACACAGGCGGACGGCAGCGCCTACGCCGACACACAGACAGCTCCTGTCAATGCGGGAAACTATACACTGACTGTTGCTGTTGTTGTACAGGAGGGTCAGACCTACGCAGGAAGTGTTGAGTATCCTTTTAAGATTATAAAAGCACCCCTTACAGTTACAGCACGTGACATGGGACTCAAAATCGGCGCCGACCTCCCGAAAGGGCAGGATTACCAATATGATCTCACAGGACTGATGGAAGGCGATAAACTCCTTAAAGAGCCAGTGCTTGCCTGCAGCATCACGGACACCGCAGGAGCAGGAACCTATGACATCACCATTTCCGGTGCGGACGCAGGCATGAACTATGAGATAACATACAAAAACGGCACACTGACTGTCAATGAAACTGGTGAAATCGCAGCGTATTATACCGTTGTCTTTAATATGAACGGGCACGGCACCGACATCACCAACACCGGCATCAAAGAGGGCAGTCTGCTCGAAAAGCCACAAAATCCACAGGCACAGGGCTATATTTTCACAGGCTGGTATAAAGATAAAGACTGCACGGCTTTATGGGATTTCGGAAAAGATACAGTAACCTCCGACACCACGCTTTATGCTGGCTGGAAAGCAGACGGTACAGGCGGCGGTAACGACAATGGGAACGATGACGATAAGGAAGATTCACCGTACGAGGACGGGGAACGGATTGATTTTGAGAGCGGAAACGTAGATGCAAAAATCGCAGAGATTAAGGCAAAGGTTTATGACGGCAGTACTTATAAGCCTGTTGTGAAAGTAACCGTGGCAGAGGGCAAAAAGCGCATAACCCTCACGGAAGGCGCAGACTACCGTGTATTATATCAAGACAATGTCAACGCAGGCAGGGGCAGAGTAATTGTAAAAGGAAATGGCATCTACAAAGGGAAAATTGAGAAATTTTTCACAATTAATCCAAAACCCATAAAGAAATTAAAAATCCTGACAGGCAGCATCGCAGGAACCCCCACAAAACAGGCGGCGTCAGGTGCGATTTACGTCTATGACGGTGCAAAGCGCCTTGTGGAGGGCACGGATTATGAGCTTACCGAACCCCAGCCTGTAAAGAATAAGAAAGACGTTGTACAAGTGGCGGTAAAAGGAATAAACAATTACAGCGGTGAATCCGCACCGAAGAAAATCAATGTATATGCGGAGGACACACAGCTTATCACACCCGAATGTGTACAACTGGACAAGACGAGTGTGCCGTATACAGGGAAAGTCATAAAGGACATAAAAGTGACCGTTACCTTTAAGGGCAGCGCACTGAAGCCGAAAACCGATTACAGCGTACAGTACCAGAACAACAAGAATGCGGGAACGGCGTATATTCTTGTAAAGGGAAAGAAAGCGTATAAAGGGACGGTTGTCGTACCGTTTACAATCCATGCGGAAACCGTGGCGGAGGACGATGTTATCATTAAGGAGATTAAGCCAAAGACCTTTAACGGAAAACTCCAAAAACCGTCGGTGAGCGTAAGCATCAAAAAGAACGGGAAAACAAAGAAGCTTTCCGCAAAGGATTATACTATTACATACAAAAACAATTTTCATGCGGGAACAGCGACTGTCCTTGTAACGGGAAAAGGCAATTACGAGGGTTTAAGTGGGAAACAAACCTTTGAAATTAAACCACAACAGATGAAAAAAGCCTCCCTCAAGGGAATACAGGGCGATTTTACGCTGACATACAACAAGCGGAAATTAAAGGAGGGCACGGACTACGAACCGCCCACATACGGAACACCCAATAAAAATAAGGTCGAAGTGACCATTCAAGGAAAGGGCGATTTCACGGGATCACTAAAGAAAAAAGTAAAAGTAAGCGGAAAATAATCTACTCAACAAATGAGTATGAAGATCAGACGTATAGAGGAAACAGTAGAACTTAGCGAAGCGGAATCGGCACTCCTTCGCAAAAGGGGCTGTTGGAAATATCAGGTAAACGGTATAAATTTCCGACAGCCCTTTGCTGTATAGGCTTTGCGAACGGAATATGTAAAACGGATAAGTGCTGTTTTGCCATACTTACGGGTTGTGGTGCAGGTTTTAGTCAAGCTGAGAAGATTCGCCGTCCCAAATCATCCGATCCTTTGCCAAATCCATTACAATTCCTGCGTTTTTGCCGCAGTTTGGGCAGATTAAAGTACCATAATAGAGGGACATTTTCGTAGCGCCGTCCTGACTGCCCAGTAAATACAACAGATTGCTCATCCATAAATAATCGTTATCATAAGATTTCTGATCCCATTGACCGATTACGGAGGGGGCAGGCACAATCTCCTCCCCCAAGGCACATACAGGATTTTCTCCCAAATACCAGTCAAAGTTATATTCGACATCACTGTCTTTGTCTGGATCGCTGCAGTAGGGACAGGCGATATAACATCTGTTGAAATCACCCATAAAAAGTACAAAAGCAGCTTCCCGATCGCCAAAAATCCCGAACAGGCATTGGCAAAAGTATTCGACATCGTCAAGACTAAGCTGTTTGAGTTTTTCAAGATGCGTAGTTACAAATTCTTTGGCTTCTTCCCGAATAATCTCTATGCTGCGTAAATGCGTTTCAATAATTTCTTTTGGCAGCGTTTCATTTAGCCGTTTGCTAAAATGATTGCGTGGAAAATCTGTAGCAAGGCAGTCGCCGATTAAAGACAGAAATAAGAGCTGCCACTGGAAATCCTGTTTTTGTTTCCATGTTTGATAAATTTCCACAAAATAAGGCATTGCAAGGTAAAGTTCATATGTAAACTCTCCCATAGAAATAAACTCGTCATGTATATATTCGTAAGCTTCTCGGTAACTGCTTGTCGGCGTATGGTGTAAAGTTAAAACTTTTTCGCAGTCAGGTACATGAATCGGAGCATCAGAAATTACAGGTGAATATAGTAGTTCGAGATCATCATGATCTTGCTGTAGTCCAAGAACAGTGTTCCATTCGTTAAAGGGCATTTTTTTCAAAGTCATCACAGCGCCTCCTTGTTGGTTTGTAATGATGTGGAAAGAAAAAGGTAGTTGTTTGCAAATAGCAGGTGCTGTATACACTGTTATTTGCGCAATGCTGTACTAGTATTATATAATAAAAAATGCAGGCTGGGTAGATTTTGTTTGGAATTTTTTTGAAATTATATAATTGATATTATAATAATTTTCAGTATAATAGAAGTAATCTTTTTGCAGGAAAGGTGAAAATATGAGGGTTTTTATTAACAGACATGAAGAACTTTGGCTTTTGGAAAAGGAATATAGCCATGATGGTTCTTCTCTCGTTGTTTTATACGGACAGCGCAGGCGATAATAAAAAAATAATGGTTTTAGATGAATTTCAATATCTTGGATACGTAAAGAACATTTTATTCTATTTTCGGTGAATGGCTTTACAGAAGAATTAACAACACTTGCAAATATAAGAGAAGACTTAATTTTAATGTCCTGAAAAGATATTATAAATCCGGAAATGTAAATATCAATAGTTGGCAAATGAGTAAGAATGTGTTATGCTATTGGGGAAAGAATAGAAATTGGAAAATCTAATCGTTCGTGAGTATAGCAAAGCAGAGCAATGGGAGCGTATAATTCGGGAAGCAGCCGCACAGGAAAAAGGTGTTTTGTGGTTGTCTGGAATCCGCAGATTGGTAGAAACGGAGAAGTGGCTTATTGCAATAAAATCTGCATATATAGTAAAATCAGCAAATGTAAATAAGAAATTAAACTTGTAATTGTTTAAGGAAATAATAAGAAAGCGAGGAACAAAACCATGAGTAAAATTGACGAAATCAGAGCAGAAATGGTAACTGCCATGAAAAACAAAGACAAGGACAGGAAGGACACGCTTTCCATGCTGCTTTCTGCGTTAAAAAACAAGGCAATTGATAAACGTGCCGATTTAACAGAAGAAGAGGAGTACGCCGTTGTGAAAAAGGAAATGAAACAGACCAAGGAAACACTGGAACTAGCGCCGCCAGACCGCACGGATATTAAAGAACAATGTGAGAAGCGTCTGGCAGTTCTGCAAGAGTTTGCTCCGGAAGAAATGAACGAAGAAGCAATTAAAGCTGCCGTTCAAGAAGTGCTTACCACCCTTGGCATTGAAACACCAACTGCCAAAGATAAAGGAAGGATTATGAAGGAGCTAATGCCAAAAGTAAAGGGTAAAGCAGACGGCGCATTGGTTAATCAGGTTGTCGGCGAGCTGCTGCAACCATAATATTACAACTTGGCAAAAATTAGAAATTATAGTTGCGTAAATACAGAAAACAGCTTAAAACATTTTTGTGTAAATTCAGAAAACAGCATAAAAGGTTATGCGTATTGCATTTTGCTTGTGTATAAAATAGATATAAATAAGAAATAGAGAGGAAAGGACTGTTATACTCACGAACGATTAGATTTTCCTTTCGGCACAGCACGTATTGCCCGCTTATGCAATATGGGGTGTGCAGAAATTGGAAAATTTTAACGGTCGTCAGTATATATCCAGTCTTTGCAAAAATATATGAATAAATATGATGTACTGAAGAAATATTTTGGCTATTCCGATTTTCGTGAGGGGCAGGAGATACTCATTGACAGCATTTTAAAGGGACGGGATGTGCTGGGCATTATGCCCACCGGTGCGGGGAAATCCATCTGCTACCAAGTTCCTGCCTTGCTGCTTGCGGGAGTTACTTTAGTAATTTCCCCGCTGATCTCCTTAATGAAAGACCAAGTACAGGCACTGAATCAGGCAGGTGTTCACGCTGCCTATATCAATAGTTCCCTTAGCGATACCCAGATTTCCAAAGCCCTGCGTCTGGCAGCAGCCGGACAATACAAAATTATCTACGTTGCACCAGAACGGCTGGAAACCTATGAGTTTTTACAGTTTGCGCACCGTGTAGAAAGCACAATCGGAATTTCTATGCTTACGGTGGACGAAGCACACTGTATTTCGCAATGGGGACAGGATTTCCGCCCCAGTTATCTGAAAATCGTGCAGTTTATAAAGCAGTTAAACAAACGTCCGACCCTTAGCGCATTTACAGCAACTGCGACAGAAAATGTCAAAGAAGATATTGTCTGCGTGTTAGGATTGCAGCGCCCAGAGGTGCTTATTACGGGATTTGACCGTAAAAATCTATATTTTGCAGTAGAAACACCCTCAAAAAAAGACACATATGTCATAAATTATGTCAAAAAACACAGCACGCAAAGCGGCGTAATTTACTGCTCTACCCGAAAAAATGTAGAATCTATGTATGAATTACTACACGCAGAGGGCATTCCTGTTTCTAAATACCATGCCGGATTATCGAACGAAGAACGCATACAGAATCAAGAAGATTTTATTTATGACAAATATCCTGTAATGATTGCTACAAACGCATTTGGGATGGGAATTGATAAATCGAATGTTCGTTACGTTCTTCATTATAATATGCCGCAAAGTTTGGAAAACTATTATCAAGAAGCAGGAAGGGCAGGGCGCGACGGTGAGCGTGCAGAATGTATTCTGCTTTATTCGGCGCAGGATGTTATGATTAACCGCTTTTTGCTTGACAATAAAGAGCAGAATCCGGAGTATACTGCGGAGGAAATTGCCGCGATTCGGGAACGCGACGAGGACAGGCTGCGCGCAATGATTTATTACTGCTTAACAACAAGATGTCTACGTGAGTATATTCTGCGGTATTTTGGCGAAACTGGAACGCCGCGCTGCGAGAACTGTTCCAACTGCGAGAAAGAATATGAAGAAATGGATGTAACGGAAGCAGCGCAGAAAATTATTACCTGTATCCGTGAAGTGCGTCAGCGGTATGGGATTAACGTAATTGCGGGAATGCTTGCCGGAGAAACACGTGCAAAGCTTCGGGAGTATGGTGTTATGGAGTATACGTCTTATGCAAGCTTAAGCACATACCGCGAGGCAGAAATTAAACAGATTATTAATCAAATGTTGACCGAAGACCTGCTTCAGACGAGCAATGACAAATATGGGCTTTTGAAAGTTACACCGAATGCAAATGCCGTCCTAAAAGGTGACAGGAGTGTCATGTTTCGCAAATGGAAAGCGGATGCTTCCAAAGAAAATGCACTTTCGTTGGAAAGCAGCACAGAGGGCACAAGCATAAACAGCAAAATGCGCAAATCCGATATTTTAAATTCCAGAGGATTGGAATTGTTTGAATTGTTGCGCAGCCTTCGCGCAGAAATTGCCAGAGAGGAAAGCCTGCCGCCGTATATTATTTTTTCTGATAAAACGCTTGTCGATATGTGTGTTAAAGCGCCGCTTGACAAAATGGAAATGTTGAAAGTATCTGGTGTCGGCGAAAATAAATATATGCGCTATGGAGAACGTTTTCTAAAAACGATTTATGACTATACTGGCGGCGTTCGTGAGAAATTCTACTTCGGCGAGAGTAGTGAATTATCGGCAGCCGCTGCCCCCCGAAGCCAGAGTACGAGAGGTTTTCACAAAAAAGTTGATTTTTATTTGACAAATCAGCAGGCAGCATTATTTCCGTATGCAGAAAAATATCTGATAACAGAAATTGCAGAACAGCTAAACAACCTGCGTAATATCGAAACCACGAAGAAAACTTCAGGTGCGGAACTGTTCCGTCGTATGCAGGCAGAAGAATACGCCGCCGAAGTTTTTCAAGACGGATTTTGGAAACGCCAAGTCACTCCCAAAGGCGCACAGGCAGGACTGTCTTTGGGGATAAGGATAAGCAAAAAGGGAACAGAATATGAAGACCTCTACTATAATGAAGCAGCGCAGAAGATGATTGTGGGGTGGTTTACAGAGAATGAGTAACCAGAAGTAAACGGAAATAATACAGGCAAAATCGAGTAGGGAAGTTTACTTCTCAAACAGTAACAAGAGGGAGCAGCATGGGAAAAGCGATCAAAAAAGAGCAGATAGCAATCATCACTGTGATTGCAGTACAATTTATTTTTATGCTTTATTGGGGCATTCAGAAAAGCGGCTATTATGTGGATGAATTTTTTACATTTGATAATGCACATTATATCTCCGCATCAACACCAGCGCGCATTAAATTATATGATGCAGAGTTTCTCACCTATGATAAATGGCATAAAATTTCCGATTTAAAAAGTACATTGTCTGTGAAAAGGGAGGAATCGCTGTTTTCGGATTCGTTGGGCTATAATATCAAAATGTGGCTGACAGGACAGCCCTATATGGTACTGCTAAACTATGTACAAGCAATCTTTTTTGAGGGAAAACTTAGCAAATGGAGTGCGGTTTCCATGAATATTCTGCTGTTTCTGCTGAATCAACTGCTGTTGTACCGCTTGGCAGTCGGCATTGCCAAAGATAAAACAGCGGCAGCTCTAGCAGTTGCGATTTATGGTTTTTCGGGAATGGCGGCAAGTATGACAGTCTATGTGCGGTTTTATATGCTGGTGACATTATGGATGACTTTATATACGTATCTGCATTGGATAATGTGGCAGGAAGAAAATATTAAGAAAAATCTGCTATGGGAATTTCTATCGTTAATTGTGCTTTATCTTGCCTATAAAAATTCACCGCTTGCTGTAATACAGGGAGTTGGATTAATGGGCGCATTTGTATTAGGCTTATTTCTCCGAAAACGAATCCGGCAGGCGGCGGTTTATGGAATACCGATTATAGGCGGCGGTCTGTTGTATGTGATTTTTATGACAGATTATATGGGATATATTTTTCAGCCGGAAAAGTATGCAAATGAAACAGCAACCAATGTTGCAACGGCAAGCCTTTTGGGGAACTTTCTATCCCTGACGCCAAAGGCGGCACTAGACAGAACAGTAGAATTAGCACAGATGATTTCTCAATTTTTATTCGGTCATATATTGATTTTGGGCATTTATTTGCTTCTTGCAGTAGTACTTTTTATATTGTTTCTGTGCAAAAAAAGGGAAAAAACAAAGATGCAAAATTGGGATTGGCGTTTTTTCCTTTTGGCAGTATGCCCGTGCATTTTTTTCTGCGTGGTTTCCGTTTGTTTGGATCTGAATGCCATACGCTATAATTCTTCAATATTTCCGGAACTGGCAATCTGCGTTTCGGCATTGATATTGTATTTGGCGGGAAAAACGGATAAAAAAAATCTTGCGGCGATGGTAATGGCAATTGTTGTATTGGGGGAAATCGTATTTACGGTGATAATACCGCAGGTTGAAAACGTTTATCAGGAGGATAGAAAGGCAGTCGAGCAAATTCAGTCCTATCCGGAAACCAATTCCGTGGTGATTGATTATCATTATGACGATAAGGTAATGTATGAATGTCTGGCGTTTGCAGGAGAAAATACAAAGGTAATGTTTACAGCGTATGAAAATGTTGATTTCGACGCATGGAGCAATGATGTACTCTTATGGCAGAGTGTATCCGAGGGAGAGGAAATTATCAATCGGCTTGTAGAATCAGGACAATATTCTGTAATAGAAATAGGCAGTACCCATGAGTCCGTCGTATATTTTATATCAAAGTAACAGTTCAGATAACCCATTGAACTGTTACGTATCCAGCCATTGGAAATCGCTTCGCGATGGGCTGGATACCTCCAACCACTACATTTTATTACGGTCAGCGCAGTAAATGTGCAGACCTACCTGAACTGTTATATATCAAAACATATTTAAAGATGAAATTGCGGTAAAAACTGGATTATTCTGATATTTTGTATTATACTATATGGAACAGCAAAAAGATTTGCGGTTCCGTTGCGCACGCTGCAAAGCGGCATTTTTCCTTTGTGCGGTTTGTGCATATTATTATACTAGTATAATACGGAACCTTTATAGCGTGCGTTGCGACACCTACTTATGCGTTTGTGCATATTATTATACTAGTATAACACGGAACACTGCGGAAAGAGAAAGGAATAGGGTTTTAGGCATGACAAGTATATCTGTTGTGGTTCCTGTATTTAATGAGGAAGGGAACGTTGCGAATCTACATCAAGAGATTAAGCAGATGTGTGAGGCGAACAATTATAATTATGAGATAATTTTTGTTAACGATGGTTCTTCCGATCGCTCGGAAGAAGTATGTAGGACGCTGCGGCCTTTGAAATATATTAAGCTGCGCAGAAACTTTGGACAGACAGCGGCAATGGATGCGGGTATTAAGGCTGCACAATACGAGTATATCGTAACAATGGATGGGGATAGGCAGAATGATCCGGCAGATATTCCTATGATGATACAATATTTGGAACAACACGACTTAGATGTTGTTTCCGGCTGGCGCAAACACCGCAAAGATACTGTAATGAAGAAATTCACTTCCCGGGGCGCTAATTTTTTACGGCATATTTTAATTCATGACGGGATTCATGACAGCGGCTGTTCCTTAAAAGTCTATAGAAAAGAATGTTTTGACCATATTAATTTATACGGCGAGCAGCACCGTTTTATTCCGGCTATTTTAAAAATAAAGGGATTTTCTGTTGGAGAAGTCGTAGTAAATCATAGACCACGGACATCAGGTACTACAAAATATAACTGGAAAAGAACGATTAAAGGTTTTGTGGATATGATATCGGTATGGTTTTGGAATAAATATTCTACAAGACCACTGCATCTGCTGGGCGGGATTGGTTTTTTGTTTTTAATGGCAGGCGGCGGCTGCGGTATTTGGTCAATTGTGCTGTTTTGTATGGGCAGAAAAATGTCCAACAATATTTTTCCGCCGTTGCTTACGATATTTTTTATAATTATTGGAATGCTGCTTTTTGTGTTTGGTTTAATGAGCGAGATCTTAGTGAAAACGTATTACGGCACGCATGTAGATTCTTCCTATAGTGTAAAGGAAATTACAGATTATCTGGAATAGGAAAATATAATGAAAATCTTAATTCTATCACATGAGTTTCCTCCGATTGGAGGCGGTGGTGCAAATGCCTGCTTCTTTTTGACAAGAGAATTTGCACAAAAGGGGCATCAAGTAACCATATTAACTGCGCAATTTGCAGATTTGCCCCATAGTGAGATTACAAAAGAGGGTGCGCGGATTATTAGAGTACCCTGCAGGCGTAAGAATAAGGAGAAAAGCAGTTTTTTGGAAATGTTTTCTTATCTTATCCGTGCATGGAAACAGGCAGAACAGCTTGTCAAAAAAGAAAAGTATGATATTTGTCTGACATTTTTCGGAATACCAAGCGGGCCGCTTGCGCTTCATTTAAAAAGGAAGTACAAGCTGCCTTATGTTGTGCGTTTCGGTGGCGGTGATATACCAGGAGCACAGAAGCGTTTTCGGTATTTATATCTGATATTAGCGCCAATGATAAGGAAAATTTGGAAAAATGCCAGCCGTTTACTTGCAAACAGCGAGGGCTTAAAACAGCGTGCACTTGCCTTTGAAGAACGGTATGCAATAGATATCATTGAAAACGGTGTGGATAACCAGTTTTTCACACCAAGCGAAAAGAAAAAAAAGAAAAATCATATTGTAATTCTATTTGTATCCCGTTTAATTGAAGGAAAGGGGCTGCAGTATATGATACCAAAGCTGCCTAGAATACAAGAAAGCGTAATGCATAATACAGGCAGAGAAATACAATTGGTAATTGTTGGCGACGGGCCATATCGTGCAGCATTGGAACAATTGACGGACGAAACAAAAGTTCGCAATCTTGTCCGCTTCGAGGGAAGGAAGAACAAAGATCAAGTGCTGCGGTATTATCAGGCAGCAGATTTGTTTCTATTGCCTTCGTTGTCGGAGGGAATGCCAAATGTTGTATTGGAAGCAATGGCAAGCGGTCTGCCGATTGTTATAACACCCTGTGAGGGAAGCAAGGAATTGGTAACAGATAATGGAGTGATTGCGCCGCTGGACAACTTTGCGGATGCATTAATTGAACTGTGCAGTGACGAAGCGAAAAGAACCGCTATGGGACGCAGCAGCCTGCGCCGCATAGAAGAAGCGTTTCGGTGGGAAAGTATTGGCAGCCGATATTTGTCAATACTACAGGATTGTATTGGAGAGTAAATATGTGTGGGATATGTGGTTATATCGGCCCTAAAAAGGTTACAGAAGAACAACTGTGGAAAATGAATAATACAATGACGCACAGAGGCCCAAACGATGGCGGAATATGGCAGCACAGCAGCCAAAATATGGAGATTGGGCTTGCGCAGAGAAGACTTTCGATTTTGGATTTATCGGCGCTTGGTCATCAGCCAATGATGTCACAGGATGGCAGATATATTGTAGTATACAATGGAGAAATTTATAATTTCCAAGAAATACGCAGTTTGCTAGAGCAGAAAGGATATACATTTCGGTCAAACTGTGATACGGAAGTGATTTTATATGCCTATGCAGAATGGGGCAGGGAAATGTTTGCCCGTTTTAACGGAATGTTTGCGATTGCGCTCTACGATAAAGAGCAGGAGCGTTTAACGCTGGCACGGGATCGCATTGGGAAAAAGCCGTTATACTATTATGCCTATCAGGGACATTTTGTATTTGCATCCGAATTAAAGCCAATTATGCAATATCCATATTTTACAAAAAGAGTCAATAAAAATGTATTAAATCACTTTTTATGTAATAAATATTTGGCAGCACCGTTGTGCATTTTTGAGCATACTTATAAAATGCTTCCCGGAATGGCTTTGGAATACTGCAATGGGGAAATCGAAAAGTACAAGTATTGGAATGTTATGAAACAGTATCATAAGGGCACGGCGGACAGAGAGCAGGATTTTCAAACATGCAAAAGTAATCTCAAATCCGTTTTGCAGGAATCTGTGGCTGCAAGGCTTATTGCGGATGTACCAGTCGGGACTTTTTTAA
The DNA here is from genome assembly GCA_009774395.1 of Lachnospiraceae bacterium. Classification (GTDB taxonomy): domain Bacteria; phylum Bacillota; class Clostridia; order Lachnospirales; family Lachnospiraceae; genus COE1. The sequence goes on from VSNQ01000058.1 coordinate 15,056, forward strand.
GCGGCGGCATTGACTCTACGCTTGTAACCGCGATTGCACAGGAGCATAAAGAAGCCCCGATTAATACGTATTCCATAGGCTTTTATGACAAAGCACGCAACGAAGCGCCTTTTTCCGCGGCAATTGCAAAATATCTGGGAACAAACCACCATGAACATTATGTGGAGGAAAAGGATATTTTTGCCTTAATCGACGATTTGCCGTATTATTACGACGAGCCGTTTTCGGATTCTTCTCAGCTTCCGACGATGTTAGTATCGAAGTATGCGGCGCAGGATATTACGGTATCCCTGTCAGGCGACGGTGGAGATGAGCTGTTTTGCGGGTATACCACCTATGATTTAACATGGATTGCGCAGCACGTGGATTTTATGGGCGAAATAGCCAGCCATATTCCTGGCATGGATTGGATCGGCGGGAAGATGCCGTCCGAATTGCGCGCATTTCTCAATAATCGGGAACGGGAAACGAAGACACAGCTTTATATTGATGTGACCAGCGAGGAAGTCGACAAAATTCTTGGCAGAACGGCGCACAATATTAAGTATCCGCAGGAGAAATATCTGACAATGGCAGACTGGCAGGAGCGCCGGATGCTGCTTGATTTGCAGACCTATCTGCCAGATGATATTTTAGCAAAAACAGACAGGGCATCTATGAAATATTCGCTGGAAGTGCGCTGCCCGCTGTTGGATTACAGAGTGGTGGAGGAATCGTTTCGCATACCACATCCATACAAATATCGGCGTTTTGACAAAAAATATATATTAAAAGAAGTCACTTACGATTATGTGCCCAAGGAACTGCTGGACAGACCCAAAAAAGGCTTCGGCGTGCCCTTGCAGAAATGGCTGCGCACTGTGTTGAAAAAAGAAATTGCCCGTTACGCAGATACGGCAATACTCCAAAAACAGGATATTTTTGTACCACACGCGGTACAGGAGCTTATTGTAAAACAGCAGCAGTCGGATAAAATTATCTATAGTTCCGTTCTGTGGTCGTTTTATGTATTTCAGAAATGGTATCAGATGTATATTGAAGATTTGTGGTAAGGAACTGTTCACACGGGGGTGTCGCAATAAACTTTGATTATACAAGATGTAGTATAAATCGCAACATGGTATGAAACGATCTTGTATACATTTGACTTAATGCGGCAGCTCCCAGGGATGTTACATTAAATCAAATGTATACAAGATAGCATAATACCATGCTGTATTTTATGCAATTGCTTGGATCATCAAAGCTTATTGCGGCAGCCTCGTTGGAATTGGATATATTTGCGATGGATAGGAGTGTAAATGATGAAAAGAATTTATGTAACATTAGACACAGAAATGGATAATGATCCGCACTGGGGAAAGCACTTTCCGCCGAAATACACTTCTATAACAGAGGGAATTCCGCAATTATTAAGACCGATTTGGGATAAATATAATGTACATCCGATATATTTCGTATCACCGGAAGTGTTATATTATCCGCCTTGTGTAGCTATATTGCGGGAGGAAGTTCAAAAAGGCGCAATAATCGGGGCGCACCTTCATCCAGAATATATTCAGCCGGAGCGTATCTGGGGAAAAGAAATCGAAAGCCATACGGCAAAATATCCATGCTTTGACTATTCAATGGAATTAGAAAAAGAGAAACTAAGAAATTTAACAGCGTTAATCAAAGAAAAATTAGGTGTGCAGCCGATTTGGTATCGGGCAGCGCGGTTTGGAGCAGACACAGACACCATTGAGATTCTACGAGAATTGGGATATAAATATGACAGCTCTGTCACTTCTGGGATAAATTGGGCACGAAAAGGCGGGCCAGATCACAGTAAAGCACCGCACACTTCTTATCCCATAGCCAAAAACAGCATATATGAAAAGGCGCATACAAGGGAAAACTACAGCAAAATTATAGAAAAACCGGTGACGATTCTAGGGAAAAGATGGGGAATAATTGGCAGATTGCTGCCGGATCATTGGCTCTTATACCGATGGCTGCGGCCTACCCATATGACATATTGGGAATTAAGAAATATTGTCCGCGAGATGTCGAAAAGGGGGATAAAAGAGGGCGTTATGATGTTTCACAGCATGGAAATTATGATTAACAAGACGCCATATGTCAGGACGAAATGGATGCAGAAGTATTATTTATGGCGCTTAGAAAAAATATTGCAGTATGCTGACAAAAAAGGGTATCACCTTTAGTTTATTTAGGGGCAGATTATGAAGAAAGTTTTATTTTCGATTGCATCATTATATGATGGCGGCGCTGAGCGAGCGTTGTCAAATATTGTTACCCATTTTCCCAATGATTGGGAGATTGACATCTTGTTAAATAATGAAAGGTTGATAGAGTATCCCTACAAAGGAAATATTCTGTCGCTTTCCCTGCCGGATTTTAGAAACCGCAAAACGCCAATCTATTTTTGCAGAGAGTTAATAAAAAGAACCTGTGTTCTACGCAAATTAAAAAAGAACAATCATTACAATGTCTGTATTAGCTTTTTGGACAGTTCCAATATTGCAAATGTGCTGTCAGGAAACAAATATTGTAAAACCATTATCTCTATGCGGTTAAATATGACCTCCAAAAAATCGGGGCTGCTGTATCGCATCAGTGCTTTTCCGCTGATAAATTTTGTGTACCGTCACGCAGATAAAATTGTTACAGTGTCAAGAGAGATTGAGCAGGATATGAGAGCACGGTACCATATTCCGGCGAAGCGGATTACAACGATTGTAAACGGTTATGATGTGGCAGAGATTCAGAACAACGCACAAAATCGTCCAGAGGGAGCTAAACTTCCCAAAGGAAAGAAATGGGTGGTAACGGTAGGGCGTTTAGATAGTCAAAAAGGGCAGTGGCATTTGATTCGGGCATTTACGAAAGTGGTCGAACAGGAGCCGGAGGCGGTTTTACTAATCATTGGCACAGGCGAATGCAGGCAGATGCTAAAGAGAATGATTCATTTGTTTAAAATGGAAAAACATATTTATCTGTTGGGGTTTCAAAGCAATCCTTTTTGGTATATTGCGCAGGCAGAAGTCTTTGTTCTCCCGTCCATGTATGAAGGATTTCCCAATTCGCTGGCAGAAGCGCTATGCTGCAAAGTGCCGTGTGTTGCGACGGATTTTCACTCCGGTGCAAGGGAACTGCTGGCACCAGAAATGGATATTATGGGAAAACCAATCAAAAAAGTTACAGAAGTGCAGTATGGAATATTGACACCCGTGTGCAGCGGTGTAATGTATAAGGGAACGGAGCCTTTAGAAACCGCAGAACGAAAATTGGCAGATGCTATTTTAATGCTCTTAAAGGATAAAGAAAAGAATCAATATTATCGAAAACAGAGTGAGAACAGAAGCAACACATTGGGGATTGCGTCAATTGTGCAAGATTGGCTTCGGGTAATTTCAGAAAAGTAGTATACTGAACGGCAAAAAGATTTGCCGTTTCGTTGCGCCAGCCGCACACCGCAAAGCGGCAATTTTCCTTTGTGCGGCTGTGTGCATATTATTATACTTAGCGTCAGTCTTTTCGACGCTTAGTATAACGGGAAGCCAAAGGCTAAACTTTAACGAAAATGCAACGATAGTGGAATCGGATCATACAGAGGTATAATAGATGTCCAAAGTGAAACGCAATTTTATATACAATGCATCTTATCAGGTACTGAAACTTTTCACTTCTTTTATTACAACGCCGTATATTTCGAGGGTGCTGGGAGCAAATGGCAGAGGCGTCTACTCCTATGCTTATTCGATAGCGGCGTATTTTGTGATGTTTGCAATGCTGGGGGTCAACAGCTACGGCAACCGATCAATTGCTATGGCGCGGGAGAATGCAGAAGAATTAAATAAGAAGTTTACAGGAATATATTGTTTTCAAATGGGAACTTCTGCGATAATGATTGCACTGTATATATTCTATACGGCATTTCTGTGCGGAGATAAGGTGATTGGCTGGCTGCTGCTTGGATACATTATTTCGGCAGGCTTGGATATTAACTGGCTGTTTGCGGGGCTGGAAAAGTTTAATATTATTGTTTTAAGAAATATCGGCGTGCAAATATTAACAACAGCCGCAATTTTTTTGTTTGTCAGACAACGCACAGATGTGTATATTTATACACTGATAAATGTGGCAGGTATTGCGGCTTCACAGTTAATTATGTGGGCAAGCCTTTATAAATATGTGCGTTTTGTAAAAGTCGGATGGCGGGAAATTATCGCGCACGCAAAACCGAATATTATATTATTTATTCCGCTAATGGCAGTGAGTTTATATACGGTAATGGATAAAGTAATGCTTGGAATGCTTAGTTCTAAGACGGAAGTAGGATTGTATGAAGCTTGTGAAGGGATTTGTCAGATACCAGGAGCGTTTATTTTTGCTTTGGAAGGCGTAATGCTGCCGCGTATGTCGAATTTATGGGCGAATAAAGATGAGGAACAGAGTGCGCGTTATATTGATTTGTCGATTTTGTTTGCGCTGTTCTCCTCTACAGCGATATGTTTTGGATTAATGTCCGTAGCAAGGGAGTTTGTGCCGGTTTACTATGGCAGCGGATTTGAAAAATGTATTATCTTATACCAATGGCTTCTGCCCAGCAATATCTTTGTGGCATTTGCCAATATTATCCGTGTGCAGTTTTTGATCCCAAGGGGATACGATAAAGTCTATGTGTCTTCTGTCTGCTTGGGAGCTGCAGTCAATATAGTATTGAATTTGCTGCTGATACCGCAATTGCAGTCGCTTGGCGCGGCATTAGGAACGTTTGCGGCGGAAATGACCGTGTGCATGTACCAATGTATCGCCGTCCGTCATAAACTTCCGATACAGCGATATTTTATACAGGCAGTTCCGTTTCTTGCGTCCGGTTTGGTAATGTATTGGGTATTGACGCATATTGATTTTCCGTTTTATGCGATATACAGCATCGGGATTAAGATACTGTTGGGAATTGTGCTGTATTTCGGGGTACTGCTTGTTGGAACTTTGATATTTCGGAAATATTTGTTTTATACTCACGAATGATTAGATTTCCTTTCAATGTTCCGCTGCAAAGAAGATAATCGCAGGCGTAGGAGGCAAAGGCATAAAGGGCAATGCCTTACGTCAAGATTATCTGAATCCGCAGATGGACATTCAGACAAGTCAAATGGATGCGTTATTTAGTGTTTGGTTAGAAGATAGGGGCGAAAAAAGTGGCTGTATTGTTTTGGATTATAGATAGTATAATTCCGGCGGCGATTGTTCAAAAGGTACGCAGTAAAAATAAACTGTTTGCTAAATGCTTGATAGTATCCGCATTGGCAAATTTGGTCATGTCAATTGGAGCGTACTCTTATTATATCGGCTATTCGCGGCAGGCGTTTTGGGCAATTGGCTGGGGGATAACACGAAACGGGATTTATTTTAGTGTAATATCAATGATATCAGCAGTGCTAATTACAGTATATTTTTGCACAAAAAATTGGGATCGCGGCAGAACCAGAAGTTATCGAAATAATAAGGAATTTGGCAGCTTTTTAATGAAAACGGATAAAGTGCTTTTGGATAAACTGCTTTTGATAATAGCAGTGTTGGTATCGCTGGCTGTTCGACTGATTGGCTTCTGGTGGGGAAACGGTGTGACATTTCATCCAGACGAAGGAAATATGGTTCGTGAACCTATGCGGATGGCGCAGGAGGGAAGCCTGATGTCGCAGGCTGTATTTTATCCGGCGCAGGTATCGCATAAAATATTGTCGATATGTTTTAAAGGATATGAGATAATTTGTTCGATATTTGATATAGAATTTTCCACAGTTTGGTGCTATTATATCGGGAGAATTTATATTGCACTGCTTAGTGCAGGGATTGTGGTATGTATTTTTTTCATAGGAAATTATCTGAAACGCCATGCGGGAACTGTGGCAAGCTGCATGGCAGCCGTTTTTCCGCCCTTTGTGCAGACAGCACACTGTATTACAGGAGATACTGTAACGGCACTGCTTGGCTGCCTTGCAATGCTGGCGGCATTTGCCTATTTGCGTGGCACAAAACGGTTGCAATGGCTGTTTGCAATGTCATTTCTTGCAGCGGCGGCAACATTGGAAAAGTGGAATGGCATGGTAATCTGCGGATTGATTGCGGTGGTGGTTATTGTAAATTATTGTGCGGAATGTGAAATGCATATCAAAAGGCTGCGCTTTCTGGAGATTGTAAAGGAGGGATTTTTTGCAATTGGAAGTGTTTTGTTGTCGCTTGTTTTGATATCCCCCAATTTGCTTGGCTTGCTGCCAGTAATTGCGGAGTCTATCAACCATGTTGTTGGCGGGTATGCAGGCAATAATACGTTTGGGGATAATGTTTATGAATACTGTATGGAATTTTTGTCCCATGCGGGAATCTTGTGTGTGCCGCTGTTGGCTGTAGGGTTGTGGGCAATGCGAACCTGTAGGAAGAAAGATTTATCGGTGCTAAGTATGGGGCTTCTTTCTATGATTGGGATGTGTCTGCAAAACAGGGCATTTATCCGTTGGGGGTATTCTTTCTATATTTGTTTTATTATAATTATCGGTTTGGGGATAACAGAGTTCTGGACAAGCCGTTATATGCGGCAAAATACCATTGCCAAAGCGGTTTTTACTGCCGTAATCGTATTGATTGGGGTAAATCAGATTGCGGAAACGATTTTTTTAGATGTGATTTATACAAATTCGCAAAGGGACACAAGGCTGGCAGCGGAAGAATGGTGCAGGCAGCAGGGAATCCAGATTGAGGACTGCATCTATGATGATTATACCTGCTGGGCGCCCGGCGGCATTTCCCGTTATCCCGTGGAGTGGAATAAAATAGGAATCGGAAGATGGGCAAGCGCAGAAGATAACGCAGTCCGTATTTTAAGCCTTGGAAGAAAATATGCAGTGCTTAACAAAACACAGTATCCTCAAAATTTTGAATACGTGGGGGGGGGTAATAAGGAATTGAGCCTTGAACCAGAAATTCCCCAAGAAGGATTCTTGTATGATTTTTATCATGCATATTCGCCAAAAATTTACGAAGGATATAGCATCTTTGACTCAGTCAAGAAAAGCCTTGCGATTTTGCAGGAAAAGGCATGGATTGGATACAATATAGAAATATACGATATTAGCAGCTTCCCGGCAAGTGAGGTTTTTGCTATGGACGATATGAATCTGTCTGTTACAGAAGACGGGAAAGTGGTTTACACGGGGTGGATTACCAATATACCGCAGGGAAATTATGAAATTCTGCTTTCACAGCCGTCTGCTTCACAAAGTATGTTTCGCTTAGAGGATGAACGAGGAGATAGAATTGAACAAATGGCGCTGGTAAACGGAAAAGCCGTAATGGAGCTGGATGCACAGCACTATTATGTACAATGCAAGGTAATATTTGATGAAGATAATACATTTGAGCAGCTTACAATTTCAGCGGTAAAATAAATATAAACCATGGAAGAAATGTATTGCTCTTGTCCGCACAATTCCGGCGACAGAGGTATTTGCGGATATCCGTAAGGAATACGATTTATGATTTATGAAATCAGAATGACACCAGAGGCAAAGTCTGATCTGCGTGGTATTTATGAATATATTGCCTTTGATTTGCAGTCAATTCAAAATGCATCAGGTCAGTTTGAACGGCTGGAAAAAAGCATTGCGTCTTTAATTGATATTTAAAAGAGCCGAGAAATCGGCTCTTTTTTGGGCTTGGGCGAAGAAATATGCTGCTAATATTTTTCCTTCCATGCAAACAGAACAATATATAATAAGGAAATAACAGGAAGTATTATCCATAAAATGCACAATTTTCCAGATTTCATTTGTCAAAATGCCGAATTTTGCACAAAAAAGATGTAAGGTTCCACAAAATAGAAAAAAGAATGCATGAAATTGTTTACATATCCTTCAATTAGGAATATAATGACAATTAGGCGTTCATGTCCTTTATGGATGCCGGAGCTATTGTTGTTGTTATATTTTAATTTCATAAGGAGGAAATGAGAATGTTTAAACGAAAGCTGTTTAAACGTGCTCTGCCTGTGATCCTAAGTGTGGCGATGATATTCCAATCAACGCCGGCGACAGCGCTTGCAGCAGAGAACGCGGAAACGGAAGCTATCGTGGAGACAGCAGAAGGCGCAGAACCTTCAGACGATTCAAGTGATGCGGGATCGGCTGATAGTTCCGAGCCTTCAGAAGTGTCCCCTGCGTCGGAAGATGCGCCGACGGCTGATGGCAATTCCGAGGAACAAGCAAAGAAGGAAACAGAAGGACAGAGTACGGAAACCACGAAGGCGGAGGAGTCTAAGAACGATGAGTCTAAGGCAGAAACCGCTCAAACGGAAGAATCCAAGGAAGAATCCAAGGAAGAAGGCACGAGTACAGAGGCGTCTACGACAGAAGAAGCACCCTCTGAAACCGTTGCAGAGAATCAGGGAACGGAAACGACCGCGACTGCAGCAGAAGAAAGTACTGAGGCTGTAGTGGAAGCAACGAGTGAAGTAGAAGCAGACGGTGAAGCTGCGGATGTGAATGCAGAACTCGCAGCGGCACAGATTGTTATTGATAAGTCTGCTTTAGAATCTAACTTTCCGTCAGGTAATCTGAACTATAAGGATGGTGTGGTATCGGGAAGTTATGACCCCGAAGGAGAATTATTTGATAACTTTGTCAATAACATTCTAAAAAGCGAAAGTCAGACAATTATTTCTGTTAAGGTTGGCGATCAAGTAAATAAAAATCTTTTGAATAAACTGGCTTTTCAGTGGAATAAAGTAGAAAAGCAGGAAGGTGCAGAGGATAAACTTACAGCTTTGCCAGCAGGTGAAACACCTAAGGATGCGGGCAGTTACAGGCTGGTTATTTCGCTCGCAGCAATCGACGGCGTTTGTACAGCAGCAGAGAATGTAAGCATTGATTTTGAAATTAAGCAGGTAGAATTAAATATTAATTATGAGGGCGCTCCGGAAGTTGGTTCTACAATTGCTGATTTTGTGAAAAACTTTAAAGAATCATATATTCTTTTTAATGAGAAAGAGAATACGTATGAATATGATGATGATGGTAACTTGGTAGTGTTATCCAAACCATGGAACAAAGAAGTTTATGTCAAAGACGTTAAGATAGTGGTGAAGGATTCTGTATCAGGAACTGAAATTACAGACGAAACTACTTTGTTTGAAAAGGGCAAGGATTATAGTTACACAGTTAGTGTAGAGTTGACGGATGCAAACTACACAGTAAAAGATCTCGGCGTTATTGACCTTAATCTCAAAGGTGATATTCATACAGAAATGGAAGTTACACTTCCTAAAAATATTGAATTTACCTATGGGGATGAAGTAAAACTGCCAGTAGTAGGAACGGATTATACAGTAAGAGTATTCTATAACGATGAGAATGGCGATGAAGTCGATATAGAAGTTCCTGCGGAGGGGATTACTGCGCAGTGGCTGGATGCAGATGGAAATGTGCTTGTGGATGCGGATGGAAAAGAAATTACGCCGGTTGACGCAGGAACATACTATGTGCTCTTAACCTACACAGATGGAACAGGCAGATATGAAGAATGTTCTAATGGGGAAAAAGATAATATTATCAAGACCAATATTCCTGTTACAATAAATCCTGTATCTATCTATATTAAACCTGCACTTGCAAACACAGAGTATACAGATGGTAAGACCGTAGCAGACATTCTTCAGGATGTAACATACGACCTCTTTAAGACCACTGGCGATACACAGTTGACAGCAAGCGAATTTGATAAGAAGACAGGCTGGGGTGTTTCTTATAATAAAGAGAATGAAACACAATACTATGAACCTGTATTTGAACTTCAGGTTTCCGAGGTAAAACTTGATGAGGAGGGCAATCCTAAAAAAGATAAAGACGGAAAACTTGAATATGATGAATACAGAACAGTAGAGCAGGATGAGAAACTTATCGGCGATAGTGAACTTGCTAAGTACAGAGTTGTATTTTCCGGTAACAAGGCGGTATATTATGGTGGTGGCTGGGAAGATAAGGCGTTGGATATTAATGATGGAGCCAACAGCGCAGTACCAAATTATAAGGTTGATGTTACACCGGAAACGATAAGCAAGTATGCTGTTGATTTGACCATCACTAAGACAAACGCAGTGATTGATATAACCAAGTATACAGAGTGTACGGACGGCGTTTGGAAAAAGATTTTTGACTATACCCCATTTTATGAAGATAGGGCAAGCTATAAGAAAGCAACCGTAGATAATTCTAGTGAGGGGCTGTCTTATAGATGGTATCAAGCAGAGAAAAAAGAAATAAAAGATGAAGCTGGCAATATAGTGAGAACAGAATATGTTCAGGGTGAAGATGAAATTTATGATTTCCAGTATACATATTTTGATGGAACTACTGAAAACTTTGTTTCTCCTGTACAGTCAGGCACATATATGCTGGTAATCTCTTATGTCGATCCAAAACATGAGAAATCTGCAGAAGATGTACAGCTTATTTATGAGATAGAGCGTCAGAAGATCGCTGCGGAAGTTGCAACCGGTACAGAAGGAAATAAGGTTACGGCTTATAGCGATGTAAATATTTATGACTTTATAAATAAGATGACAGAAACACTTACAAAGACTGTGAAAAAAGCAGACGGCAATGAATTAAGTAAACTTGTTGAGGATGAACTGCTTAGTCTTTGGGTGTATGGAGAGCAGTACAGTTTAGAACCACTGGTAGAGCGTGAGGATAATATCACGAAAGAATGGAAAGAAGTAGATGGTTCTGAAAAATTCCTTGAAGGTGGTCATTATCGAATCAGCTTTGGCGTAAATGTTTTGTATTGCGATTATCCTATATATGATATATTACAGAGAAATTATCAGGGATATGACATGGTCGAAACAGAAGATGGTACGGTTCGTAAGTATTATCCTAGCAATTATATTGACGTCACAGTAGAAGCAATGGGAACAACGCCGCTTGAGTTAAAGGTAGATGAATCTTTAATCGGCACGATGACAAAGGTATATGACGGTATGCCGTTTGCGGTTCCAACAGGAGCAGTTACCGTATATAATAGGAATACTGGTGAATTGGTATCGGATATTGCATTAGAGTATAAATGGTTTGATTATGATAATGCAAACTACGGTTATATTGATGCTGACAAAGCGATAAATGGCGGTAAATATACATTATATGCATATTTTGAAGGAAATAGTGTATACGCTCCATTGGACGATTTCCAGATAGGCGAAAATCAAGGCTTTGAGATAACAAAACGTGAAATCTCAGTAGTTCCGGTATTGAAAGACAAGATTGAAGCTGGTACAAGCAGCAACGCTCTTTCTGAAATTGCAGTATATGCATATGATAAACCTGAATCCGTGAACATTGCCTCGAATATATGAGGCACGTTGTTTTGCCTCCGTTGATAGCTCCGTTTTGGCG